>JAFGHF010000035.1 GCA_016939375.1 Candidatus Omnitrophota bacterium | reverse complement strand
ATCCCTGCGCTTACATATCTCCGACAAAACATCATACAGATAGCTCGCGCTAAGAAAAAAGTTTATGAAACCCGGAGTCTTTACTTCGATTTTTTCGATTTTTTCTGCCAATACCGATTTTCTCAGCTCGCTTTCCAGCCCTTGTCTTATCTGCACAGCGATTTCTTGGGCAGGTTCCTTGGTCTTGCGCCCCAAGGCCATGGCCACATTGCTCGAAAAATCGCCAAAAACTCTATTATTCGGTATGTCCAGCCCAAAAAAAGAAACATCCTCAAAGACGCCTGCCCATTGGCTTCTCTTGATAACGGTTTTAATCAAATCGGCGATTTGTTCTTGAATATCCATTGTCATATTCTTTATTCGGATTCTCTGATCAACTCTGGATTTTTATCCAAAACCTTTAAAAATATCTTTACTATACCGGGATCGAATTGGGTACCGCTATTGGTCTTCAGCTCCGCTATGGCTTTGGACAAAGCAAAGGCCTTGCGGTAAGGTCTTTCTGAAACCATGGCATCAAAAGAATCGGCAACTGCCATTATCCTGGCACCTAATTGAATATCCTGTCCGCTCAGTCGAAGCGGGTAGCCAGAACCATCGTAGCGTTCGTGATGCTGCCTGACTAATTCTGCCACTTCATTTAAAAATCCTATCGGCTGCAAGATTTGGGCTCCCCTTAAGGCATGAGCGCGTATTTCCTCCCATTCTTCCGGAGATAGCTTACCTTTCTTGCTCAGAATATAATCGTGAATACCTATTTTTCCTAAGTCATGCAGCTGACAGGCCTGGCGAATAAGCTCTATTTGAGCATCATCGAGCCCCATTTCCTTAGCTATGGCCACCGCGTATCTGGTGACGTTCTCTGAATGGCTACGGGTATAGTGATCTTTAGCATCCAAGGCACCGGCTAAAGCGGAGATGGTATGTACATAGACCTGCTTGAGGCTTTTGTACAACAAAGCGTTCTCTAAGGCTACGGCAGACTCATTGGCAATCTCGGTCAGCAACAACAAATCATCTTTTTTAAACTGTCCTCCATCTACCTTGTTATTGCCGATAATCACTCCGATGGTCTTGCCTTTGGCCTCCAAGGGAACAGCGATAATGCCGCCAGTATAATATTTTTCCTTTTTTCTCTCGATCAGGCGGGGGTCTTGGTCGACATCTTTGACCAAAAGCGCCTCTTTGTGGTCCCACACCCAACCAGAAATCCCTTCTCCTTGCTTCAGCGGGTGTTTTTCTATCCTTTTTATGTTCATGCCCTGAGAACGTACTACATGCAAACTATCCTCAGTGATCTCATCGACCAAAAGTATTGCACAAATCCTTAAATTCAAGGCCTCTGTAGTCCTTTTTACTACTGCATCCAAGACTTCATCCAACTCTAAAGACGAAGACACTTCCCTGCTGATCTTATATATATAACTTAACTCCTTAGTCCTGTTCTGGGCAACTAGCTCCAAATCTCGACTGTGCCTTTTCGTCTCCTGGTGCAATTTCTTAAGTTGCTGGGCCATGTAATTAAAGTTGAAAATCAGCTCCTCGACTTCGGCATAGGAGTGGGCCTTGATGTGCTGGTCAAACTCACCCTTTGTTATTGCCTTTACTGCTTTGCTCAGCTCCTCTATTGGCCTTGTTATCCTGCGGGTCAAAAGAAATGAGATAGATAGCGCCCCTATAACCGCCACAGTAGTTATCGCCAAACCAGAGATGATTACTATTCTGCGCAGCTCTTCTATAGTCTCGACACTAAGGATCTCATTCGTAATCTCAAAGAGGAATAAAAAGTAGGAAAAGCTGGTCAGCAAGACCAGCAGAAGGATAGAAAATATCAATCTTCTTCTAAATCCACTCATTTTAGTCTGTTAGTTTGATGAGGCCTCTTTAGTCTTCAAAAAGGCATTCACCGCCTTGGGGTCAAATTGCGTTCCGGCACACCTTTTTAATTCCTCGCAGGCCTCTTCGTGAGATAACGCTTTGCGATAGGGGCGGTGAGAAACCATTGCCTCATAAGCATCGGCTACTGCTAAAATACGTGCGCCGATGGGGATTCTTTCGGATTTCATATCGCTATCGGGATACCCACCGCCTGCATAGTGGGCGTGATGGTACAATATTATGGGGACTAGAGTGCTTAAGGATTCTATATTACTGATAATCCGGGCCCCTACTTCCGGATGGCTATATATGCTACTCCATTCGCTTTTAGTCAAAGAGCTTTCTTTTCTCAAGATATTTATATCAATGCTGACTTTGCCCAGATCGTGCAGGTAGCTTGCATATTGTATCGCGTCTCTCTGTATATCAGAAAGCCGAAGCTGCCTGGCAATATTCAAAGCGATTGCGGCTACTCTTTCAGAGTGTCCGGATGTATAGCTATCTTTAGCATCTAGGGCATTAGATAGGAATTTTATCGCGCCGATATAGTTAGCCTTGGCTTTTTCGTATAATCTTGCATTTGATATGGCCACAGAGGCCTGAGAAGCAAATATTGAAAGTAGCCTTACATCGGCATTGTGAAAGTATTTTGGTCTTTTACTGTAAATGCTCAGGACGCCAAAGGCCTTGCCTTTTTCCACTAAAGGCACAGAAAGTAAAGAACGGAACTCCTCTTTACGGGCGATAGCGCTATACTTGTAGGCGGATTTTTTAAATAGGTCTTTGATAATATAGTGGCGGCATTCCTGTAGTACTCTCCCAGCGATGCTCTCGCCTAGCTTAATATTACCTTTACGTAAATGAGAAAGCTTATTTAAACCATAGCTGGCTTTTAAGATCAGTTCTTTCTTGTTTTCATGGATCAACCTCAAGGAACAGCCTTCCGCCCGCATGATCTGAGTGGCCTTCTTTGTGATCAGTCTTAGTGTCTGCGAAAGATGCAGGGTGGACGTAACCGCTTTTATAATCTCATAAAGCGCAGCTAGCTCAGAAACAGAAGACGACGTTCTTCGTCTCTTTTTTAAAGGAAACCGATTGATGTCCTTATTGTTTTTTCTCATTGCTTTTTAAGGTTATTATCGGCGCATCACCCCATAATCTCTCTAAGTTATAAAATTCTCGGGTGCGGCCTTCAAAGATATGCACCACTACATCGCCGCAGTCCAATAATACCCACAGCGCATGGTGATGGCCTTCGACATGCCAAACTTTTTGTCCCGACTTTTCAAGCTTTTCGACTATGTGATCGCTTATCGCTTTGACTTGGCGGGTGGAGCTTCCACTGCAGATCATAAAGAAATCCGCAATATCGGATATTTTGCGCATATCCAATATTATTACATCGCGTGCCTTTTTGTCCTCTGCGGCTTGAGCAGTCAATAATGCTTTAGTACGCGCGTTTATATAATATCACCCCCTTTTACTCAAAATGCAGCAAAAATTATTTCATGATTCTGAAAAGCGATGTCCCGCAATCCGGGCATTTACCCTTCATCGCATTGCGCCCGTTTTTCATCGTCACTTTTTGAGCATCTTTCATTTCTTTTTTAGCTTTGCACTTTACGCAATAAGCCTCCATTACACACCTCCTTTGGCAGTTTTAAGTGGCTTTATTTTACCATAAATTATACGCACTTGCAATAATTTTGCGCTTTCGATCTAGCGATACATCTTTTTTTTGACAATATACTTGCCTACATCATCGGGAACAAAGTAACGTATTGATCTGCCGCTTTTAATGCGCTTACGTATAAAAGTCGATGAAATATCCAGCGTCTCTACGTCTATTGCCGACATATTTCTGGGTAGCTTCTGGTAAGGGTAGCCCGGTCTCTGAACGACCGCAAACCTGCAGATCTTCCTAAGTACCTGCGTATCCTTCCAGCTAGAAAATTCCCGAAGAAAGTCAGAGCCGACTATAAAATATAAATCTACTTTGCCCAGTTTCGACTTAAGCTCAAGGACGGTCTCAACAGAATAAGATACGCCGCGGCGTTTTATTTCAATGTCAGAAAGCAAAAAATCTGGATTCGATCTAATGGCTAAAGAAAGCATATGGTATCGCTCTTTTGCACAAACAAGACCTCTTAGCCTCTTGTGCGGAGGATGAAACGTGGGAACAAAAATAACTTTCTCTAGACCAAGGAGCTCTTTTGCCCCCTGGGCTAAGATCAAGTGTCCTATATGGACAGGGTTGAACGTCCCTCCTAATACCCCTATGCGCCGTTTAGCCATTATCTAGGTCCTAATTTGACCCTTGCCAAATATCTTATACTTGTAAGTGGTCAATTCTTCTAAAGCCATCGGTCCGCGGGCATGCAGCTTATCGGTGCTAATACCCATCTCGGCGCCTAAGCCAAATTCATATCCATCGGTAAAACGCGTAGAGGCGTTCACAAACAGGCAAGCGCTATCAACTCTCTCCAGGAACCTTTCGGCCCTCTTTTTGTCTTTAGTGATTATGGCGTCTGAATGACCGGAACCATAATCGTCGATATGCCTAATCGCCTCCTCCAGGCCGCCTACGACCTTGACCGATAGGATCAAATCCAGATATTCCCTGCCCCAGTCTTCTGGTTTAGCTTTCTTCAATCCTTTGACGATATGGCGCGTAGCAGCATCGGCTCTAATTTCCACTCCGGCGTCTTTAAGATCTTTGACCATCTTCGGTAAGAATTTTTTAGCTATATCCTTATGCACCAAAAGGGTCTCCATCGCATTACAGACACCGGGCCTTTGTACCTTAGCGTTGAAAGCCACCTTACGGGCTAAATTCAAATCCGCCTTGTTATCTACATAAGTATGGCATATGCCTTTATAATGCTTGATCACCGGTATTTTGGATTTCTCTGCCACAGCCTTGATCAGCCCTTCTCCCCCCCGAGGAATAACCAAATCCACAAGCTCATTTAGGCCAAGCAGTATATCTACGGCCTTTCTGTCAACGCTTTTTATAATACCGACAGCATCTTGGGAAATATTGTACCTGCGCAGTTGGGCCTTCAATAGGTTGTAAATCGCGATGTTGGAATGTATCGCTTCACGTCCACCGCGCAAGATCACGGCATTGCCTGACTTCAGACACAATCCTATGCAATCGCTGGTAACATTAGGACGCGATTCATATATAATTGCCACTACGCCGATAGGGGTGCTTACTTTTTTAATCACCAGACCGTTGGGACGTTTAACGCTGCGGATTACGCGGCCCAAGGGGTCTTTTAAGGCAGCTATGGCCTTAAGCGAAGCGCTCATCTGCTGGATGCTTTTCTCGGTAAGCCTTAATCTATCGATCATGGCAGCATTCAGCCTCATCCCCCCTGCCGCAAGCAAGTCTTTCTTATTTGCCCTGATCAAGATCTGAGAATTTTTAATCAGGCTCTGGGCCATTGCCAGCAATGCCTTATTCTTGGCTTCGCAGCTTATGCCGCTCAAAGCTCTGGATGCAGACTTTGCTCTTTTGGCGATGCTAGTGACTTCCTTTGCAATATCCATATATTTCCTTTTTGGCTTTAAGCTTTAGGCGAGCGCATAGTTTTACTTGGAAACATTTTCCTTTTCATAAGATCTATAAAGAGCTCCGGAAAATGTTTCCAAGGCTATAGGATGACTAGGTGATCGCGGTGTATCGCCTCATCGTAATATTTATAGCCTAATATCTCTGCGATCTGGTCGCTTTTTTGCCCCTTTATCTTTGAGAGTTCAGTCGAAGAATAATTAGCCAATCCCCGGGCAAATTCTTTGCCATTTATATCCATAATGCTAACTGTATCTCCTACGGCAAAATTGCCTCGAATCTTGACTATACCCTTGGCAAGTAAGCTCTTTTTGCTGACCGTTAGCGCCTGTTTTGCCCCTTCATCGACAAAAACTTCACCTTTCAGCTTTGTGCTAAAGCCGATCCATCTTTTTTTGGCTTCCAATTTTTCTGACTTGGGCACAAAAAGGGTGCCTACATCCTGTCCCTCGACGATCTTAAGCAATATGTTTTTTTCTCTTCCGTTGCCTACAATGCAGGCAATCCCCGAAGTACCGCACATCTTAGCTGCCTGCACCTTAGTGGCCATTCCTCCTGTGCCTATTGAATCCAGGCTTTTGGTAGCCACCTTTTCGATCTCACAATCGATTTTATCCACTCTCGAAATCACACATTTTTTTAAGAGTTTATGCTGGCTTTTGCTGGGCCTTGTATCATAAAGCCCATCTACATTGGAAAGGATAATTAGTAGATCTGCATGCGTAAGAGTGGCGACTTGCGCTGAGAGCCTATCATTATCGCCAAATTTTATCTCATCTACCGATACAGTATCATTTTCGTTGATAATAGGTACTACGTTTTTATAACCCAATAAAGTAAGTAACGTATTTTTGGCGTTTAGATACCTCTTGCGATTACCTAAATCCTCGGCAGTAAGCAATATCTGTGCGGTTAAAAGACCATGTTCTCTAAAAAGGGTATCGTATATTTTCATTAACTGGCTTTGACCGATGGCGGCGCAAGCCTGCTGTTGAGGCAGTAATTTTGGTCTTGTTTTGGCTTTGAGCATCCCCATGCCCGCCCCGATAGCTCCGGAGGTCACCAGGATGACTTCGATATTTCTTTCCAAAAGCAGCGCAATTTGGGCCACTAGCTCTTTTATCCAGGATTTATCTATTCGGTAGTCACCGCAAGTCAATACCCGAGTCCCTACCTTTACGACAATCCTTGTCAACTTATCAGATATTCTTCTTTTTTCCATTAATCTGCGTTTTTTAAACAATGCCTCATGATCGGGCCTAGGGCGCTGAGACCAGAACCATTTAGCGCGCTCACTGGATAGACTTTATTTTTGTATTTGGCCGAAAATCTAATTAGGTTGTCCTCGGCTTTAGGCAAATCCATCTTGTTTGCTATTACCAACTTAGACTTTCTGCTAAATCCGGGGCTGTAGCTCTGGAGCTCATGTTCGATATTACAAAAATCTTCCCAAGGGTCTCTGCCTTCTTGGGCAGACATATCGATAATATAGGCTATGGCCTTTGCCCTTTCAGCGTGCCGCAAAAACCCTGCCCCTAAACCCTTGCCTTGGGTTGCACCCTCAACTAATCCTGGCAATTCTATCAATATTAACTTTTGCGGCTCTTGGAAGTCTGGAAATTCCAGTACGCCTAAGAAAGGCACTACCGTGGTAAAAGGATAAGCTGCGATTTTGGGGTGAGCTGAGGTAAGTTTGCTTAATAAAGTCGATTTGCCGGCATTGGGATAGCCTATGAGCGCTAAGTCGGCGATAAGCTTTAATTCTAAAGAGAGCCTTCTCTGATCTCCTGGTTGGCCGGCTGTCGCTGGTTTAGTCCCCGTATTGCCTTTACCGCCCACTCCTCCTTTTGCTACAACCAACTCTTCTTCTGGTCCTACCAGATCGCGAAGCAACAGGTCGTTTTCAAAGTCACGGATGATCGTGCCTTGGGGTACTTTAATAATATAGGGGCGTGCATCCGCCCCTTTCTTGTTATTTGCCTGACCTTGCTTTCCATTCTCGGCCCGAATATGCTGCTTAAACTTGAGCCCCTCCAGTGAAAGCACGTTGTCGTCAACCTTGATGATAATATCTGCGCCCTTACCCCCTGGTCCACCGTCAGGTCTTCGCGACCGAGTGAACTTTATGCCCTTATAACTAGTACAACCGCTTCCGCCATCTCCTGCTTTTACGTATATTTTTACCTTATCGATCATTGAGTAGCGCGTAGAGCTTTAACGCTCACAACGCGGGATTTGGGAAACTCTACCGTACCATCAACCTTAGCAAAAAGGGTGTGGTCCTTTCCCATGCCTACATTTAGACCAGGGAAAAACCTCGTTCCTCTTTGCCTGATGAGTATACTGCCGGCCTTGACTGCCTCTCCGCCAAAACGCTTGATACCCAATCGCTGCGAATGGCTATCACGGCCATTACGCGTACTACCCATTCCCTTCTTATGTGCCATCGTACACTCCTTGACTTACTATTTTACAACCACTTCTTTCACTCTCAACAAAACCATCTTCTGGCGATGCCCCCTTTTAGTGCGGGAACTTTTACGCCTGCGACACTTATAAGCAATCTTCTTTTTGCCCTTAACCTGATTTACGACCTCACATTGCACCCGCGCATCTTTCAGATATGGATTGCCGAATTGCGCCTTTTTATCCTTAACTACAAGCAATACCTTATCTAAAGACACCTTTTGGGTACGCGGAGAAACAGCTTTTTCGACCAAAATCTGGTCATTTTGGGCGATCCTATATTGTTTGTTGCCGACTTCAACTATAGCATACATATTATCTTCTCCTAAAACCCTCTCTATATGTTCAGCCCGTTAGAAGGACCTTCTCTAACGGGGTTCAGTTATGTTACCACAAACACCTTTATATGTCAAGCATTTAGACGGGTTCTATGGTCAGCTTCTCCACATGCAAACCAGTGTCCTGCTTTATTAAGACCTTGGCCCTGAATTTGTTTTCCAGCTCAGCCAGCGCCAGCCTATGTTCATTGACCAGATATGAGGCCACTTCCGGATGGGCAAACACAAGTATCGTCTTCTTCTTATTCGTCTGAAGCACCTTTTTTATCTTTCTTAAAGCCATTATGGACATTGTGGCCGAGGATTTCACCAGGCCCCTTCCCTGGCAGTAGGAACAGGTCTGGTAGACCACGCTTTCCAAGCTCTTGCGTACCCTCTGCCTGGTCATCTCCACAAGGCCCAGCTCAGACACATTTGATATATCTGTCTTTGCATGATGGTCCCGCTTCAGGGCACTGCTTAAAGTATCAAGCACCTTGTTTCTATTGCGACGGGATTTCATATCGATAAAGTCTATGATTATGATCCCCCCTATGTCGCGCAGCCTGACCTGCCTGGCTATTTCCCGGGCTGCTTCTAAATTGACCATGGTTGCTGTCTCCTCGGGGTCCTTTTTGCGCGTGAACCTACCGCTGTTTACATCTATCGCCACCAAGGCCTCGGTCGGATCTATCGTGATATACCCGCCTGACTTCAGATTTACCTTGCGGTCGTGTATCTTTGCGATTTCGTCCTCTACTCCCTTTTTCTCAAACAAAGGCACATCCTGAGTATAATAATGTACTCTGTTTTTTAGGCTAGGGGCGACGATGTTAAGAAAATGCATTATCCTTTTATATTCCTGTTTGGAATCTACCAGCAACCTGTTTGCCTGGGCGGTAAAACTATCTCTGATCACCCGTAAAACCAGATCATATTCCTCGTGCGCTAGCGAAGGAGCGGTCTTTCTGTTAAAAGTATTCCTGATCTTCCTCCACAGGCCCATCAAATAACGCAGATCCTGCAAAAATTCCCGTTTATTCGCACCGCACCCCGCAGTCCGTACTATCATACCCATATTCGGAGGGAGCTTTATGCCTTTAAGTAATTCTCTCAGGCGCTGCCTTTCTTTGTTATCCTGGATACGCCGCGAAATGCCCACGTGGCTGGCTTGAGGCATAAGCACTAAATAACGGCCAGGCAAAGAAATATTGGTCGTCAGACGAGCACCTTTCGTGCCCAAGGGCTCCTTTACCAGCTGGACCATTATCTCTTGCCCCATCTTAAGCATGTCTTTAATATCGGGCTGACGCTTAGCGTTATTATTCGCTATTGCCCCCTCATATACGTAAGAGCGATCGACAAGTTCGGCTATTTTTTCATAATCAGGCAGAGTAAGGTCTTGCACATATAAAAAGCCGTTCTTTTCTAAGCCGATATTCACAAAAGCCGCTCCAATACCCGGCACTATAGAGTTCACCACGCCTTTATAGATATTGCCTACTGACCTCTGAGCCCCCTGGCGCTCGACATAAAATTCCTCTAGACTGCGGCCTTCCAGTATAGCCACTCTTTTCTCTTGTGACTCACAGGTTATAAGTATTTCTTGGTACATATGACTCCTTTTTGAGTTTAAGATTTCTTTTTTGGTGCGACTAACCTGGCTACGCTTGATTGTGCTGCTCGTCCCGTTAAATGCCCCTATCTGACGGAACTCGAAACAGTTTCCCAACTTCTGTGCTTCGACTTACACTCAGCATCCTTCGAAACATCCTGAGTGCAATCGAAGGACCAATTATCCGGTGGAAACAGTTTCACTGAGGCTAAGGTTGAGTAGCCAAAAAACGGACGCTTCTTAGCCAGGCGCCCGTTTTTTATTACAAAACTATCTTATTCTATTAGTCAACTTTTGCCTGTTTGCTACCGTCTGCTTCTTCGTCTTTTTCTATGAGACGTACTGTGACAAAGATTATCAGATCAGTGGTATCTACGTCTTTCTCTGTCTTACGAAAGGCGTATTTGATCAGAGGTATATCCCCTAAAATAGGGACCTTTTTCACATAATCGACTTCTGTATCAGTGATCAGCTCTCCGATGACTATAGTATCGCCATCGGCGATCATGATCTGAGTCACCGCTTCGCGTACTGTAAAAACGGGCACTACGATATCTCCATAAGCCTGGTTGGACAAAAATGCACTCACTTCGGGATGTAGATCTACTACGATTTCGCCGGCTGCGTTTACATGGGGGGTGACTATCAGCTTTACCCCTACTTTTCTGGTAGAGTAACCGGTTATCTCCATAGTCCCGGTGGAAGTATTTCTTTCATAAATAGGGACACCGTAGTCCCGGCCTACATGGATCGTCGCCTCTTTATTATTCAAAGTCATGATCCTTGGATTAGAGAGCGTCCTGGTGTCGCTACGTGATTTTAAAAGTTCGAGCGCGAACTGGAAGTTGCTAAAACTTATTGTACCGAATCTAAAATCACCGCCCTCTGACTGTGCAGAATATGGCGCATAAGGAAAAGTATTTACTTGAGTGGCGTCAAAAGAATCGTTGCCCGGATCGGTGGGCGGAAAATATTCTAACCCGGTCTTGCCATAAGTCTTGCTCCAGGCCCAAGGGAAGTTTATCGGCCTGATAGCGCCGCTTGCCGTTGCCTGCAGAGTCCAGTCTATACCTAAGTTTTCATCCTCATCCAGGGTAGTCTCGATAATCCTGGCTTCTATTAAAACCTGGGCCGTCCGTTTATCTAGTTTTTCGATTACCTTCTCTACCTTATATAAGTTGGTAGGGACATCGGTGACCACCAACTGATTTGTCCTGGCATCGATTTTTACGCTGCCTCTTTCAGTAAGCATAGACTTGATAGACTCGGTGACCTGTTCGGCATCGGCATAATTCAAAATAAATATATCGGTACTCAACTCCTCTTTGCCCAGATTTTCTAGAGTGGTGACGCGGATAATATCCTGATCCCGCTCATAAACAAAACCGGCGTTTTTCAAAATGACATCCAGCGCTTTCTCCCAAGGGACATCGACCAAGCGGATTGTCACTGTCCCCTGTACATCGTTGCCGGCAACTATGTTCACCCCGCTTTTATAAGAAATAATTTTCAATACATCGTGGACATCGGCATCTTTAAAGTCAACTGTAATATTTTCCGCAGTCTCCTGATCCTGTTTCTCTGGCTGCAAAGGCATGGCTGCCACGGGCGCTGGCTCCTGCTCCTCTTGCGCCTGTAAAGTAGCCGCTGTCCACTGGCTATAAACCAAAAATGCCAAGGTGCCTAAGCAGACAATCCATACCGACCATATCCCCAACCGCCTCATTTTCATTACTCCCCTCCTTCTTCTATCGTTAACCACAACGTATAATCCTGACCGCTCTGCGAGACAGTCACGCTGCTTTCATTGATCTCTTTGATCAAAAATCCATAAAAGCTGTCGCCTGTACTCACTATTTGGTCGTTGATCAGCGCAGTGCTGTTTCCATTCGGGTCCCAGAGAATACCCGAAAGATCTAAATCTGTAATAGACAACATCTCTCCCTCTTCCAAAATATAGCGACCCATTGCATCAACTAGAGGCACAAAGGGATCACGCTTCCCCTGATCATCGTAATTAAAGCCTTCTTTGACCTGGCCAAGTGCCAAATCAGACGCAAGCAATAGGATAATGAAAAATAGCACAATAGAGTTTTTCATTTTTTCATCACATAGGTTATAGCTGTAAGCCTGACATAATGGCTGTCGACTTTCATAGGGTCGTCTACGACTTTAATATCGGTTATTTTTATAAACCTGTCAGCGCTTTCGAGCTCGCTTAAGAACTTGCCCAGCTGATGAAAGGCGCATTCTGCCTTTAATGAAATAGGTACGCCATAATAGATCAAGGTCTCTTGGCCGGAAACCTCGCTTTCAGTCGCCGGCTTGATCTCTGTAATTTTCACCTTCAACTTCCGCGCTGAATCTGATAGATATTTCAGCACGGCCGGTATCTCTTTTTGTCCGGGGAGTTCCTTCTCATAATAATCTATTTTCTCATTCAGCAGTGCTATTTTTTGTTTTAACTGAGGTAATTTTGCCCATTCGCTTTCAGTCTTTATTATATTGACATTTACTTTATTGCCCGCATTTAAGGTAGTAAAAATATATTTGACCTTGGGAATAAATAACATAAACAGGTAGATAAGCGTTATCGAGACTACGCCTATCAAACTCAAGGTAGACTTATCGGAAAAAATTTCTTTCAGTTTCGCAGCATCTAATTGTTGAGTGTTGAATTTTGGGCTCATTTTTCCAGGGCCGTTAGCCTATCTTCTTTAAAGCGGCAGATTAAAGTAAAATCCATAACCTCTGTCTGTTCGATTAACCTTTTTCTTATCGGACCCAGCTCGATCTCTTTAAAATCCTTGGCAAAGGCAGGGTCGTCTTTTAAATTCTGCATGAATATACCTATCAACGCTGGCTCGTCTTGAGTACGGGAAGCGGCGCTGCCGCTGATCAACAGGTATTTTGTCGTTATTTCGGTCCGTCCGCGGCTCTCTACTACCTCTTCTCTAATCGAAAACTCATCCAGCCAAACCCCGGAAACCAAAAGGTCGCTTACGCGGTTAAGTTTTTCGGCCCAGAGTATCCTCTTCTCCATCAGCTGTTCGATCATCGGTATCTTTTTGTTCACCGCGGCGAGTTCGTTCTGCAGCTTTTGGATCTCCTGATTCTTGGAAGTCATCTGGCTCCATTGTGCCTGCAGGCCGACTAACCTTCTGTTGCTCAACACGCCTGCTGCGTGAAGGAGTAAATGAAGCAGGACTATGCCCACCAAAATCACGACTACCAGTTTGGCCTGAAAGATATTGCTGATATCGAAATCAATAGGCAGCTTCTTCTTCGGCCTTAGTTCTGAGGGTAAAAGATTGATCTCTATCATTATGATTTATATATCCAGCTCCTGCCAATCCTCTTCCGTAAATACTACTCTTCCGCCATCGGTAAAACCGGGCGGGGGATTTTCCGCTATTGCAGGGTCATAATTGACGGTCACATCGCTATTCTGGCAGTTGAGGTTGCCTCCGACTATAAGTACCCCCGTAAAGACTATGTTGTGCGCCTGCTGAAGATGGAAATTGCCGGTCAAATCTGAACCCACATAAATCAACCCATCTACCATAACATTGGCGCTATTTTGGAAGTTGAAGTTCCCTTCGGCAACCAACGCCGGATTAGGCAAATCTGCGATGATGGATATATTGCTGTTGCCGTTTGTAGAAATGCCGCCGGTTGAGATAATTGAACCGTTAATCGTAACGTTATTGTCAAAAGTAACGCTCCCGTCGACATACCACATTCCATTATATACACCCGAGGGAAAATTATGATTGCCCACGATATTATGGTCGGCGTTGTTTGAATAATAAGTCATATCGACAGTGGGCAGCTCTGTTCCATTCTCTTGAGAATCCCCGTTTACGGTAATATCTCCGTTTATCTGTCCGCCTACATAAGCAGCGTAATCAAAGGCTTCCGGTACTTCAATTACAGTCCCCCGCTGCCTCAACACTCTGTTGATTCCGCCAACCATGCCTTCGGCATGGACGACTACGGTATTGCCTGCTTCTGCCTCTACCCAAATTGTATAGTCACCTTGACCGCAAGGCTCATTTTGTGGGTCATTAGCGCCAGGACCAGGGGGATTACTACCCCCATTGTATGGCAAACTACGCCAGGAACCATCACTGTCAGTTCCGGTAACAGGTTCGTAAGCGGTCAAAAACCAAACCGCCCGCTCTAGGCCTGCTTCGGCGACATAAAAAGCTTGAACTGATGCCCTTTGTCTTTCGGCGAATCTTTTCTCGGCTACGCTTCTGGCCAAAAAGGCACTGCCTAAAACCGCCAGTGTGGCAATCACAAAATAGCAGGAAACAAGTATAATGCCTTTTTTGTCCCTTATTTCTCTTTGCATCTGCCTTTCTTTCCTTTTTTATTCATTTCTTAAAATCGCCCGTGAGGTAAGGGTATTAGTCATGGTCCTGCCCTGCAACACATCTTTCTGAGTCTGCAGGGTCACTTCTATGGCTACAAGATTCTCTATTACCTCATCGCCGGAATTGGGTACTCCGTCCGGGTCATCCGTCACTACTGATGTGGGAAAGCGCGTAAACTGGACACTGTTTACCTCTTTAGCGATGACCTTATTGGCCAGCGTCGTACCGGCATTTAAATCCGTAAAAGTGCGCATCAGATGGTCGCCATTGGCCCCACCTAAAAAGTATTGTACTTGGTAATCCCATACTAGGTCACCATTGGCATCGGTGCCCGAAGGCATTTCAAAAGTAATCCTGGAATTACCGGCAGCGACGACTACACCGGAATCCCGGCTCTCGCGCAGTTCCCTGACCATCATCTCCATCGCTGTCCTGGCCTCTTGCTGTACATCTTCCTGAGTAATCCCCATATACCACGATTGTTTGCCCACATTCAGCACGGCATAGATAGCGGCCATGATGACAGAAAAAACAAAGAAAACAACCATTACTTCTACAAAAGTAAAGCCGCGATTCTTCTTTCTCACCTATTCCCTCATCAAAGTGGTTACTTGTGCTGGCGAGTCCAATATGCCGTTATTATTAACATCTTCCGCCCCGCCGATGGCCCCGTCCAAGGCTACGCCGCCGCCTGCACCATTGTCTTCGCCGTATATCCTTCCCCCCCCCTGCATCCAAGACACAGAAACGCTTATCCAAAACAGTGTTTCTGTATCGGCGCTGCCTCCCCAAACCTCGCTCATACCATCGGGATCGCTGCCATCGCTAATTATGTCTATAGACACTCTATGCAAAATACCCCAATTGGGTATACCGTTGTTTCTAAAGTTGTTTATCTCGGTTTGAAAATCGGCCGGAAAATCGTCTCTGCTTGGATCCCTTGTAATGCGGGCCTCATCGCGAAAAGTACGCAGTTGTTCCATAATTTGCCTGGCGCCATTCATGGCCGCGGTCAAGTCTCTCGCTGATTCATCCACGCCAAAACAACCGCTAAAAACACCTAAAAGGCCAAGTAAAGCCACCGCCGTAACAGCAGAGGCCATCATCAATTCTACTAAAGTAAACCCCGTTAGAAATCTATGCTTAGAGCACAAAAGCTGCTTGTAGCGTTTTATTTCTAACGGGGTAAAACCTTTTCTTTTCATTTTAATTCAATCCCCTTATCGCCAGCCCACAGGCCAGGGCTAACATAGCGGATTTATCCCCCAGAACCTTACAATCAATCCGCGAGGAATCGACTTTTAGGTTGCCCACGGGATTCCATAAAGAGACTTCCCGACCCAACTCAGCCCCGAAGGCACTGACCAATTCAGTGATCCTGGCGCCTTCGCCGCTGACATAAATTGTGCTCACCTGTTTTTCAAATTCGCTTTCATAATAATCAATAGAAATCCTTATCTCGCGGATCAGGTTTACAAAAAGCGGCCTGAGCGATTCGAAAAGACCCTTCTTTTCACCGTTTATGTCGGCTAGAGAGACCGTCTCGTTTTCTAGCGAAATATCGCGAGTAAAATAAGGCGTCTGTTTTTGTAAGATGTTTATATTTACTAAATCAAACTCCAAATTGACCAAAGCATATACATGATCTGGTTTTATTTTTGTGCCCGAGACCTGAAAGCAATTGATCAAGGAAAAGGAGTTGACATCAATAAGATTGGGTTTTAACTTTGCTTGTTTGATAAGTTTGACAAAATCCATTATCGCCTGTTTTTTTGCCGCCACCAGAAGAATCCTCATCTTACTCTTATCTAAATCCGCGGGCTCAAGAATATTAAAGTCAAAAATCACTTCTTCCATTTTAAAAGGGATGTATTGCTGAGCCTCATATTGCAAAGCCTGGGCCACTTCATTTTTTTTCATCTTGGGCAAATCTATGTACCTGACCACTACTGATTCACCTGAGACCCCTACATTGACCAAACATTCGGTAAGCCCCTTCTCTTGCACCAATCTCTCTATCTGCTTAGATTTCTCCGCCTGCCCCTTTTTGAGGCCTATGTCTACACTGGCAAAATCAAGCAGATTAATAGCGCCGGAGGCTTCTTTAGCCAGCTTGACCATGTTGATATAGCGGTTATTGATATCTAACCCTATAGAAATCTTCTCTTTAGCCATAATTAGAGTCAATCCAAACTTACTTAATCTTAATTATTATATTATACACCATAAAACAATTACTCGGTAAACAATTTGCTGAACAGCAAATTTCCCAATAGTATGCAAAAACCTAACTCTTTAGTAAAAAATTGGTTAGCAAAATCTTTCACATTCCATTGCTGACTATATTGCTTATTATAATATGATATATATAAATAAAAATCAAGCACAAAATTATAATATTTGCGGCAACAAAATAAAAAAAGACGCCTTTTGTTCTTTTTAGCGTCTCACTATAATATAGTCTTTGTGGTTTCAATTTTATTTTACTCTAATATGCTCCACCCGGCCGCCACCAGGGCTGCGCTACCATATGCCCCTGCCGCCGCTCCGGCATTATCAAAACCATAGACAGCACCCTGTTCATCAACATAGAAGCTGCGCACCCCTGAAGTCTGGTAAGAGATAGGGGCAGCGTCAAGAAAAAACCTCTCATTAACACCGTTACTATCTAGATCTGTGCCCGTATAGGTATATCGATATCCTGACTTCTGCACGCTTCCGCTGCCGGCATCGCTCCAAGATATATCTAAATAAGGGGGTTCGGGCATGGCTATCTGGTTGACGGTCAAGGCATCTAAATTGGCGGGGTACGAAGGAACGCTATTTATTATATTCTTTCCGGCAAAAGAGTTGAGCCCATCGCAAAGGACTTTTAAGTTCTTTATAGTAGCCCTTTCATTGGCATCAAGCCTATGGCGTAACATAGAGGGTATGGCAATGGCAGTCAATAAAGCCAGGATTGCCGAAACTATCAATATCTCTATTAAGCTGAATCCTTTGTTTTTCTTTATCATATTTTTAAATATTATAATACGTTAGCAAAACAAAATCAAGCATCAAATACACAAAAAGAAAGGAGGCGGTGGAAAACTCCACCGCCTCCTTCACGCTTGATTGTGCTGCATAAAACTTTATTCCGCTACTACCCAGCCTGCGGCCGGAGGGCCATTTGAATATGCACCGGCTGCCGCGCCAGCGTTATCAAAACCATACACTACACCCTGTTCATTGACATAGAAGCTACGCACGCCTGAGGTCTGATAAGCAAGAGGTATGGCATCTATCCAAAACCTCTCTATGATACCATCGGCATCTGTATCTTGCTGGTTGTAGGTGTAACTATAACCAGACCTTCTAGGTGGATTATTGGGGCCGACGGCCTCACTCCAGTTTAGCTCGAGATAAGGCGGTTCCGGAGGTGCAATTGAGTTTGAGGTCAATGCATCAAACCCGCTACCAGCTCCAGCTGCAGTAAGGGGGTAAGTGGGAACACCTGAGGCTATATTGGCCCCCGCAAATGAGTTAAGAGCCGCGACCATGGTTTTTAGGGTGTTTACGGTAGCGTTCTCATTGGCATTTAGCCTGGCACGAAGTAGGTTAGGAATGGCGATTGCCGCTAATAAAGCTATGATGGCAACTACAATCATGATTTCAACTAGCGTAAAACCTTTATTATTGCGCTTTGACATTTCGTTTCTCCCTCCTTCCTTCCTAAAATAGGTAGCACTGGTGCCCTTCTCTGGGCCTTGACACGGAAAAACAGAAAAATAAATATCCGCGCCCGGATTCCAAACAAGCGCAACTCAGCACAGGAAGTTATGATTCCTCCTATTATAAAGTTTATCATTCAAGATATAAGGTGTCAAGGGTTTTTTGGTCAAAAAGGGGTGTCTAAGATAGGCAAAATTCTTATGTAAAATTTTTTTACAACATTTGGGTAATCTTAAAGATCGGCAGAAACATTGCGGCCACGATGCCGCCCACGACTACACCCAAAAATACAATAATCAGCGGCTCGATCAGTGAAGTCAAGCTGCCCACTGCCACATCCACCTGTTCTTCATAGAAATCAGCGATTTTGGACAACATCTTCTCCAGCTCACCGGTCTGCTCCCCTACTTGGATCATACGCGTCACCATAGGTGGAAAGACGCCGCTCCTGGCCAAGGGCTCAGCGATATTTTCGCCTTCGCGGATGTTATTGCGCACCTGGTCCACGGCCATTTCAATCACTTTATTGCCTGATGTACTGGCCACTATTTCTAAAGAATTTAAAATCGGCACTCCACTTTTTACCAAAGTAGCCAAGGTGCGTGAAAAACGGGCAATAGCTACCTTGCGCAAAAGCAAACCAAAAATCGGTAATCTCAGCAAGACCTTATCCCTTTTTAACCTCCCCTTAGGCGTAGACGTGACTTTTTTGTAAATAACCAAAAAGGCAACTATGCCGATTATCATATGCAAAAAGTAGGCTCGACAAAAATCACTGAAATTAATCAAAACCTGGGTGAGCTTGGGCAATTCTCCTCCTAAGGAATCGAAAATCCCCTTAAAAGTGGGGACTACTTTCAATATCAAAAGGGAGGTTATGATTATTGCCATACTCACAACTAAGGCAGGGTAAACAAGGCTTGATTTTACCTTACGCTGCAAGGCGCTTGCTTTTTCCAGATATTCAGCGACCCTTTCCAGTATATCGTCAAGCATACCACTTGACTCTCCTGCCCGGACCATGTTTACAAAAAGATTTGAGAATATTTTGGCATGATGCCCAAGCGCGTCAGAAAGGCTGCTTCCTGTCTCGATATCATCTCTTAAGTTAATGACCACGCCTTTAAAAAATGGTTTTTCTATCTGTTCTGCCAAGACATCCAAGGCCTGCACAAGAGGTATCCCGCTATCGACCATTGTGGCCAACTGACGGGAAAAGATCACCAGATCGTCTGTCTTAACGCTGCCGCTACGTGGCGCTTTGGCTGCCTTTTCTTTAGTCTCATCTACCGAGATGACTATCAGCGTCCTCTTTCTCAGCAAATCGACTACACTGGTCTTGTTTTTGGCCTCTAAAGTAGCGGTAACCGTTTTGCCTTCTTGATCCTTGGCCACATATCTAAAATAAGGCATTCGATTGCCCCTTCCTGGGTTATACCTCGGCGGTCATCCTTAAGACTTCTTCCAGAGTTGTTTCACCACGGATGAATTTTTCAATTCCGTTCTCGCGTAACGTCCTCATGCCATGGGCGATGGCGTAATTTTTGATCTCAGTACTGGAAGCACCTTTTATAATCATCTCTCTTATGTTATCATCTAGGGTCAGAATCTCTAAAGTGCCCATGCGTCCATAATAACCAGTGTGGTTACATCGGGAACAACCCTTTCCATGATAAAATTTGGCTCCCTTTGGTACTTTTATACCCATCTCATCCAATACGGCCTTAGGTATATCTTGAGGTTCTTTACAATTTGGGCATATCTTACGGCAAAGCCTCTGCGCCGCAACCATGATTACCGATGAAGCTATCAAAAACGGCTCCACACCCATATCCATTAAACGCGTTATCGCTGAAGCAGCGTCATTAGTATGCAATGTACTCAAAACCAACTCTCCGGTCAAAGAGGCCTTGATAGCTATATCCGCTGTCTCGCCGTCACGAATCTCACCTACCATTATAATATCCGGGGTCTGCCTGAGTATGGAACGCAGTCCACTGGCAAAGGTAAGGCCGATCTCTGGCTTGACCGCTATTTGTGTGATGCGTTCGACCTGATACTCGACAGGATCCTCTATGGTAACAATGTTTTTGTCAGTTGTGTTTAATTGATTAAGTATCGAATAGAGCGTGGTCGACTTTCCGCAACCAGTAGGGCCGGTGAGAAGGACCATGCCGTATGGCTTGGAGATAGCGTCCTTAAATTTTTCTAGCGAGTCCGGCAAAAACCCTAAACGGTCAAGGCCGATAGATAAATTGGCTTTGTCCAGTGCCCTTAAAACGATCTTGCCCCCAAAAGCAGTAGGCAAGACCGAAACACGAAAATCTATCTCTTTTTTATCTACCTTGACCTTAAAACGCCCGTCTTGGGGGATGCGTTTCTGTGTAATATCCAAGGTAGACATTATCTTTAGACGCGTTATCAGCGCATTTTTTATCTTAACTGGAAAAGTAAAAAATTCTTGCAAAATACCATCGATGCGATAACGCACGCGCACCCTGTCCTGAAAGGGCTCAAGATGAATGTCGCTGGCCCTGCTTTTCAATGCCTCATTAATAACCACGTTGACCAATTTTATCAAGGGGGCCTCACCGCTGGCCTTGGTCAGCTCAGCCACATCGGTAATGCCCTGGCCCTCATCTACCGTCTGCATTTCGATGGTCTCTTGTGCTTTTTCGACGATTTCGGCCATCTCCTGAGTCTTGCCCGCGTAATATTTATCAATCGCCTGGATGATCTCGTCAGCAGTGGTGACTACAGTCTGTACCTCCAGCTTAGTCAAAACTTTGATATCGTCTAGCGCGAATATATTCAAGGGGTCGGCCATGGCTACACTAATAACATTCTTGATCCTGGAAATGGGAATAACCATATAATGACGTGCTATGCGCTCAGGGATCAACTTTACTACCTCCGGGTCGATCTTATATTTGGACAGATTGATCGGCGGAATGCCTAACTGAGTACCCAGGCAAACAGCTAAATCTTTTTGGGAGATCATCTTTTGGTCGACCAGGATCTTGCTTAGCTGGCCTCCTTTTTCCCTTTGGATATCCAGGGCTTTTTTAAGGTCCTTTTCGCTAATAAGCTTGTTCTCCAGCAGTATTTCGTTCAGCTTCTTTTTCAACGCACCTAATCTAGGCATTTTTCACTCCTGCTTATTTATAAGTCCCATATTTTAAGCCAGCTCTTCATCTGGAGCGGTAACTCTCAGCACCTCTTCCACAGAAGTAATCCCTTTTAGCGCTTTAGCCAAGCCGTTCTCGCGCAATGTGCGCATTCCTTCGCGACGGGCTACATTTTTTATCTGCACCTCAGCCGCCTTGGCCAGAATCAATTCTTTTATTTTAGCGGAGATCTCCAGGGCTTCCATAATCCCTATACGCCCTTTATACCCGGCGTCATTGCACTTTGCGCAACCTTTGGGGCGATAAAAAGTTATTTCCTTATTATCTTTAATACCAAGTTTCTTTTTTAGATCCGGCATGGCCTTATACTCTTCCTTGCAATGTGGACAAAGTATCCTTACTAGCCTCTGCGCGCCGACCATAAGGCACGATGCGGTAATCAAAAAGGGCTCCACTCCCATATTGGCCAAGCGGACCAAAGAACCCGGGGCATCTGTGGTATGTAACGTACTTAACACAAGATGGCCGGTAAGCGCGGCTTTGATCGCGATATCTACCGTGTCGAAATCGCGGATCTCGCCAACCATGATCACATCGGGGTCCTGGCGCAACATCGAACGCAAGGCAGCGGCAAAGGTAAGACCGATCTCAGGCAAGGCAGAAACCTGGTTTATCCCATCCAACAAATATTCGATCGGGTCTTCGACCGTGACCAAGTTTTTTTCTATTGAATCGATATAGTTAAGCACGGAATACAAGGTGGTTGTTTTACCACACCCCGTAGGGCCGCAGACTAAGATCATTCCGTGTGGCTGCTGGGCGCATTTTGTCAATACTTTCAGAGGATGTTCTTCCAAGCCCAGCTTTTCTACATCTAACAGCAAACTGCTTTTATCCAAAATCCTCAGCGCAAGTTTTTCTCCTAAGCTAGAAGGAAGTACCGAGACACGGAAATCTACTTCTTTATGAGGTAGTTTGATCTTAAATCGGCCATCTTGAGGTAATCTGTGTTCGGCCACATCCAGCCGAGACATAACCTTGATCCTTGTCACTATAGCTTCGTGCATACTCTTAGGCGGGGACTCGCCCATTTCCAATACCCCGTCAACGCGGTAGCGTACCTGCATGGTTTTTTCTAACGGCTCGATAAGCACATCACTGGCCTTACGCTTAATCCCCTCACTCAAAATCATATTAGTGATCTTTACGATCGGTGCTTCATTTACCATCTCCAGGAGCGTCTGGGTATCGAGCTTGGCTTCCTCTAGGGCCACCGCAACCACTTTTGCTTCCTTATCCTTAATTACGTCTTTGATCAAGTCCCCGGCATTTTTAGCATAGTATTTGCGGATAGCTTCTTTAATATCTTCTTCGGTGCTTAAGACCGTCTTGATCTTATAATTAGTAAGGGCGCGGATATCATCTAAAGCAAATATGTTGAGCGGATCGCTCACTGCCACAGTCAGGCTACTGGACATCTTGGCGATAGGAATCAGTTGATAATGCCTGGCTACGTGCTCAGGGATGGATTTGATCGCCTCTGGCTTAATATCCAGCTTAGCTAGATTTATAGGAGGAATATTAAGGCTTTTGCTCAAAGCCAACATCAGGTCTTTCTCTTTGATGAATTTTAGCGAGACTAAAATATTGCTCAGCCTACCCCCTTTTTGCTTTTGTATCTTAAGAGCCTCTTCTAGTTGCTCGGCTGTAAGCAGTTTATTCTCGACCAAAATATTTATTAATTGCTCCTTAAGCGGCTTAGGCATGTCTTTTGTTCTCCTGGCTTAATTCGACTTATCTTTTTTAGAATAATAATACTCGATGGCCTCTTTTATTTCCTTGTTAGTCGATACAAATATCTCTATCTTGCAATTAACTAACTTCTCTATTTCTTTGACCGCTTCGCTATCTAAAAGGTTGTCTATTACTATTGTGAGTATGTCTCCCATTTTATCAACCGGCAAAACATGGTATTTTCTTGCTATTTCTTCAGGAATAAGCTTGATAACTTCGGAGTCTATCTCATAGTTTGACAAAGGAAGATAAGGAAAATCATGCTGTACAGCTAAAGCCTGTACGATATCTTCCTCAGAGGCGTAACCAAGTTGGACTAAGATTTCTCCTAACAGGCCGTTTTCCTTGTGCTGTACTTCCAGGGCATGTCTTAACTGTTCTTCAGTAATGACCCCTTTCTGAAGAAGGGCATTGCCTAATTGGCCTTTTAAAGCATGTGGATCCCTTAGAGGTTCCATTATACAATTCCTTCAATGAGCACATCGTTTATTAGCGAACGAAGTGAAGCTAAGCGATAAGTGCGAATTGATCCCGCACCATTTTGGTATTCACGCTTTCTTGAATACAGTGAAGTTAGATTTTTAATATCTAAAAGGTGCGGGATAAGCTCGGACACATAAGTTATGTCGCCTATTCCCCTATTTGTATTATAACAACTATAAATCTCCATAACTTATGTCCTCGCTTATCTTTTAAACAATCTCTCTAAGTCTTTGGGTTCGGTTGTACGCAGCATCGCTTCATCCTGAGAAATAACGTTTCTTAAGACTAATTCATAAAGGGCCTGATTCATTGTGCTCATGCCTTCTTTTTGCGCAGTCTGGATTACCGAATATATCTGATGTGTCTTTGCTTCTCGAATAAGGCTGCGTACGGCATGGTTGGCAGCTAAAACTTCTGTAGCCAAGATCCTGCCTCCGCCCGGCTTTGGTATCAACTGCTGGGATAAAATGCCCAGCAAAACAAAAGACAATTGCGTGCGTATCTGCTGCTGTTGATGAGCAGGAAATATATCAACGATCCTGTTCACGGTCTGCACGCAGTCGGATGTATGCAAAGTAGCAAAGACCAGATGACCCGTTTCGGCAATGTTTAAGGCGGCCTGGACGGTCTCTAAGTCCCTCATTTCACCGATAAGGATTACATCGGGGTCTTGGCGCAAGACATGCCTCAGGGCCTCGCTAAAAGAGTGCGTGTCCTTTCCTACTTCGCGCTGTTCGATAATAGCCTTAATATTTCTAAAGGTATATTCAATAGGGTCCTCAACCGTGATTATATGGCAACGCCTTTCTTGATTAATCATATTCAACATTGCCGCCAGGGAAGTGGATTTTCCACTTCCCGTTGCCCCGGTAACTAAAACCAGCCCCTTACCTTTATGGCAAAAGTGTGTAACCACCTTTACTGGCAGGCCACACTGTTCTAAGCTCCTAATCTCAAAGGGTATCCTTCTTATGGCACAGCCTACAGCTTCTCTCTGCTGATATATGTTGACTCTGAAACGGCTTAGACCTTCGATGCCAAACGAAGTATCCAGCTCTAGGTT
This sequence comes from Candidatus Omnitrophota bacterium, assembly GCA_016939375.1. Classification (GTDB taxonomy): domain Bacteria; phylum Omnitrophota; class Gorgyraeia; order JAFGHF01; family JAFGHF01; genus JAFGHF01. The sequence goes on along the minus strand of JAFGHF010000035.1, from coordinate 18,738 downwards.
TTGTTCGAATTCTTTGATTTCCTCCTGGTTCAACAAACCATAGGACAGCCTTTTTGTCTCATCGGGCATCAACATTTGCTCGCCGGCATTGAAAAGTTTTTCATCTATGCGTATTTGGGGCGGCGTGCCGGCAGTAATGTGCAAGTCTGAGGCGTTTTTCTCTACTACCATTTTTAACAATTTTCCCATCTCATACATAGCGTTGCTCCTTATATTCTCTTTATTAATTTAGGATATGACTATTTTATTTTCCCCTTCTTCTTTAGCCTTCTCTGTATAGGCCAAGGCTTTATTGATCAGCTCGATAGACGTCTCGCCATCCAAGGGAGTAGAGCTAATGCCCCCGTTTATCCTTAGAAAAGCACCATCCCCTGATTTTTTTTGGCTATCTGCAAATCTGCTTATCTCCGCCCGGATGTTCTCAGCAACCTCAAGGGATTGCCGTTTGTTCTTTTCCGGCAGGATTGCGGCGAACTGGCTTTCGCTAAAACGTGCCACTTTATCAATCTCACTGGTACTTTCCTTAAAGGTCTGGGCTATTTTCTTCAATGCATCTATCACTAACATCTCGCCAACAGCATTGCGATAACGCTCAAAATCGCTGATTTCTAAGATAATGAACGAGCACGGCCTTTGATATGAGATGGCCCTCTTTATTTCCTCTTCCAAACGATCTCTAATATATTTTTCATTATAAAGTCCGGTCAGCTCATCTTTTACTGTCAACTCTTTGGTCTTACGCTGCAGGGTCTCATTTTCGAAAGCCAGTATAATCTGTTTGGCAAATATGCTGATCACCTCTATCTCTTCCTCGGAAAAGCTAAAACCGGAAAGATTGTTACCCACACCCAAGATACCTATTATCTTACCCGAAGAAGCTAGCGGTAAGACCATTATGTTGTTTGTAGGTAGAAGTTCCTCTAGGACCTTGTCATTGCCGATTTTGCTTCGTTCGGTATCAATAATTAAAGGAAGGCCGCTTGCGTATACCTTGCCCAATAATCCCTGCCCGGGATTAATTGTTACCTTCTCCGGTTGCGGTAGAGTCAGGTTGGCATGTGCCGCTATAGCTAAATCCCCTTTACCTTTTCTTAGAAGCATAACAAAAGCCGGACCACGTTGTTGCAGCTGAGCAAGTTTTTCTATAATCAAGTTAAGCACTTCGCTTAAATTAAACTCGGAGGTTATCAGGTTATTGATCTGCAGGAGTCCGGAAAGGGCAAATACCTTTCTGTTTATTTCCATATTGATCTCTTTGATCTTTTCTCCATACCCACGCAGCTCACCCATATTTTGTTTTAACTTAGTAGAAAGGCGGTTTAGAGAACTGCCCAGCTCGCCTATCTCGTCTTCCCGGGATATGTCTATTTTTTTGTCGAATTCTCCTTCCAGGATCCCTTTGGCGTGCGCGCTGATCTTAATTACAGGATATATAATCATTTTTGCTAAATAGAACCCGGAAATCATCAAAAATATGGTAAAGGCGACCATTATAGAGATATCCCAAATATCCGATACTTTTGGAAATACATACTGAATGATCAAATATCCAAAGACAAGCATGGGAATCACTGACATCAGCGCAAAGGCGACGGTCAGCTTGTATTTTATGCCCTTAGGGGCATCCAAAAAGGTTCTAAATAGATTTTCCATCTTGGCCATCCTTGTTTTCTTTATTATCTTCGTTCTTTTTATTTGATCGACCTTCACTATTTTTATTTATCTCTTTGATCGTCTCCATAATCCTTGCCTCTAGCTGTCTTTTGGATCGCAGCCCACAAGCATCAATATTGAGCTTGCGCACGACATTGACTATGGCAGAAATGATCTTGCTTCTGGATAGCTTTATGCCTGCGCTGAAAAGGGCATCTTTTCCCAGTTTATCCAAGAAATCCAATTCTTCTCGCGTAAGAAAGGTGATTACGCGATGGGCATTTCCGTTAGGATTGTCTGGTTTTTTTATCATCTATCTTTCCTTTTTGGCTCATCTAACGCCGCTAAAACAAAGGCCCTAGGCTTTTACGCAAAGCCTAGGGCCTCAAAATTTACTGCCCCTCCACGCTTGGCAACCCAGCTACCCTTAAAGATTACTTAGGGTCTGTGGCTTTGCGCCCCATTCTTGCGGCCTTCCACCGAAGGCTGGCCTTAACGGCCAAATGGTTTGCCCCGTTAGAGATTCACTCTAACGTGGCTCCCCCCGTTATCTCTAACGGGGTTTGCCTTTTTCAAACGCTATTTTTCTATCCGTACAATGTGAAGTATAGCACAAAAAACATCATTTGTCAAGTTGACAGATGTGCATTTGCACATTTTAACAACATTAAGTCCAGAGGTCTCCTTTCTAAAAACATATAGATTTTAATGCTTTTTTAACTCTTAACTCTATGTTTTCCATATGGTTAGAAAACGGCCCTTTTCATGCCCACATTTAGCAAAAAGGCGATTGAGGCGATGTTTAAAAACAATGACGAGCCACCATAGCTGATCAAAGGAAGAGGCAGTCCTACTACCGGAACCAGGCCAATGGTCATGGCTATATTGACCACCACCTGAAAAGCGAACAGGACAACTATACCACAGGCCAAAAGCCTGCCCGAAGTATTCAGCGTACGCTGAGCAATAGAAAACCCCTTTAAAATCAAAACCATATATAAGGTCAAAAGTAAGGCCGCGCCCAAAAACCCCCATTCTTCACCGACAACCGAAAAAATAAAATCTGTGTGCCGTTCAGGTAAAAAATTGAGCTGGTTCTGGGTCCCCGCCAACCAACCCTTGCCCAATAATCCCCCCGAACCAATAGCGATTTTGGACTGGATCACAGTATATCCGGCCCCCAAGGGATCGATATTGGGGTCCAAAAAGACTAAAACCCTTCTTTTTTGATAAGGCTTAAGCATATGCCATAAAAAGGGCGAGGCCACAACACAGGGTAACGAGACAAGCAGCAATGTCTTAATAGAAGTCCCCCAGACATAAAGCATGGCCAAGAGGATAGGGATTAATGTCAATGCCGTACCCAAGTCGGGCTGTTTTACGATCAATATAAAAGGGGCACCTACTATTAAAAATGAGACTACTAATGTTTTGCTATATTTTAAGCCTTTGCGCCAAAATAGATTGTTACCCAGGGCATTCTCTTTTTGACCTAAATATCTTGCCAGAGTAAAGATTACTATAAGCTTACTGAATTCTGAAGGTTGAAAGCCTATAAAACCTAGACTTATCCATCGCTGCGCACCTAATCTTGTCTGCCCCAACAACAAGACCATAGCCAAAAGGATTACATTCAATAGATAAAGCGGATAGGCCAGTTCTAACCATTTCTGATAATCTACTTTCAAAATGATTATGGCAATAAAAAATGCGAGCGCGAAACGGATAATCTGTTTAACCACTAGACTATGTAAGGTCAAGCCCTCCTCTGCATCGTATTGCTGATAGCTTGCACTAAAAAGAAAAGAGAGTCCTATAGCAAAAATGACTAAGGTAACTGCAAGTAAAATAAAATCAAAGTTTTTCCAATTACCATACCTAAAAAACATAGCCTCTTATAATTCCTTATTTTTCCTTAAATATTGTATTACTTCTTTAGCAATAGAAGCTGGGGCATCTCCCCCGCTTCCTCCGTGCTCCAAAAATACCAAAATTGCGATCCGAGGTTGGTCGTATGGATAAAAACCGCCGAACCAACCATGAGCCATGCCTTGAAACGTCTGCGCTGTACCGGTCTTGGCCGCCCATTGACAACCAGGGATATATGCCCTATGCCCGGTCCCTTCTTCATCTTGTACGACCATACGCATCCCTTCTCTAATGGTCCTCCAGGTAAAATCCTTGAAAGCCATTGTCAAAGATGTGTTTTTAGTTACTCTTGCACCAGCCCTCCTGACGACATGAGGCTGAATAAGGTAGCCGCCATTGGCTACGGCAGAAATCAATCTAGCCATTTGCAAAGGAGTGGTCAAAAGATACCCTTGGCCGATGGCAAAGTTAGCGGTCTCTCCATCATACCATTTTTCTTTCTTCGTCTTTATTTTCCAGCTCTTAGATGGCACCAAGCCATCAGATTCAAAAGGTAAATCTATGGCTGTGAGAGAACCTAATCCAAATTTATGGGCAAACATGGAGAGCTTATCCGGCCCCAGCTCCAAGGCCAACCTGTAAAAGAAGACATTGCAAGAATGGCCCAGAGCCGAATATATGTCTTCATCCCCATGGCCATCAAGCTTCCAGCAATGCAGATCCCGCTTGCCAACTCTTATACTGCCCGAACAGTGCACTGTTGAACGCGAGTCAATCTCGCCTGTCTCCAAACCACAAGCAGCGACTACGATTTTAAAAATCGACCCTGGGGGGTAAGTAGCTGAAATTGCCCTGTTGATCAATGCCGCGTCTTGGGAATTGAGCAGTTTTGCTATTATCCGTCTTGCCCCGGGATTACCATTAAGCGCCAGAATAAACTGATTGGGGTCAAAGCTAGGCTTGCTTACCATGGATAAAATCTCACCATTCTGAGGATCCATGACGATACAGACACCTTTTTTGCCGGATAATAACTCGTCTACAAGTTTTTGAAGGTGTATGTCGATAGTCAAATACAAATCTTCTCCTGACTGGGGGTACCTGACTCCCAACATTCTTACCCGGTGACCTCTGTTATTTACTTCTACCTGCATCCCTCCTACCTGCCCTCTTAAAAGGGAATCGTAGACCTGCTCCACCCCGCTTCTGCCTAATAGATTTTTATCCCATAAACCGTAGACTTTAAACTTTTTTAACTCCTCCTCGGTAATCTTACCTAAATAGCCCAAAACATGGGATAGGGTCTCGCCATATATGTAGTCCCTTAGCGACTGGGTCTGAATGACTAATCCCGGAATATTCGATTCCTGGCATTCTAGGATTATGGCTGTTTCTTTAGGAACGTCTTGAGCGATTACTACGGGAATAAAAGGGGCAGAAAAATTATTTTTATATTGCGCCATCAAGGATTCCTTAGAAAGCCCCACTAGCGGGCTAATCGCCTGCAGGGCCTTCTGGATATCTTCTACCTCCTGAGGAAAAAGCGCTACATTAAAGACAAGCCTTAAGCCAGCTACCAATTCTCCGTTGCGGTCGTAAATCAAGCCTCTGGGGGCATCCAACCTGATAAGCTTGATTCTGTTATTTTGGCTTAATTGCAGATAGTCAGGCCCTTTAATAAGCTGATTGTAGGCAAGACTGGCAAAAAGCATGAGAATCAAAACTATGAATATTCTCTTTAATAATCCGATGCGCATAGTATATCTATCTTATGTTAAAAGCCATTTTTAAAAAGTAGAACAAAAAAGGAGCTATACATGCAGTGTAAAAAGAGGCTGGCAAGATTACAAAAAACAGGGCATTTAATAGAGGCGGCTGTATATCTAAAAGATGAAAGGTAAAAAACAAAGAAAGGTAAACCAGGAAAGTGAAAATAAAAGATATCAACATCTGACTTAGTATATTTTGCTTGTAAATAAAGCTGGTTAAATGGGCTAAGATTAACCCGCCTAAGGCGTATACGAACACCACCGCCCCCGAACCGATTCCAGAAGTTGCTTGCGCAAAAAGGCCGCAAAGCACACCGACTCCTAAAGCATAAAAGCGTCCATAGTAGAGGCTAAAAAAAAGTACTAAGATTAATAAAATGTCGGGTTTAATTTTGAAGACCTGGAGATAATTGAGAACAGTGCACTGCAGCATAGTAAATAGTACGACTAATATAAGAACTAGAGACTTTTTGGCTTTCATTCTTGCGTAATGACCATTATTTCTTCCAAGTTGGACAGTTCCAGTGCAGGGCGGACAGTAGCTATTTTATACAATTTATCTTTTTGTTCTTCCGCTATAGACTCGACCTCTCCGATTAAAATACCTTTGGGGTAGATCCCGCCAAGCCCGGAAGTTATGACTTTGTCCCCTATTTCTGCTTTCTGTATATATTTCATCCTGCAAAAACCGCTATTGCCCCACCAACCCCCAAAGACTATGCCTTCTTCGCGGTTTCTTACAATCTTAGCAGGTATTTTAGAATTGAAATCTGTGATTAAGGCCACTTTGCTGACCAAGGCGGTCACATCGATTACTGTACCCACCAAGCTACCATGAAAAACACAGGTAGCTCCCTTGCATATACCATCAACAGAGCCTTTGTTGATCATCACTGTCTTAGTCCAGTTGGAAGAATCTTTGCTAATCACAATGGCTGCCTGAGCCTGATAAGAAGCCTTTTGGGGAATTGATAAAAGACCGCGCAAGCGTTCATTTTCTAAAGCAATATCTTGTAGCTGAACCAACTGAGAAGTCAGTTGATCTAGCTTGCCTCTCAAACGCTTATTTTCCTCATTTAAATTTTGAAATGCAAGGAAATCTTGCGCATTGGAAGAGATGTTCTCACTTACGGAAAGTGCCGGGGAAAGAAAAGAAACTATCAGCGAACCTACGCATTTAGAAAAAGGCAGATAGAGAAGAACAAAAACGCAGAGTAGAGCGGCTAAAACAAAAATTTGTACGCTTGGGCGTAAATTCTGGAACCACTTTAGCCTCACAGCCTTACCTTAATTTAAAGCTTATAACTCTACTTTTGAAGGGACAATTAGTTTTTTTAGATAGTGTATTTCGTCTAAAACTTTACCTGTGCCTAAGGCCACAGAAGTAATAGGGTCTTCAGCGACGTGGACAGGAAGGCCGGTCTCTTCAGACAAAAGCTTATCGACTCCACGTAAAAGCGAACCTCCCCCGGCCAAGACAATCCCTCTTTCGATCAAATCCGCGGATAATTCGGGAGGTGTGCGCTCCAGCGTAACCATCGAAGCTTCAACAATAGCATTTATCGGTCCGGACAAGGCCTCTCTTATTTCTTCCGAAGATATAGTAATCACCTTAGGAAGTCCGGCCACTAAATCTCTTCCTTTTACCTCCATAGTAAGCTCTTCATCCAAAGGATATGCCGAACCAATCCTTATCTTGATTTCTTCAGCAGTCCTCTCGCCGATCATCAGGTTATAGGTCTTCTTCAGGTGCTCTATAATCGCCTCATCCATCTCGTCTCCGCCAATCCTGATGCATTTGGCATAGACGATTCCGGCCAAGGAAATCACCGCCATCTCCGTGGTCCCCCCGCCTATATCAATGATCATGTTACCTGCCGGTTCCTGGATGGGCAAACCTACTCCTACAGCGGCAGCAATAGGTTCCTCCACTAAAAACACCTCGCGAGCACCAGCATGCTCCGCAGAATCCTTGACTGCCCTTTTCTCTACCTCGGTAATGCCAGAGGGAATAGCAATAATCATACGTGGTCGTACCAGCACCCTGCGATTGTGTACTTTTTTGATAAAATAGCGCAACATATTTTCGGTAATCTCAAAATCAGCGATTACCCCATCTTTCATCGGCCTAATAGCGACAATATTTCCTGGAGTACGGCCAAGCATTCTTTTTGCCTCTTCCCCAACAGCCAGCACTCGATGCGATCCCTTTTGAATAGCTACTACCGAAGGCTCACAAAGGACCACTCCCTCCCCTTTGACAAAGACAAGAGTGGTGGCCGTGCCTAGATCGATACCCATGTCATTGGAAAACAAACCCATAAAATAGTTAAAGACTTTTATTATCTGCTTCCAAATCTTCAATAAAATATTCACCCCGCTAGACCTCCCTATGGAATAAATCGTATTTCTTAATGAACCTTGCCCCCTAGACCAAAAAAGGCCTAGCGAGGTTCATCGCTATCCCACTCCTTCTTTATCTGGATAATTGTATCAAAGAGACCTGGTATTGTCAACACATTCGTATACTATTGTTATATAGCAGACGCTCAGTGTCGACACTGAGCGTGGTCCCATATTAGCGGGACCACCGAATGTGTCAAGGCTTTAGCATACAAGGCCAGAGAGCTTGTCAAAGAATCCAGGAAAAGAGATATCGACACAATCAGCGCTTTCTATTGTTGTACGGCCTTCAGCAATTAGACCGGCAACGGCCATACTCATTGCAGTCCGATGATCATGAAAGCTGTCCACTAAAACCCCTTTTAGTCTCGTAGGGCCATGGACAACTATATCATCGCCGCAATTCTCAATATCAGCACCCATTTTGGAAAGATTGATCACCATGGCATTAATCCTGTCGGTCTCTTTCACCCTCAACTCTCCAGCGCCACAAATTTTGGTCTCTCCTTTTGCTTGCGTGGCTACCACCATCAAGACAGGCAGTTCATCAATTACTAACGGAATCCGTTCCGGATAAATAGTGATTCCCCTAAGCTGGCTATAGCTGGCGACTACTTCACCTGTTGCCTCATCCTGATATTCTTCTTTTGCCATCTGAGGATCATCGTATTTTATGCTTAGAGAGGCTCCCATTTCCTTTAAAACGTCTAAAAAAGCCGTACGGGTAGGATTAAGCCCTATGGACTTGGTTGCAATTTGCGAATCCCGGTTAATGCAGGCTGCGGCCAAAAAGAAACTTGCCGAAGAAATATCTCCCGGTACTTCTAGGTCCCTGGCAATTAACCCCCTCTTGCCAAATATAGATACAGAAAGCCCTTGCATTAGAACATCGGCGCCAAACTTTTTAAGCATTCTTTCGGTGTGGTCTCTGGATTGAGCAGAAAAACTCACCACCGTATTGCCTGTGGCATACAACCCAGCCAGGAGTATGGCCGACTTTACCTGAGCACTGGCCATAGGAGTGCGATATGAAATCGCCCTAAGGTTTCCCCCTTGAATGGACAAAGGCGCGAAATTACCCCCTTCTCTTCCTTCGATCTTCGCCCCCATTAGAGAAAGAGGCTCAGTGACTCTTTTCATGGGTCTGTGTGAAAGCGAATCATCACCCGTAAGCATGCAGCTAAATTTCTGGCCAGCTAAAACTCCTAAGATCAGGCGCATTGATGTCCCGGAATTTCCCAAGTATAGCTCTTTTTTCGGTTTTTGCAAACCAAGCAGGCCTTTGCCCTCAATAGAAAGCCCCCCATCCTCTTGGGCTATAGAAACCCCCATTTCCTTGAAAGCGCTCAAAGTGCGCGTGCAATCATCACAAAAAGAAAGGTTCTTGACCCTTGTTCGGCCCTGGGCCAAGGAACCTATAATCACTGCACGATGGGAAATAGATTTATCGGGCGGGAGTGTTAATTCGCCATGTATTCTTTTTGGTTCAATGGTAACAGTGGACATAGTCTGCAGTATAGCATAACTGCCTAAAAAATCAAGAGTTATTGCATTCTATCAAGATAGCCGCTGAAACTTTTTGGTATGTCTAATTTAAAAGACACAAAATCACCAGAACGGGGATGGTAAAAGCCTAGTTCTACCGCATGCAAGGCCATGCGCTCAAAGTCATTCGCTTTTCCGTATCTGGTATCACCGAGTATGGAATGCCCCAGAAACTTCAGATGTACGCGCAGCTGATGCGTCCTTCCGGTATGCGGCATAAGCTCCAGCAATGTCACATCTTTGTATCTTTTGAGCACTTTATATTTTGTAAGCGCCTCTTTACTTTTTAAATAACTGACCGTAAATTGTTGACGATGCTGAGGATGTCTGGCCAGCGGATAATCGATCACACCTTCGTCATGCTCAACCTTACCTTTAACTATGGCAATATATTTACGCTGTACAGTATGCTTTTGAAATTGCCTAGCTAGGTTTTGATGGGCAAGGTCATTTTTGGCTACAACCATCAAGCCTGAAGTGTCTTTATCCAAACGGTGAACTATCCCTGGCCTGGTAGGACCGCTGATCGTGGAAAGCTTACAACCATAGTGTAACAGCGCATTCACTAATGTATGCGAATAATTGCCGCAAGCAGGGTGGATAACCATATCTTTTGGCTTATTGATCACCAAAATGTCTTCATCCTCAAATACTATATCCAAAGGGATGTCTTCTGGAAGGGCTTGGGGGCTTTTAGGTGCTGGTATCACCACCATGACAGAGTCGCCTTTTTTTGTCTTATAATGCGCCTTGGCGGGTCTTTGGTTGACGGTGACCTCTTTTTCATCGATCAGTTGTTGGATCCGAGAACGCGAAACCGCAAGACCCAAATGGCCGATTATAAATTGATCCAACCTTAAACCCTGGGAGCCCTCTTCTACTTTAAGAGAAACCCTTTTCTCCTCTTCCACAATAAAGCCCCTGAGAAAATGAAAATTACAATACTAACTAACTGATAAACGTTTACACCGGCAAAGACCGGTTGGTGGTCGCCGCGCAAATATTCCATAAAAAAGCGCATCATGCTGTAAAGAAAACAATAAAAGATGAATATCTGTCCTTGAAAACGCGGCTTGTCTCTCAATCTCTCCTGCCAAAAGCGTAAAATAATAAAAATAACCACTAACCCCAAAGAGCTGTAAACTTGCACCGGATAGCGGGGAATATTATCTGCGGGAAAGTAAAGCGCAAAAAAATGAGATGTCTGTTTTCCGTAACAGCAGCCGTTAAGAAGGCAGCCGATCCTGCCTATGGCATGTCCCAAAGCCAGGTAAGGGGTAAACAGATCTACTGTCTTAAGCACGGGTAAATTTTGTAATTTCAAAAAAAATAACATGCAGATGAGGGCAAAAAACAATCCGCCAAAAAAGCTCAAGCCCCCTTTATGCAACATAATTATTTGCAAGGGATATTTCAAATAAAAATCAAAATTCTGCAATACATATAAAAGACGGCCCCCCACGATTCCCGAAATCGCTAGGATCAAAGCAATATCAACAATCTTTTGTTCGGGAATATTCTGACGTATGGCCTCACGACTGGCAAGATACGTACCTACTATAAAAGCACAAGCCACCATTAAACCGTATGAATAGATGGTCAAAGGCCCTATTTGAAAGAGTATGGGATGCATTGTAGTTCACATTTAAAGCTATAAGCTTTAAGTTTTAAGTTTATCTACGGGCTTAGGACTTCTTTGTTTTTGCTTAAGCATCTGCAGCAACAATAGGCTGATGCCGACAGTAATAGCCGCATCGGCCATATTGAATACTGGCCAGATGCGAAAATCCAAGAAATCGACCACAGCACCAAAACGTATACGGTCAATGAGATTGCCTATGGCCCCGGCCAGAACCAAAGATAGGAAAAACCGCGTATTTTTCTCACGCAACAGAATGTTTCTGTGTAAGGCAGTGATAAATATTATAAATATGACCGCGACGTATACTACCCATATAAACACGGTACTCTGGCGGGAAAACAGGCCAAAGGCAAATCCTTTGTTGAAAATGAGGCTGATATGAAAAATGCCTTTTATGACGGGTAGAGATTCTCCGGGGTGGAGACTTTTTAAAATGATGAATTTGCTTAATTGATCTACGGTTAAAACTGCAAATGCAAAATAGATCGCCGCCATAACCTTAGTGGGTTGATACGCTTAGGTTTTCTTTTTTTCTTCTTCTCTCTGACATTTAATGCAAAGGGTGGTGTGAGGTACGGCCTGCAATCGCTTGCGGCTGATTTCCTTGCCACAGCTTACGCATCGGCCATAACTTTTATCCTTTATCCTGTTCAATGCCTCGTCAATCGCATAAATCAACTTTTGGCTATCTGAGGCTAGATTCAAAGAAAACTCTCTGTCGTAATTATCAGTAGCCGCATCAGCCATATGAAAGGCATATCCCGATAAGTCGCCAGAGGCTTCTCTTTGTGACTTATTTAAAGATTCCTTGGTGATATTGTCCATTTCCGAGACAACATCCTCTCTCATCTTTAAAAGCAACTTTTTGTATTTCTCCAATGTTTTCTTATTCATTGTGCCTACTCCTCCTTATCTATTACTTCTATACATCTTTTGCATAATTTGGGGAACCCCATATCTTTTCCGACAGAGCGGCGGTAGTTCCAACAGCGCTCGCATTTAGCAAATTCGATTTTCTCCGCTTTTATGGCAAGGCCTGCGACATCCTCGGCCTTGGTACATTGTTCAGGAAAACTTCTCACCTTCTCCAAGGTTACATCAGAAACAATAAAAATAGAAACTAAAAGCTCAAGATTTTCCTTCAAAAACAGATAAAGTTGTTCATCCGTAGTAAAAATTCCGACTCGTGCCTCTAATGAGCTCTTAATCAAACCTTTTTCTCTCTCGTTCTCAATCACTTTCAGCGCGGCATCTCTTATATCTTCCAAACGCTTAAACTTTTCATCCAGCTCAGGATCGATCCAACTACTCTCTACTTTAGGCCACCCACTTAAGATGACCGGCTCCAGCTTTTCCAACTTTTGAATTTTATAGAAATAGCCCCATAGTTCTTCAGCGGTAAAGCTAAGGATAGGCGCAATGACCCTGTTTAGTGCCGATAATATCTCGTACATCACTGTCTGCGCTGAACGACGGGCAAGTGAATCACTTCCCATGGTATACAATCTGTCTTTTAAAATATCCAGATAGAAAGAAGACATCTCTACAGTACAAAAGTTATAAAGCCGGCGAAACATCTTATAGTAAAGGAAGTCTTCAAAGTCTTCGCTCGCTTTTTCCAGCAAACCAGACAACGCAGAAAGCGCCCACTTGTCAATCTCCCAAAGTTGGCTGTATTCAACCTTTTTTTGCGGTCTATAGTCGTAAAGGTTGCCCAAGAGAAAACGCAGTGTGTTACGAATCTTGCGATAGGCATCGGCTATGCCTGTCAAGATCTTAGGAGAAATCCTGACATCATCACTATAATCGCAATAAGCTACCCATAATCTCAATATCTCTGCGCCATATTGGTCGATCGTCTCTAAAGGAGAGACTACATTACCTCTGGATTTAGACATCTTTTTACCATCGCCGTCCACTGTAAAACCATGGGTCAAAACGCTATCGTAAGGGGCCTTGCCGGTCAAAGGTATGGAAGTCAAAAGTGCCGTCTGAAACCATCCGCGATGTTGATCGCTACCTTCAAGGTAAAGCGAAGCAGGAAAACCCAATTCCTTATTCCTGGCCAAAACTGCCTGATGGCTCACTCCTGAATCAAACCAAACATCGATGATATCCTCTTCTTTTACAAACTCCTCCTTTTTACATTCAGGGCATTTGACTTTCTTTCCCAGAAGTTCATCCACGCTCCTGAGGAACCAAGCATCAGTACCCTCCCGGGCAACGATCTCTGCAAAGTTTTCGATGGCCCTTGCGTCTACAATTTCCTTTCCGCAAGATTTACAATAAAATACGGGGATGGGCACCCCCCAATATCTCTGTCGCGAAAGACACCAGTCTGGTCGGGACTCGATCATGCCGGAAATACGGCTTGCGCCTCCTTCGGGTATCCAGCGTACGCGTTTGACTACTTCTAACGCCTTTTTCCTTAAATCCTTATGGTCGACATTGATAAACCATTGCCTGGTGCTTCTGGTAATTAACGGCGATTTACACCTCCAACAATGTGGATATGAATGTAAAATATCGCAGGCATAGAACAATGTTTGGTTTTTCTTCATGGCCTCAATTATCATATCATTAGCTTTAAACACATCAACTCCGGAAAATTCACCACAGGTGTTATCAAACACGCCCTTTTCGTCCACAGGCATTATCACTTGCAGTTTGTATTTCAGCCCGGTCATATAATCTTCCTCTCCATGGCCGGGGGCAGTGTGCACACAACCAGTACCTTCTTCGTTAGAGACATATTCTGCCAAGACGATTTCTGAATCACGCTGGATAAAAGGATGCCTGGCTTTTAAGCCTTCCAAACGCGACCCTTTGAGTTCGCCGATCTTTTTATATTCTTTTATTGCCGCCTGGCGCATTACGCTTGGCACAAGCTCATCCATTAAAATAAATATCTCTCTAGCACCAGCAGCGGAAGATATCTCGATTAAGCTATAATTAAAATCGGGATGAAGCGCAATGGCTACATTTGCCAATAATGTCCAGGGGGTAGTAGTCCAGATCAGAAATGAGACCGTGGTTCGTGATGCGTGGCTCGTGATTTGTACAAGATCTTTTAACGCATTTTCTGCCTCCGGTAGAGGAAACTTTACGAATATGGATGGAGAGCGATGGTCTTCATATTCTAGCTCTGCTTCAGCTAAAGCAGTCTCGCAACTCTTACACCAGTTGATCGGTTTAAGACCATGATAAATATAATTGTCCTTGACCAGCTTGGCTATCGCCCTTACGATCTCAGCTTCATATAAAGGATCCAAGGTCAAATAAGGATGCTCCCAATCGGCTAAAAGCCCTAATCTCTTGAACTGTTGCCTTTGGATATCGACAAACCTTAAGGCAAACTGTTTGGCCTTTTTTCTAAATTCCACCTTATCGATTTCATGCTTATTGATCCCCAATTCCTTAAAAAGCTGGTGTTCCACAGGAAGACCGTGGCAATCCCAGCCCGGCACAAAAGGCACATTAAATCCCCGCATAATCTTGTATTTGACCACAAAATCCTTAAGGGTCTTATTCAACGCATGGCCTATATGTATATCGCCGTTTGCATAAGGCGGGCCATCATGCAATATGTATTTAGGCAGTTTTTTTGACCTATTCCGAATCAACTCATATATATTTTGTTTTTCCCAAAAAGCCAATATTTTAGGCTCAAGCTCCTTTAGCTTAGCCTGCATAGGAAAATCGGTCTTAGGTAAATTTAGGGTCTGTTTATAATTCATCTTTTCTTCTGCGCTCATAAATATTTACCTATAATGATACTTAGTTTCTTTTTCGCTTCAGCAGAGATGTTCTGGGGTGCCGTAGCGATTGCCCCTTTAAGCGCATGCACACAAAGGCAATTTCTTTCAGCTGGCATATGCCTAATCGCCTCTTTAATCACCCTCTTGGCATTTTCGATATTTTTATTTGCGTTCTCAAGGATCAAATCCACGCTTACTTCTTCGCTACCCTGGCGCCAGCAATCGTAATCAGTAACCATAGACAGGGTAACATAACACAACTCTGCCTCCCGGGCCAACCTGGCTTCCGCCATATTGGTCATGCCGATTATATCCATCCCCCAGCTTTTGTAGAGATTGGATTCAGCCCTTGTCGAAAATGCCGGGCCCTCCATGTTGATATAGGTCCCCTTAGGATGCACAGTCAAACCCAATCCTGTCGCGGCTTGGTTGAGAATCCGGGCTGTTATTGGGCAGACCGGCTCGGCAAAAGCGATATGGGCCACTATGCCGTCCTCAAAAAAAGTGCTCTTGCGAGCCTGATTTGTGCGGTCAACAAACTGATCCGGAATCAATAGGTCGCAGGGCTTGATTTCTTCCTTTAGGCTACCCACCGCGCACACTGAGATAATCCGCTCCACTCCCAATTTCTTCATTCCATAAATATTGGCCCGGAAGTTGATCTCTGTGGGAGAAATTTTATGTCCACGGGCATGGCGGGGCAAAAATATTACCGGCCTGCCTTCCAGTTCACCCGATATGAATTCATCTGAAGGCCGGCCGAAAGGGGTGTCCAACCTGATCCTCTCTTTCAACTTCATGCCCTCAATACTATATAGGCCGCTTCCACCGATAATACCAATCTTGCTCATCTCTTAACCTACCCTATTTCGACCACTTTATCCCTGGCCTGTTTACCATAGATTATCTTAATCCTCGATTGCGCCAGATCAAACTCTTTGGCCAACAACTTCTTTAAGGCTTTATTGGCTTGGCCCTTTTGTGCTTTCTTGGTCAAATATACACTCAGGCTGTTATCGGCATTTTTAACTACTTTCTCCCTAGAAGTACCCGGATGTACGCGTACCGAAAACCTCATCGTTCGACTCACGTTCGTTCGCTTGGTTCGACTTTGCCCGCCATGCTTCGAATACATGCGACTTCGCTCAATATTCGACCCTGAGCGCAGTCGAATGGGTCATTTAGCTTCCAATTCTTTCGATCTTTTCGCTGCCGCCTTAAAGGCAGCATTTAAAATTCCTTCCAAGCCTCTTCTCTGGAAAACAGCAAATGCCGCTTGCGTAGTCCCTCCTTTAGAGGTCACCTTTCTTCTTAATACCTGGGCATCTTCTTCGGATTTATTCAACAAACTGGCGCTACCTAAAGCTGTCTTTATGGCCAGCCGTTGGGCAATATTACGGGAAATACCTAGTTCTTCTGCTGCATCGATTAGTTTTTCAACTAAATAAAAAAAGTAGGCAGGTCCTGATCCGCTGATAGCAGTCACTGCATCCATCAACCGCTCCTTTATCTCCACTACTTCTCCCACACAAGAAAAAATTGAAAAAGTTACCTTTTTGTCTCTTTCTTTAGCAAAGCGCCCTAAGGCAACCGCCGAAATGCCCTCTCCTATTCGGGCTGGCATATTAGGCATCACCCTGACCACAGCGACCTTTCCCAATATCCTCTCAAATAGTCTTGTGCCTATCCCAGCACAAACGGAAATGACCAGCTTATCTCGCAAAGGCAAATGTGCCTCTGCAAGCACTGCTTGTACATCTGATGGCTTTACCGCAATAATAATGGGATCGCACCTATCAAAAAGCTGGCTATTAGTACTGCAAATAGATGCCTTGAACCTGGAACGCACAAATGCCGCTTTTTTCTTATCCCGGTCACTACAGAGAATGTTGCTTTTGTGCGTATACCCTTCTGCCAGGATACCGCTTAAAAGCGCCTGTCCCATATTACCACAGCCGATTATTCCAATCTTCATCTTCATAACTATATCCCTGGCTTTAAGTTTCGCAATATGTCAAAGTTTGTTCCGATAGCAAAAAACATCAGTTTAATGTAGCACAAAAGCCTTTTTATGTCAACACATTCGTATGTCTTCTCCCCTATTAAACTACTCTGGTTTAACTTGACAGCTGTATGCTTTTAAGGTATAGTAAAATTGTTTTGGAGAGGAAAAAAATGGCAAAAATAACCATCAAGTCTTTAAATCAACAAGGCGTATTACAGAAACTTGTCATTGGCATTATGCTGATGGTAATTATCCCCTTTCTTTTAATGGGCTATCTTTTGCTGACAGAAGCATCTGCGCTGTTGCTCAAAGATTCAGTACAGGTGACAATCTTCTTTATCGTCGCGGCAGCTACTTGTGGATATATCTTAACTAGAAAAGTGGCTATGTCCGTAGTCAGGCTGGCTAAAGATGTCCAAGCCGTCACGCAAGGAGATTTAAAAAAACGCATCCAAACACAGGAAGAGGACGAAGTAAACGAACTGGCCCAGTATTTTAATAAAATCACTAGTGAATTGGAAAAAAATATCAACCAATTAAAAGAATCGAAAAAAGTCTTGCAGAATGTACTACTGCGCATTGGCAACGCCATGTCTTCCGACCAAAAAATAGGCAGTATCTTGGAACTGACCTTAGAGACCTTGGTAAATGCTGTCGGCGCATCATCTGGAGTGGTCATGTTACTTAAAGACGATGTACTTACAATTTTTGTATCCTGCGGACTGAATATTGAGAACCAGCATTCAGTGGAAATAAAAAGAGGTGCAGGCATAATCGGCTGGGTAGCCAAAGAAGGCAAGCCCCAAAATATTACCAGAATTCAACAAGATCGGCGTTTCGACGTCGAGGTAAAAATGGGCTTCGCGCATAAGTCGACTGTATGCGTACCCCTGATGTATAAAGACAAAATACTGGGCACTATTTCACTTAATGATAAAAATAGCGAAGAAGAATTTAGCGAAGATGACGTTATGCTTTTGGAAAATATGGCATTACAGACTGCTGTTGCGATAGAAAACAGCCGCCTTAACGAAGACATTGAACGGACTTATGTGGAGACAATCTCAGCTTTGGCTATGGCAGTAGAAGCTAAAGACCCTTACAGCCGCGGTCATACTAAACGGGTCAAAGAATATGTGACCATCCTGGCCAAGGAATTTAATTTAGACGATGAAACAGTGCGTACGCTCCAAGACGCTGCCATGCTTCACGATATAGGTAAGATCGGTATAAGAGATGACGTCTTGCTTAAACCGGCGGTCTTAAATTCCGAAGAAAGAAAGCAAATGCAAAGACATGCCATCATCGGTGAAAATATATTAAAACCAATCCGCTCCTTGAAAAAAGTGGCTTATTTGGCCAGGCACCATCAAGAACAGGTAAACGGCAAAGGCTATCCAGATGGGCTTACTGGCGAAGAAATGAACCTGCCCTTAAAAATCCTGATTGTCGCAGACGCCTTTGATGCTATGAGCTCTGACAGGCCCTACAGAAAAGGGATGACGAAACAACAGGCAAAAAAGGAATTAAAAAAATACAGCGGAATTTACTTTGACCCTCAAGTAGTAGAAACATTCGACAGGGTAATCTAAATAATACTAAAAATATTCGTAATACAGATTGTGTGCCTTTCTAAGCAGGTTTCGGAACGTCTTTAACCTTATCCTAGAATATCTTCTGGTACCTTTTTTTTGTCCTAGGCCATAACATATCAGCCCAACACCTGTAGAATATAAAGCGCTTCTAGCTTGAATCTGGCTATCGTTGACACCATAAAGAAAACCCATCTTCACGGGCATATCAAATACCTTCTCGGCTCTCTCTAAAAACCCCTCCAAGACAGAGCCTCCTCCTGTTACTAGCATCTCTTTTATATTTAAATCCTTAATGCCTGATGTCAATTCTAAGAAAGCCCTTTTCGTCTTATATAAAAGGACATCTGACTTGGATGCGATAATTTCATATAGCTTGCCGGGAAGCACAATCCTTCTTGCTGACCTCTCACCAATAAGTATTTTTTGACTGCTGGCCTCTTTTCGGTAATCAGCGAAACCATATCTTATTTTTAACCACTCGGCATCCTCGCTGGATATT
>JAFGHF010000034.1 GCA_016939375.1 Candidatus Omnitrophota bacterium | reverse complement strand
TGTCGCTATAACGATAGGGCTCATATTAGTGAGCCTATTATACAGTAATATAGCCAGCGCTATTACTATCCGTATAGACCAGCCAAAAGTAAGGTTGCAGGTTGCCCGCGGTGGTGAAAAAAGTGGGACGATCGCCGTAGAAAACCCCTCTGAAGTGACCGCATTTGTATCTGTGTACGTGGAAGACTGGCTTTACAGTTCTACCGCAGACGGCTCTAAGAACTTTTTTCCTCCCGGAACTACAGATTTATCTTGTGCTAAATGGATTACTTTTGGCCCGGCAGAGCTTCAGATACCTCCTTTTGGAAAACAGGCCATAACTTATTCCGTGAGTTGTCCCAGCGATGCCGATGGTGCTCATTACGCGGTCTTGTTTTTTGAGACTTCTTTGGGAGAGACAGAGGATGAGCAGGGAGTAAGCGTGAATGTTATGGGAAGGTTGGGTTCGTTGTTTGTGGTCGAACCTGAAGGTACCGTAAACAGGGACGCTAAGTTGACCAATCTTTCCGTTAATGGAAAGCTATCTAGCGATTCTGAGGCAAAATTATCTATCCAATTAAATTTAGAAAACACCGGAAATGTAGACTTTGCTTCTGAAGGAACATTTTATATCATGGATGATCAGGGTTTGATAGTAGCCAGAGGCGAGCTTAGCCCCTGCTACACTCTTCCCGGAGACAAAGGCACTATCTATTCGAATGTTTCCAAGGCAAGTCCTTCCCAAATCCCTGCAGGGGAATATGATCTAATAATAACCATTGACATCGGGGGTATTCCCAAAGTATTGGAAGTCAAATTAAACATCAACCCCTCAGGAGAAGTTTCTTATTCTGGCCCTTGATCTTGATAAAGCCGATAAAGCGATGATGAAGAAAAAAATAAACAAATTTATACTTATAACCACTTTTTTAACGTTTTTAATAACTTCTTTACCACTTCCAGGGTATGCCCAATATTTTAATCTTCCCAACTATTTGGTAGAGAGAGGGATTGGATTCTATGCTGAAGGAGAATATGATGAGGCCTTTGACTCATTCAAGAAGGCCTTATTGCTAAATCCCCATGGCAATACTGCTCAAGTCTGTAAAATGTATATGGAACTGATCAAAGAGCAGCTGGTGATCGAAGAGGAAATAGAAATATTCAAGCCCAGTGTTGACGTTGAAGAAAGGCTGGATGCCGAGAAACTTAAAGCAGAGCTTGCTATAAGGGAATATGAGCAGAAATTAGCTGCTGAAAAACGTAAAGCAGAGCTTGCCGTTAGAGAATATGAAGAGAAGTTAGCTGCCCAGAAGTTAAAAGCGGATATCGCGGTTAAAGAAAGAGAGCAGAGACGAGCAATAGAGAAGCTTAAAGCAGAGCTCGCGGCCAAGGAGCGCGAAAAAAAGATTGCCATAAAGGGTTTGGAAAAAGAGCTGGAATTACAAAAAACAATGCTTCAGGCTTTGGAGAAAGAAAGAGAAGAGATGCTTAAAGAAAAAGCAGCTAAGCCTAGCGAGCCGGCGATTCATATTGAAGAAATCAAACCTATCGTGGTGGAAAAAACAAGACCTGTTGAAATAGAGGAAATAAAGCCGATAATAGTGGAGAAAGCCAGGCCTATTGAGCCGAAAAAAATTGAGCGGCCAGTCGCGGAAGTCACGGAAGAAAAGGCCCCTGCAGAAATCTATCGCTGGCCGGAAGAAGCAGAAGCAGTAAAAGGGAAAGAAGTCGTAGTTCCCATAATCGCTCAATTGGAAGGGCCAAAAAGACCCAAAGGACCGCAAGAGAGAGAAATAGAAGAGATCGCAGAAGAGGTAAGGATTGAAAAGGCGCGGATGCCTGAGGTAAAGAAGCCTCTTGAGATTAGAGCGCCAGAACAAGAAGTCGCTGAGGTAGCGGCCAGACCAAAGTTTGTTCCGGTCAAAGAAGAGGCCCCTATCGAGATCTTAAGAGAGAAGTTGGTATTAGCTGAGGATATCGGCCCCACGCAGGTCTCGCCAGAGATCGAATTGGAACTACACAAGGGCTTTGTCGTCCAGGGCGATAATATCAGCCGCTGGCTGAATACGGCGCCAGAAGTCATCGAGGTCACAAGAAGAGATGCGGATACCATAGAGATAGCCGGTAAAAAGATAAGCTCTACATTTGTGCATGTATGGGATGATGCCGGCCGCTGGACATTAAATATAAAAGTCATCTCCCCTAAATATATCAGGCAACTTGCGGAAAAATACAGAAAAGAGCTAGAGCAGGTCAAGCCTTTCAAGTTTGGTTATTCTTGGTTACGCAATTCATTCCATAGAGGAGAAGGCGGAAGACCCAGCAGCTTAGAGAGGGAAACGCTTACATTCAATCAATGGTTGACCTTAGACGGAGAGACGCCTTATGGCACTTTTGATGCTTTAGCCAAGATCAGCAAACTGCGTGAGACCACAGACCTCACGCAATTTACCATGGGTTTGCGCGATGCCTCGGTAATGGGCATTGAAGATTTTGATATCCGCGGATTTGATTTTTCCGCCGCCTTTTCTGGTCTGACGTTTCCCGGTGAGTCCATGCGCGGCGTGCGTTTCGACAAGCGCGCATTTGAGAAAGAGCTCGATTATACTATGTTTTGGGGCAGGACAGGCCAAGGCAAATTCGGAAGACTTTCGCCCGGATTAGCCGATCCCAAAGACGAATACATTTATGGTTCGGAATTCCGTTTTCATCCCCTGGATAACTTAGATTACAGGGTCTCCTCTTTTTGGGCCTACGGCGATGAGCGTGAAGAGGACTTAAAAGACAAGATAGTCGGGGCAGGGATGGACTTCCGTCCTAAGAAAAACCTCACCGTAGGAACAGATATCGCCTGGGACTATGACAATGTAGCCTATACGCTAAATTCATATGCGGTATTTCCCAAGCTGCGTCTCTCCGGTGAATTTCGTGATATTGACATCGACTTTCAGACGATAGACGGCCGGCCCACCAGCTCAGGAGAGATAGGAGGTTTGCTCGAGGCTGGCTATACCCCTTGGGAGTGGTTATATCTATCCGGAGATATAGATGTATATAAAGACAGATTATTCTCCAATCCCGATGACCCGGACAGGTTAAATTATAATCTAAACACCTTTTCTAATATCACTATCAATCCCACTACTCAGACAAGGCTGGCTTACCGGCATGTGGATGAAAAAGGCAAGCTTTCGCCTCACGTATCAAACAATGCCACTGTAGCTCTTACAAAATCGTTTCCGGAGCTAAAGGCATTATCTACTTATATTCAATATGGTTATCGCGATAGCGAAAACCCCGACTCGCCACTATCGGACTACCATTCCAATAGCCTGGGCGCAGGATTGAACCTTAGGTTATTAAGAGGCCTTTCCTATTATGCCTCTGGTAAAAGCGAGTGGTTGACAGAGGAGTTTACCGATGAAGAGAGTCGTCCCACGACAATGGAGACCGGCCTCGATTATTCTTCTCAAATTTGCACTCTGCCGCTTTATACCACATTAAGGATTAATTATAGAAATGAGGAAAACGCCGCTTCCGACTTGAGCTTCTTAAGCGGTGAGGACAGTTTGGGATTTTTCGGAGAGCTTTCCTATCGTCCCAACCGTGACTTTGAGCTTTTCGCTTCCACTACTTTGAGGAATTTCTGGGCAGAGAACCCTGATACCGAAGAAAGAGTAGAGGCGGAGCTGAGATTGGGAGGAAAACTATTTTGGGACACTGATTTTCGCTGGAATCCTGTAGGTACAGTCGAGGGCGCTGTATATAGGGACATAAATGATGATGGCACGCAGCAGGACAATGAACCAGGAGAGAGCGATGTAAAGATATTCGCTGGCGAGAAGGAGATCTTTACCGATGCAGACGGTTTTTATAGCGTTTCGGTGAAGGGCAAGAAAGTAACGCTCAATGTCGATAGTTCAAGTTTACCTGCAGGATACGTGATCAGCGACGCCGGCAAGAAAGAATTACAGATCAAAGGCGGAGAGGTGATCAAGCAGGACTTTAGATTGATCAGCCGCTCTGAGATCTATGGTGTGATATTCGAGGATAAAGACGGTGATGGTAGATTTGATGTCGGCGAAATAGGCATCCCCAAAGTCGTGCTTACGTTAGAAGACGGTAAAAGGGCGGTTACAGATGCCAAAGGACAATACTATTTCCGTAAAATCGTAGCCGGCGAGCATACTGTCAAGGTAGACATCGGTTCCATTCCCATAGACTATTTGCCGCAAGTGCCTTTGATCAAAAAAATTACCCTCTTCGAAGGAATCACCTATATCCACAACGTGCCTTTGAAGAGGGCGCAATAGAAATTCAAAATTCAAAATTTAAAATTCAAAATTCAAAATGCGAAGTTCTGAGTGTTAGCGTTCCACTACTGTATAGAAGATAGTTTTTTTGCCGTCAATAAATTTTGTCTCCTGCGTCTGTATTTTCGAAGAAGCTAATGTGCTGTTTTCATATATTGAGCTTTCATCGTTTAAGGCAATGTTTAGATCATCGGGAGTGCTCATTTCCAGTCTGGCAGGAACGATACAGGAGACCCTAATGGTAAAAGACTTAGATTTTGCTTCCGCGCAAGTCACACAGCTCATTAACAACAATAAACTAATCAGGAAGATGTTCGCTATGTTTTTCATTTTACATACCCCCCTCACACTTAATCCCGTAGGGAGCTGCAGGCCTTGCGGGTTGTACATAACAAAAAACCCATTCGAAAGAATGGGTCATTTTATTTACGGAGCCGCTTTGCGGCTACGGCAGCTCGACTTCCTTATCCCTTTGTCGCATAAGGAGTTAGGATCGAAGCTTTGCGCCCTACTCTTTCGAGGTAGTTCGCTCTTATCTTCAATTGTCACTTACAGTATACCATAGAAAAGGGCCAAAGGCAAGGTGAGGTTTTTCTTTTTTGTTTTTTGCTTTATTATTCTTAAGAAAGTGTTATAATAAAACTTAAGAAAGAATTAACTAATGTGTAAGGCAAAAAATAGGAGGGGATGGACAAGTGGTGATTGGCACCGAAGATGACCGCAGGATATTTGCCCGTTTTGCCGTTGACTTTCCTGCCGAATTTACTTTGCCTGGGGAACAGAAAGGCTCCAGCGCTGAGTGTTGCGATATCAGTGCTGCCGGCGTAGGTCTGGTGGTAGACTACAGAATAGCGCCTGAGATGCACCTGAAATTAAAATTGTTTGTGGATAAGCAGTCGATCTACGACGGACTGGCAAAAGTAATCTGGTCAAAACAGGTCCACGAGGGTAAATGGCGCGCAGGGCTTGAGCTTGCCAATATCGATTTTATGGGCTTAAGCAAAATATTCAGTAAATCACAACCAAAGACCTGATCGCTTTAATATTTTTTTCTATCAGCTTGACAAGTAATAGCTATTATGTTATCTTATCTTAAATTATTTAAGATGTTATTTAACTTTTTAACAAAGCCTATAGCTCGTAGAGCCGGAGGCTCGGAGAGGAAAGGATGAAATGTTGAGGCGGCGGAGTGAGAGTTTGATGCGGAATCTCTATTATATTTTAATAGTAAGCATTATAGTAGGAATGTGGGGATGCTCTCAGGGCCCTACTACTAAAGCCGATGTGATCATATGGCACTGGATGACCGACAGAAAGCCTGCTTTTAACGATTTGGCCAAAAAATATAAAGAAGAAACCGGTGTCAGTGTTGAATTTAAGCTTTTTGCCCCTTCAGAGATATATAGTCAGAAGGTGCGCGCGGCTACTCAAGCCGGGACTCTTCCCGACATTTTCGGAGTCTTGGGCGAGAAGAAGGATTTCGCTATTTTTGTCAAGGCCGGGCACATCTTGAACCTTAGCGATGAGATGCAGGCAAATAATGGGGAGTGGAAAGACAGGTTTTTCTCCAAGGCATTGATCGTCAATGAGTTCAAAAGGGGGAATGAGTATAATGCCCCGCCCGGGATTTACGGCGTTCCTATAGATGTGATGAATATCCAGATGCTTTATAATAAAGACTTGTTTAAAAAGGCAGGCCTGGACCCAGAAAACCCTCCAGATGATTTTGAGGAATTTATTGCCGCAGGGATCAAGCTTAAAGAAGTGGGTATCCAAGGATTAGTCTCCGGCTGGGCCGAGGTATGGATGATCGATTGCCTGGCGTCTAACTTTGCTTTTAACCTGATGGGCGAGAGAAAAATAATGAGCACCTACAAGGGAGAAGTGCCCTATACCGATCCAGATTGGATCAGGGTTTTTAGCCTTTTTAAGGAAATGGCGGACAAAGATATTTTGGCTAGAGGGATAGTTTCTATGAACAATAAAGACGCTGAACAAAACTTTGCCAATCAACGTGCAGCTTTTGCCTTCAATGGTTCCTGGTGCGTAAATGTATACAAGGGAATGAATCCCGACCTAAATTATGATGTGATGTTTGTGCCTAAGGTGGATAGGGGAAACCAGATGCTTATTTGGGGCGGAGCCGGTTCTTCGTTTATGGTCAATGCCCGCTCAGAGAACAAGGAGAAGGCAGTGGAATTTCTTAAGTGGCTGACAGGCGGCCCACAGCAGGCTTATTTAGCAGAAGCCACAAATAACCTACCTGCCAATAGAGAAAGTCTAAGTCAGATCAGTCCCATCCTTTCTAAGTTTGCCCAGTCGATGGAATATACGACCCACCCCAATATCTGGCCGGTGCATGAAAAAAGCCAGGTAATTGAGACCTTTGACTTAGGTATTCAATCGATTATTCTGGGCACAAAGACGCCTCAGCAGGTCGCCCAGGAGGTACGGCAGGTCAAGGAAAGGGAAATGGACAAGGAAAGGCAGAGGACATTAAGCAGGAACTAGAAGAGATATGCGTACAAAGTCATCGGTAAAATCCACATTAGAAAATTACCTGTTCATATTGCCGGCGGTAGCCATCTTTGCTATTTTTTATATTTATCCGTTCTATGAGACATTTAATTTAGGTCTACGTGCCTGGGATGGAGTCTCGCCGGTAAAAGAATTTGTGGGCTTGAGTAATTTCAAGGAACTTTTTCTCTATGACCAGTTCTGGTGGCCTTCGATGTGGCATGCCGGATACATAACCTTAATCGCCTTGACCTTACAAAATGCCTTGGCCTTAAGCCTAGCCTTAGCCTGCGACCGGGCAATACGTTTAGGTAAGTTTTATCGTCTGGTGTTTTTTATACCCCCGGTACTATCGGAAGTAGTTGTAGGTTTGGTCTGGAAGTGGATTTTTGAGCCTAACTATGGGTTGCTTAACCATTGGTTGGTGGTTTTGGGGCTGGACCAACTGGTGCGCTCCTGGCTTTCCAGTCCTCAGACCGCTTTGACCTGTGTAGCTATTATCCATTCCTGGAAGGGTTTTGGCTGGGGTTTTATTATCCTTTTAGCCGGTCTGCAGACTATCGACCGACAGCTTTATGAGGCAGCAAGGGTCGATGGAGCCAATTCCTGGCAGAGATTTTGGCACGTGACCATACCCTTGATGATACCCGTATTTGTACTCGTTTCTATCCTTACTATTTTAGGCACGATGCAGGCTTTTGTATTGGTCTTGACGATGACCGGAGGCAGTCCCTCTTTAGGTTGTTCTGTTCCTGTAACTAGGATTTTGGGCTCGATGCGTGCGTCGCTGCGTTTCGGTTATGCCTGTGCCCAAGGGATTATCTTCGGTATTATTCTTTTAATCGTTTCCTTTATACAAATACGAGTTTCTAGAAAAATGAAGCAGGCTTAAGATGATGAATAAAAGTAGCTTGATTTATAGAAGCAGGCGTTTCATGGGAGGATTTGGGGTAAATCTATTTTTACTTATTGTCACCGCAGCTTGTATTTTTCCTCTTCTGTGGATGTTTGGCTCAAGCCTGAAGACCCAGACAACGGTTTTTTCAGATATGTCGGTCATCCCTAAAGAACTCCACTGGGAAAACTATTACCATGCCTGGACCGAAGGAAATTTTGGCACCTATTTTTTAAATAGCGTTATATATACAATTTCGGTAGTAATAGGAATAGTGCTTGTCTCTTCGCTAGCGGCCTATGCCTTTTCGCGTCTACAATTTCCGGGGAGAAACTTTTTCTTTTATATGTTCTTGGCGGCGATGATGATCCCCTTGCCCGGGGCATTCGTTCCCCTATATGTTTTAATGGAAAAGATCGGCTTAAGAAATACCCCTCACGGATATGTCTTATGCCTGATCAATGTAGGGTTATCATTAAGCATTTTTCTATTGAAGACGTTTTTTGATAAGATGCCCAAGGACTTAGAGGACGCCGCGCGTATCGATGGATGCTCGAAACTGGGTATCTGGTGGAATGTGGCCTTACCATTAGCCCGGCCGGCCCTGGCAGTAATCGTGATCTTCAATTCGCTCAATGTCTGGAATGAATATATTTTGGCCTTGATCCTTTTTGACGAAGCTAAATATATGCCTTTGCAAGTAGGGCTTTCCACTTTCCACGGAGAGTTTGTGACTCAATATCATTTACTTATGTCCGGCATTACCATTACCATCATCCCCATAATATTAGTCTACATATTTATGCAGAAGCACATAGTCAAAGGCCTTACTGCAGGAGCAGTTGTAGGATAAAACAAGGAGTATGGATGAAACAATATTTCAAGCTAGCCATTTTTACCTTACTTATTATGCACCTGGGGTTTGCCTGCGGGCAGCAATCAGAAAAGGTTACGCCGGATGCGGAAATCCAAACAACTGGACAGGTGCAAGAAATAGAGGTTCTAAAACAGGAGCAACAAAAGACTCAAGAGGTAGAGGATGTAGTCGGTGCGCAGGAAGAGCAGGCAAAGAGTGGGGGTTTTGACGAAAAAGAATTTATCTTGGAATCAGTGGAGCTTAAGCGCCAATTCGACTATGGCAATCTCTCTTCCGGGCATTTGACAGTTAAGTCTTGGGAGGCGTTGGGTAAAAAGGATTGGGAGTCGGTATGGGCCTATACACAAAAGTGTTTTGACCTTCATGAAGATGAAGCTCGCAAACAACAGGCCTCTTTAAGCGGTTTTCCGGCCAGCGACAAGCAGTCTGTTTATGATGTCTTGAATAATGTAGGTACTTGCTATTTTATCCGCGCCGAAGGCCTGATGCGTCAGGAAAAGTGGGAAGAGGCATTGCTCGCCTTTCAGTACGTAATAGATAATTTCAAATATTCGCAGTGCTGGGACCCGCGGGGATGGTTCTGGAGTCCGGCCAAAGTAAGTCAGGAGAGCATTGACAAGATAAATAAAATGTTACGCGGAGAAGAGGTTGCTAAAGAAGAAGAGGAAAAGCCAAAAGCGCCGGAGTCTAAACTGACACTTTTTGACCCCGGCACAGAAGACATCGTTGATTACGCCAAATATGGAAAACTGGAGAATGTAGGTACTAAAGATTATAAATATGTGATTAGCGACCAGGTGGGATTGATGCAAGCCTGCGGCGAGGGCATTTATCCTAACAGCAGTTCTTGGCGCAAGAACCCGGCATATATCGCTTTAAAAGGCACAGAGCGTTTAAAAGGAGATCATTGGGAATTCATCCATACCGATGACCTGCAGGCTAATTTCTTCAAATGGAATATGGCAGCCGAGCCTCCTGGGGTAAAACAGTTTTACAGAGGAGTGATTTTAGAGAAGGCCGGACTTTGGAAGCACGCGGTCAAGACATATTACTCTATCGTGGTAAATTTTCCCAATACTATCGGCTGGACCTATTGGAAGACCCCTTGGTATATTGGTCCTGCGTCTTTGCATAGGGCCAGATATATTTTGCGCAACCATCCCGAGCTGGGGATGAAGTTAGAAGGGGCAAAGATCATTACTCAAAACACCTATGACGATGATGTAAGCAATGATGTTTTTATAACCGATCCGGGAAAGATCGTCAGATGTTCTGCCCAAGAGCTCATTCCCGCAAGAGAGGACTTAAGTGATATTAAAATAGCCAAGAATGTAGGTACGGAGCATATAAGGTTGCTACAATATGAAAACGGTCATTGGCAATTGTTGGTCGATGGCCAACCCTTTCCCCTGCGGGCTATCACTTATGCCCCCACCAAGATCGGACAGAGTCCCGATGAAGGTACATTGGGCAACTGGATGGAAGAGGATTTTGACCAAAACGGAAAGATCGACGGGCCTTATGATGCCTGGGTGGATAAAAATGGTAATAATGCTCAAGACGCGGATGAACCGAATGTAGGTGATTTTAAATTGATGAAAGAGATGGGCGTAAACTGTATACGCGTCTATCACCACCCTGCTAAAGTGAACAAAGAGCTATTACGCGATCTGTATGAAAACTATGGAATCATGACCGTCATGGGTGATTTTTTAGGTATGTATGCCATCGGCAGCGGGGCCAGCTGGTATGAAGGAACCGATTATTCCAACCCTGAGCATCAGAAAAATATGCTGCAGACTCTCAAGGAGATGGTAAATGAATTCAAGGATGAGCCCTGGATATTGTTTTGGCTTCTGGGCAATGAAAATAATTATGGCATAGCCTGTAACGCCAAGACCGAGCCCCGTCCTTATTATAAATTTGTCAATGAGGCAGCCAAGATGGTAAAAGAGCTGGATCCCACGCGGCCGGTCGCTATTTGTAATGGAGATGTGCTTTATCTGGATATATTTGCCCAAGAATGTAGCGCAGTGGATATTTACGGAACTAATGCCTATCGAGGCAAAGAGGGTTTCGGCAATTATTGGCAGGATGTGAAACTGGTAGCGGACAAAGCGGCAATAATCACCGAATTTGGGTGTGGCGCATATTGGGAAGGGAAACCTCTTGAAAAAGGCGAAGAGGCCCAGGCAGAATATCACAGAGGAAGCTGGGAAGACATCCAATATAATATGGCTGGCTATGGCGAGGGAAATGCGCTGGGAGGGATAGTATTCGAATACGTAGATGAATGGTGGAAAGCCTATGAGCCTTCCAAGCATGACTGGAAAGGCCAGTTTAAGGGTCCTTTTCCCGACGGTTTTATGCACGAAGAGTGGCTGGGAATATGCGGCCAGGGTGATGGCAGCGACAGCCCATTGTTAAGGACATTACGTAGGGGCTATTATACCTATCAAGATCTGTGGACGAAAAATTAGTAAGCTTGCCAAGTGACGAGCGTAAGGGGGTGGTGTGGAGCAGCAACTTGGATTCTAACAAAAGATACCTGCTAAATGATAACAGTAAATGGTGGCATGAAAGGAGAAGAAAAAGTGAGAAAGAACTTACCATACTTTATAGTAATCGCAGCGCTGACACTTTTGATCATCGGGGTCCTTTCTACAGGAAGAGAAAGTCCCGTCTCGACAGAAATTGAGCAGAGTGTCACAAAGATGGGAATGCGAGAAATAGAGGAAGAGACCTCAATAGCAGAAGAATCATCAGAGACGACTGCGAAGAGCGCATTCTCGCTAGCTGCCCAAAACACCAGCGTAGAGGCTGCAGAAGAACCTGCTGAAGCAGTTCTTGCAACTACTACGGCGGCAGAAGGAGTTTTTAATGTGTATACGGACAAAAACGCTCCCGATAACCATTATGCCCCTTCAGGCTGGATGGGAGATTTCGGCGATATCAGCCTGGATCTAGAATCTATGGATAGTCCTCATTCCGGATCGACATGCATAAAGATAAACTATTCCGGAGCCGCTACTCAAGGTGCGGGATGGGCCGGGGTATATTGGCAGAACCCACCCAATAACTGGGGGGAGAGAAAAGGCGGTTTTGATCTGACAGGATATAATAAACTCACCTTCTGGGCCCGCGGTGAAAACGGCGGCGAGGCGATTGAAAAATTCAAGGTCGGTGGGGTCAAAGGCACATATCCTGATTCTTTGGAAGTAGAGATGGGTCCGGTTGAATTGAGCGCAGAGTGGAGACAATATTCCGTCAATCTGTCAAATCAAGACCTTTCTTATGTCAGCGGTGGTTTTTGTTGGGTCAGCCCAGCAAGGCTCGCTCCTAATGGCATAACTTTCTATATTGACGATGTCAGATTTGAATATGATCCCAACCTACAGGTCGAAGAGGAAACAGCCGAATCAGTACCTTTTAACGTTTATGCGGAAAGAAATTCGGTAAATAACCACTTTATCGCTTCCGGTTGGATGGGAGATTATGGTGATTTGGAGTTAGATGAATCTTGGACCGCAGACCCACATTCAGGGACTACTTGCATCCGAATAGTGTATTCGGGAAAAGTCTCCCAGGGTGCACGTTGGGCGGGCATGTATTGGCAAAACCCTCCAAATAATTGGGGCCATGCTAAAGACGCAGGTTTTGATTTATCCGCTGCCACAAAACTCACTTTCTGGGCCCGCGGTGAAAACGGCGGAGAAAGAATAGAAGAGTTTAAAATGGGAGGAATCAGCGGTGATTATCCGGATTCTGATGCTGCCGGAATCGGTCCGGTAGTATTGACTCCCGAGTGGAAACAATACTCAATCGATTTAGCCGGAAAGGACCTTTCCTATATTATCGGCGGTTTTTGCTGGGCCACTAATGTGGACGTGAATCCCGAAGGCTGCGTGTTTTATCTGGACGATATCACCTACGAATAGATAAGCTGTCAGCTCTCAGCTATCAGCCTTCAGCTTAAAACTGATACTGAATACTGGTAACTGTAAACTGAAAACTGAAATGACAAAAAGTAAAATACATAAAAAGTATAAAAAGGAGACCGGACAACAGTTTATTCTGAAGACAATCATAGTCTTACTTTGTGCTGTCCTCGTCGGCTCCTTTATATATAAATTGGGTTTACCTGGGCCTAAGGTGGCGGTCCAGAGAATGAAAAACGGAGACTTTCAGCTTATGGTTTCAGGTAAGCCCTACTTTGTAAAAGGAGTGGTCTATCAGCCTATTCCGGTAGGGCAGTGCCATCAGTATAACTTTTGGGCTGATCCTAATAAACCCTGGATAAAAGACGGGCAGATGATGAAAGAGATGGGTGTTAACACAGTCCGTTTTTTTCAGCCGGGAAAGAACGCAGCGGATACCAAGAAGGTAATCAAGGACTTGCATGAGCGTTATGGGATCCGCACTATCATGGGGCACTGGATGGATTATTGGAGGCCCGGTGACTATTCGGATGAGAAATATCGTAACGATTTGACCGATAGAGTGTTGGAAATGGTCAAGGCTTACAGGGACGAGGAGGGAATACTGATTTGGGTCTTAGGGAATGAAAACAATCTTTCTTGGCATTCAGGTGCCCGTATTTGTTGGGATTGTCCTGAGGTGAGAGAAATACAAGACCCGCGAAAACAACAATTGGCCAAAGCTAGAATATATTATTCTTTAGTTGACCACATTGCTGCCCGGATAAAAAAGATAGACCCTCAGCGCTTGGTCGCCCTAGGGAATGCGGACATATTTAGTTTAGAGGTGGCCGGCGAAGCCTGCCCGAATATAGATTTAGTGGCAGTAACCGCCTATCGCGGTAAGACGTTTGGAAACCTTTGGCGGGAGATGAAGCGCAAGGTGAAGAAACCCGTGTTGATTATGGAATGCGGGTGCGATAGTTATAATGCAAAATTGGACAAAGAGGATCAGGATATCCAGTCCGTTTTTATTACGTCCCAATGGGAAGATATTCAACGCAACAAGGCAGGCGCAGGCGGAGAGGGCAACGCTGTAGGGGCTTGTGTCTTTGAGTGGACTGATGAGTGGTGGAAGCATGACGAGTTCATGCCTGCCAGTTGGTTTGTGCACGATACAGTCGGAGATTGGTCCGGAGGGGCCTATTACTACGATATCGGCGCGCCTAATAATATGAATATGAACGAGGAGTGGTGGGGGATCGTTGCTTTGACAAAAGAGACAGAAAATGGGTTGAACAAACGCCTGCCTCGTAAAATATATTATAAGTTACGGGAGTTGTGGAACTAACTGTAAAAGGTATTTTAAAACCCGCGGGCCTTAATGTGATATAAAGTGAAGAAAGGGTAGACTAAAGGCCTAAATAAGGTCCTAAAAAAGTTCCCGCTTTAGATTGGCAAATGGCCCTGTTTAGACCTCTTACGGACGAATAGTCTAAGGCTTTTTATAGTCTTGGACTCGGAGAGGAGGTCGCGATGAGAATAAAGAAGGAAGCTCAGGAAGAGATGGAAAAAAGGCAATCTCCGAGATTAGAAAAGACCCTGCCGGTTAGGTTTGATTTCGCTGATAGCTCTGCGTCCAGCCGTGTATTCGAGGCTTTAAGTAGAAATATCGGAGAGGGCGGTGTATTTGTTGAGACCGATATCGTGCAGGAAGATAGCTTCGCTTTGGATAAGGCAATGGTGCTAAATCTAGAAATAGAGCTTTTGGGCCAGGCGCGAAGGCTACGTTTGCGCGGCGAGATCGCCTGGATTAGCAAGAAATCTCGTGCTCCTCAGAAGAAAAGAAATGGCTTTGGAGTACGGTTTATGCAGATCGATGCCGAACAAAAAAAAGCGATAACGCTTTTCATATCTAAAGAAAGACTGACGCAGGCCGAGTTTATTGAAAAAGAAATCCCGGTAATATCCAGAGAACAGAAGTTGACCGACCGTCAGCGTAGAAATCTGGAGATCTTGAATGCGATTAGAAAGAATAGGCTTATTTCACGCGCCGAGATTTCTAAAGAGACAGGCATAAATATCGTAACAGTCTCTAATTATATAGATACCTATCTTAAAAAAGGTCTAGTCTTTGAAAGAGGGTTAGATATTTCTACGGGCGGCAGAAGGCCGGAACTTGTGGAGATAAATCCGCAATACGGCTATGTTATCGGTGTGGACTTAGGCCTTCTCAATACCGAGCTTGCTTCCATGCAGGTAATTGTTACCGATTTTACCTCACGCGTACTGGCTAAAGCGAAGGAAAAAAGACCTGATGAATATAGCGAAGAACTCTTGCCTATGCTAAGGGAAATGATTGCCAAGGTTATCGAGAGCGTGCCTTTGCAAAAGGAAAAGATCAGAGGAATCGGCGTAGGCATTTCCGGTATAATGGATAAGTTTGGCGGTACGGTACGCAATCCCCTTACATTGCAGACATTCGCTAATTACGTAACTATAAAAAAAGAGTTGGAATACGAATTTGATCTGCCGGTCTTTATTGAAAACAGTGCGTCTTGTGCGCTTTTTGCCGAGAAGTGGGCGGGGGTGAGTTTAGAGGTAAAACAAGCGGAAAATATTATTTATGTCTTATCGGATAATCAATGCGCAATAATGATTAAGGGAGAGCTATATACGGGTACGAGTAAAAGCACCGGGCAACTAAATTTCGCCGTACCAAAAAACGGTTCTAGTAACGGCGATTATTGTTGGATGAATGCCGACTCTGAATGTATCGTCCATTCTCGCGTCCAAAGCAACGATGTCATCCATGACCCACAAGAGTCTTTATATAAGGCAGGGATGAAGATGGGGGCGAAGATTGCTTATTTGGTAAATATATTTAACCCCCAAGTGGTGATAATCGACAGCAACTTTTCCCAGCTTGGCGACATATTTTTGGACACAATCCGCCGGACCGTAAACCGTTGGTCGTTTCGCGAGAATGCCAATAGCGTCCGGATTGTACCCGCCACTTTAAGAGAAGAAGCTTCGCCGATAGGAGTGGCTTCTTTAGTGATTGAATCGGCATTCGCAAATATTTAGTGTTTACTTCTAGCAATTTTTTATTTATAATATTCATATTAGACAAAAATTAGAGATTAATAGAGCGAGCCAAGGTAAAAGAGAAAGCAAGGGAGAAGATGATGAATAATAAAATAAAAGTTCTTTTGACTTTCTTAGGAATACTCTCTATGTGTGCTGTTGTGGTTGCCGGTTGGATTTACTTTAACGCGCAGAAAGAAGTCGCTGGATTTGCAGAAAAAGAAAGTTCTTTTAAAGAAGAGATCGCTCTCCTAAAGCAAAAAAATACAGCCATCCAAGAAAAGCTAGATACCTTTCAGACCAACGTCCGCCAGTGGCAAGAAAAGGCGCAAGAAGCAACAGCTGCCTTGAACAACCTTACGGCAGAACATTCAATTGTCGTCAGCCAATACCAGGCATTGGCCCAAGAAAAAGAATCTTTACTGGCCAAAAACAAAAGCTTAATCAATCAAGTGGAAAACCTTAACCAACTTTTTGTCCAGACCAAAGATAAGATGCCGGTAGACACTTCAGACACATTTTTAGCGGCTCTCTTAGAAGAAAAAGCCGTGATGGAGGTAGAAATAGGTAAATTAAATGACAAGATTACCAAACAGGAATCCCTTATCGGTGAATTGAAAAATCAAGCTGTGCCTTTTGAGCAACTAAAGGAAGAGAAGCAAGTCCTGGAAGAAAAGCTGCAGGAGGCAAAAAAAGTGCAAGATGTATTAAGTAACGACCTTTTGCAGGAAAAGAAAAAAAGGCTCGCCTTGGAAAAAGAGTTAGCCAAGGCAGAGCCGGCTACCTCGTCTGTTATGGCTACCGTTGCCAAAGAGGAGAGTGCTCCTGCGACAACCGAAGTATCGGTAGAGATAATAGAGGAAGATGAGCCAGGCGCGGACCAGCCGCAACAATATGCTTCAATCCAATTGCCTCCCATTGTAGTAAAAGCAGAAGAGCCCCTTGCCGTTTCTGAGAGCAAACAAGAACTTTTTTTGCCGAGATTAACCAGGTCCAGGTTGGTCGAGGTCGAAGAGCCCCAAGGGGCAGAGATAGAAGTGCCTTCGGTAGCAGAAGATATAATACCCGAGGGCAGGGTTATTACGGTAAATAATAAACATGAGTTTGTGGTGATCAACTTAGGTGGCGACGATGGCCTGGAGAAAGGGATGAGCTTCGATGTATACCGCAATGAGATGAGGATCGGAAAAGTAGAGGTGATCGAGACACGTAAGAATATCGCCGCCTGCGATATTAAAGAAGCGAGGGGGACATCCATAAAAATCAACGATACAGTCAGAAGGTAATTTTTAGCCCGCAGATGCACACATCTTACCCAACTCGTTTATCCACTTTCTCTTACAGTCATTATTCTCATCTTTACACATGTCATAGCTTACCAGCCCATAAATACTTGACCGCTATAAAACACTTGACACAAGAGATATAGAGGTGATATTATCAAAAAAAGGAAAATTTTATCCATTGAAGCTTGTCAGAAGGCCTTGGCAAATAATGAGAAACAACTTTTTGCTGGTCATAATATTATTTTTGGCTGTTTGGTTTGCTTTAGGCCCACTATTAGGATATATATGGGCTGAACAATATCCTCCTGAGGTAGCGCGAGAATTGGCCAAAATACATTACGATAGGGGTAGAGAGTACTTTCGTAATGGAGAATATGAGAAAGCCGCTAACGACTTTAGGGAGGTATTGCAATTGCAGCCCAGACACCAAGGTGCCCGTTGGTATCTCAAAATCGCCGACAAGGAACAGGATAAATATGAGCATACTTTCCAGGGTAAAATCGAGAAGCTAAAAAAAGAAAAATTGGCCGATAAGAGAAAAGAGCAAGAGAAAAGAACCGAAGAAATAAGCGATGCCTTAAATCTTATTGAACAGCGTGCCAGAAATACAGTCCTGGCACAAGAGAAAAAACAAGCGCAACTACAGATACCGACAAATCAAGAAACGCAGCCGGCTACACAGCTTCTGAATGGTACAACAGTCAGGCTGATAGAGCAACAGAAGGAACAAAAAGACCTACAAGAGATCATAGACCTTTATGAGCAAGGTAAGGCCTATTTGCAACAGGGGCTTTACTCTGAAGCGATGAACTGTTTTGATAAAGTAATCGAGTTAGGCGGAGAACATTAAAAGATGAAACGTAGTCCTTGGCCCAAAATTGGCTTTTTGCTACTCTTTGCCGCTGTTTTGACTTTCAGTCTTTGTCAAAGTTCTGAGGCCTGGTGGGTTTTTAAAAAGAGTTATCAGCCTCCCGAGACAAATGTCAAAGCCCACTATGACCAGGCCCGGATTTATTTTCGCAAGGGAGAGTATAGCCAGGCCCAGGAGCAGTTTGAAAAGGTGCTAGAATTGCAGCCGAACCATCAAGGGGCTAAGTGGTACCTCAAGCTTGTGCAGAAGGAATTAGAAAAATATGAAAAGACATTTCCCGGACGGGTGAAAAAAGTATTCGAGAAGAACCAACTGCAAGAGGCCAGTGAAGTCTTGGACTTCATGGAGAAACACGAATTAGAAGCTCATCCGGAATTAGTCACCCGTCGCGAAAAATTAACACAACAGAGAGAGCAATTGCTAAGAGAGAAGGAAAGATTAGAGGTAGAAAAGGCAAAGTTGCTGTCTCAGAAAGAAAAATCTCAACTTGAGGCTGAGAGAAGAATCGAGGAGAAAGAGCGCGAACAGGAAGAGGCGATACAGCGCCTGGAGAAAAGAATAAAGGCCGAGAGGGAAAAAGAGCTACAAGAGAAAATAAACTTTTTCCTCTCCGAGGGTAAATATTATTACAAAGAAAAGGCATATTTACAAGCCAAGGAGGAGTTCGACAAGGCCCTGCAACTGGATTACAAAAACAAAGAAGCGCGTAAATATCTGCACAAGATTGAAAAGGACATAGCAGAGGAAAAAAGAGAGCGTCTTCTTGCCAGACGCCGGGAAGAAGAGCGTTTGTTGGAAGAGCAGAAACGCATTGCGCGTAGGCAGGAGGAAACCCAGCGTAAGGCTGAGAAAGAAGCCGAAGAAAAAAGGCGTAAGCTGGAAGAAGCCAGGCGGCGGCTGGAGAGAAAGATCAAGGCCGAGAAAGAAGAAAAGCAAAAAGAGGCCGTCAAGTTCCATATGGGGGAAGGTCTCCACTATTACAAGGAAAAAAGATTTGAGCAGGCCCAGGAGCAGTTTGAAAAAGTATTGGCTATAGAGGATACGAATAGAAAAGCGTCCAAATATCTGCGTAAGATAGAAAAGATAATAGCCAAGAAAAAACGAAAGGAAATGTTGGTACAGCGCCGCGAGGTAGAGTACAAGGCCCGGGAGAGGGATGAAGCCTTGCAGCAGGCTGAAGAGAGGTTGCGTAAAGAACAAGCCGTCCAGGAACGCCTGGAGAAAAAGCTTGCTGCTGAAAAGCAGCGCATGCTTAAAGGAAAAATAAAGATTTTGCTGGGCGAAGGTAAATTCTATTATAAAGATGAGGCATATGAGCAGGCCCAGCGGGAGTTTGAGCAAGTATTAGCGTTAGATAGCACAAATAGAGAGGCCCGCAACTATCTGGTCAAGATGGGGATATATGATTCCCAGCAGATGCCGGTAGAGACCCCTGCCAGGATCGGTGAAAAAGAACATATCCAGCAGGTGCGCCAGGACTATGAAGAAAACCTAGTGCAATTTAGAGAAGAGAAAAAGTCCGCAAGGGAAAAATATAAAGAAGAAAAACTGCTCAAAAAAGGAAAAATCGAGATTTATCTGGAGCAGGCCAAGTTTTATTATAAGCATAAGGCATACGAAAAAGCTCAAGAGGAGTTTGAAAACGTACTGGCCGTGGATAAGAATAATAAGGCCGCACACAGATATTTGGTCAAAATGGGTGCGTATACCCCGAGCGAGAAGAAGGAGCAGGCAGATAAAGGTGCAAAAGTAATCTTACCCGCCTTAGGCTACAAAGAAGAGCTGGCCAGATTAAGGATGGAGAAAAAGACAGAGCGCGATGAGTTTTTAGATGAGAAGTTTGAACGTCCCATACGCAAGGCCGAAGAGGCACAACGCAAAAGCCGTGA
Organism: Candidatus Omnitrophota bacterium; assembly: GCA_016939375.1. Taxonomy (GTDB): domain Bacteria; phylum Omnitrophota; class Gorgyraeia; order JAFGHF01; family JAFGHF01; genus JAFGHF01. The sequence goes on along the minus strand of JAFGHF010000034.1, from coordinate 74,825 downwards.
AGAAAAACAGCTGGCCAAAGAAGAGCAGCGCCAACTAAAAGCACAGATAGATAACCACCTTTATCAAGGTAAATTGTACTACAAGCAGAAACACTACGAAGAAGCAAAGGAATCTTTCAATCAGGTATTGGCTTTGGATAGTGTCAACAAAAAAGCGCTTAAATATTTGCGCAAGGTTGATAAGGCAATTACCAAAAGGGAAAGTCAGCAGCTTGCAGCCAAACGCCAAGAAGAAGAACGCCAGCTCAAGGAAGAAAGACTCCGGGCTAAAGAGCAAGAGCGTGAGCGAAAAGACAAGATAAGGATGTATTTTGACCTGGGAAAGGCCTATTATAAACAGAAGAAATATGAGAAAGCCAAAGAAAAATTTGAAGAGATCATAGTCTTAGACCAGAGCAACAAAGAAGCTCAGGGATACCTTGATAGGATAGAGCAGGCTATGTCCGAGAAAGAGCAAGAACTGCTCAGTGATTTTGAGCAAGCTGCTGCCGCTAAGACCGCAGAGATCGCTTTTGAGAAAGACAAAAAGAAACAGTCTTTCTGGCCTTGGCAAAAGCGAGAAGACAAGGTCATAGAAAAAGAAAGGACTAAGAGAGATGAAAGACGGGATATTGCAAAAGGACAGCAAGAGAAGCTCGAGGAAGAAATCAATATCTATCTTGCTCAAGGAAAATCATATTATGCACAGAAGGATTATTTAAGCGCCGAAGAGGCCTTTAAACATGTATTGGCTTTAGATTATTCCGACAAGCAAGCGTTGAAATACTTAACAAAAATAGAAGAGGCTATCGCTAAGATAGAGCGCGAGAAATTTTTGGCCCAGCAGAAAGAGCAAGAGCGGCTTAAAAAGGAAAAAGAGAAACTGCGCCAGGAGAGAATCGAGATGTATCTCTCCGAAGCAAAGATATATTATCAAGAAAATGAATATCGCAAAGCCAAGGAGGTTTTTGACCAAGTTTTGGCTTTGGACTACGCCAATAAGGAAGCGCTGAAATATTTGCATAAGATCAAAGAAGAGGTGCTTAAAGAAGAACGTGAACAACGCCTAGCCAGGGCCCGCGGTGAGGTGGAGATCGCTGAAGGACATGCGCAGGAAAAAGAAGGCCTGCTTGAGCAAAAAGAGCGGAAACTTCAGGAAAACATAGATAAGTATCTGGAGCAAGGCAGATATTATTACGAGCAGAAACATTACGAAGAAGCCAAGGAATCTTTTAACCAGGCATTGGCTTTGGATTATGCAAATAAAACCGCTTTTAAATACTTAAGCAAGATAGAGGAGGAGATTGCCAGAAAGGAACGTGAGGAATTCCTGGCCAAGCGCAATGAAGAAGAACGCAAGCAAGAAGAAAAAGAGCGCCAGAATAAGGAAGAGATAAGAATGCTTATTTCCGCCGGGGAGTTTTATTACAAACAGGGGGCTTATTCCAAAGCAAAAGACAAATTCAATAAGGTCTTAGACTTAGATTACTACAATAAAGACGCCTTGAAATATCTGCGTCAGATAGAGGCAGAAGTCGCTAGAAGGAAAGACGAACAGTTCTTGGCCAGAAAACGGGCTGATCAAGAAGAGCTAGGAGAATATCAAGGACAACGCTTAGCCCAGGAAGAGCAGCACAGGCAAAAAGAGAAAATAGAGATCTATTTGACAGACGGCATTTTCTATTATAAGCAAAATGCGTATCAGAGAGCCAAGGAAAAGTTTAATCAGGCCTTAGCCTTGGATGCGAGTAATGCAAAAGCGCATGAGTATCTGCGCAAAATCGATCAAGCTATGGCCCAGATGGAACGTGAGGAATTTCTGGCCAAGCGCAAAGACGAAGAAAAATTGCAAAAAATAAAATTGCTTTATGAAAAAGGAGAGGCATATCTTCAGCATGGGCTTTTTTCAGAGGCTATTGCTTGTTTTGAAGAGGCAGTAGCACTAGAGGGAAAAAGATAGCTGTAAAAAGAGGAGAAGATGAGGACATTAGAGATCACAAAGGAAATTTTAATAAAGGACTTTATTGTCGATAAGAATTTGTCTAAGCTGATCGGGCTTATTTCCTTTATTGTCCTGACCGCCTTGGGCGCTTTTGTACGTATACCTTTACCTTTTACCCCTGTGCCTATAACCCTGCAGACTTTTTTTGTGCTTTTGGCTGCGGCCTTCTTAGGCAGAAGCTGGGGTACGTTCAGTCAGTTGGGCTACTTAGCATTGGGTATTTTAGGTCTACCTATTTTTTCTAACGCCGCTTCGGGTCTACTCGCTATCTCTGGACCTACGGGCGGATATCTCTTCGGGTTTGTCTTTGGCAGCTGGCTTATTGGCCATTTTATGTCTAGGACCAAGGTCTTGAGCTTTGCTCGTATTTTTATGGTCATGTCTTTGGGGTTAGCGGTAATCTATGTCTGGGGATGCCTATGGTTGGAAATACTTTTTAAACTGGGTTTGCGTGAGACCTTGATGTTGGGGTTTTGGCCTTTTCTTCCCGGGGCAGTCTTAAAATTATCCGCAGCTTCTTTTATTTATTCAAAAATGGCTAAGAGGGCCGGAGAGATCTTTGGGTAACATTTTAGTTGATTTCTTTAAGCTAAAGGAACTAAATACCGATATCCGCACTGAGATCATAGCTGGACTGACCACTTTTGTTACCGTAGCTTATATCATTGTAGTAAACCCGGCAATCTTAGCCGCTGCCGGTATCCCCAAAGGTCCTTCTATGATCGCTACCATCTTATCGGCAGCCTTTGGTACCTTACTTATGGGCATTTATGCCAAACGCCCCTTTGCCATAGCTCCTTACATGGGGGAAAATGCCTTTATAGCCTATACCGTGGTTAAGACTTTGGGTTACAGCTGGCAGACCGCCTTAGGGGCGATATTCATCGGAGGGGTTTTATTTACCCTGCTGACGGTCTTGAGGCTGAGAAGCTGGATGGCCCAGGCGATACCGCAATCTTTGAAATATAGCTTTGCTGTCGGTATCGGGTTATTTCTGACATTCGTGGGTTTGACTGTAAGCGGGTTGATAAAGGTGGGTACGCCCGATGCCCCTTTGAAAGTCGGTCAGATCAATACCGCGCCTGTTATGTTGGCTGTGTTCGGTTTTCTGTTGATCGCCTTTTTGATGCTGAAGAAGGTAAAAGGTGCCATTCTTTTTGGCATATTAGCTACTACCTTGCTTTCTTTTCCTTTAGGGATTGCGCCAGTGCCTGAAAGATTGGTTTCGCTGCCGAATTTTTCCGGTTGGTGGAATGAGATTTGTCTTAAGCTAGATATTGCCGGGGCATTTACCTGGGGATTTTTTGCCGTAATCCTGACAGTGTTTTTAATGGACTTTTTGGATACCATGGGTACCTTGATCGGCGTCTCCGCGCGGGCAGGTTTCTTGGATGAAGAAGGCAACCTTCCGGAGATCGAGAAACCTATGCTTTGCGATGCCCTAGGTACTATATTCGGTTCCTTGTCAGGGACAACAACCACAGGCACTTTTATTGAGTCAGCTGCGGGCATCGAGGCAGGCGGCAAGTCAGGCCTGACTGCATTAATCTGTTCGGCCCTGTTTTTGCTAGCGCTTTTGTTTACCCCCCTTTTTACCGCTGTGCCAGCGGTGGCTTACGGACCGGCATTGATCATCGTAGGGCTGTTGATGCTCGAGCCTATTAAAAAGATAAATTTCCATGATTATACTGAACTTATCCCTGCTTTTAGCGTTATAGTATTGATGAGCTTTACTTTTAATATCGGCGTCGGCATTACAGCTGGGTTTGTGCTTTATCCTTTTGTCAAGATAGTTGCTGGCAAGACAAAGGACATCCACCCTGGTTTATGGATTTTGGGAATACTTTCTTTGCTTTTCTTTATATTTTATCCCTACCACTAAGTTGGTCATTAACAAAAAATACTAAGGAGGTGTAAAATTTTTCGCAAGATTTTTATTTTTGGTATGATCGGTATATTTTCTTTGTCCGCTTTTGCCTTTGCAGAGATCAAAGATTTTGGTTTTACAAATATACATACCGCAAGGATCGCTGCCAGCGATAACGATGATAGCCTATACTTAAGCCGCGCGGCCTTTACTATAGATTATGAGCTTACCCCCATAGAAAGGACCTTCAATATTTTGCCGTTCTTTGAGTATCAACATAATATTGATAGCGAAGATTGGTGGCGCAGGGAAGCAGGTGCAGAGATCGGTACGTCCTTTTTCAATGATATTTTTTATTATGGCGCCTCTTTTCAGCATGTTTGGCAGCAGGAGGAGAACTATCCTGTGGAGTTGTTGGAGGAGACCACCGAATGGGAGTCGCGTTTTGTGATTACGCCGCCTTTGAACTGGTGGCTTTTCGAGGATGTATTGACTTTGCACCTCTTTGACGAATATACCTACGATTTTACCAGGGGCCAGGCTACTTTCAACACATGCGGAGCGACTATCGATTGGAATATCAATGACTGGTTGACTGTCCCCTTCGGCTGGAAACATATAGACAGGGTGCATGATTTCGATGCCGATACATTTGAATTTTCGCTGCAATTAAACTTCTGAAATCATTCTTGACAGGCAAGGTAGAGAGAGAGTAAAATTAATGGCTACGGGCTTAAAAAAGGGAGACGCCGAGATGGAAAATGATGCCTTGGAAGAGAGAAGACGACATCACCGCTTTAACTTTAGTAACCCTATGCGTTATAAGAAGATAGAGACCCATGGTAAAGAGTTTAAGGGTAGCCTGATGAGAGATATCAGCGTTGGCGGTGCGCGGATGACAATTTTTGAGTTTTTACCTTTAAACCTGAGATTGGCCGCAGAGATACCTTTGACTATGGGGGCCAGGCCAGTAAGAAGTACTGGTCGGGTGGCCTGGATAAGTAAGACCGCTTATGGCGACCAGTATGAAGTAGGTATAGAGTTTACTGGACTCGACCCAGATGATATGGGCCAGATAAGCGAGTTTATTGCCTGCCAGAGGACATAGAAGCTGCTATGATGAGAAAAATATTTACAATTTCCATAGTTCTGTTGATTGCACAATGCCTTGGGGGATATTGCCAGGCATATTGGATTTGGACGCCCGATACAGGCAAGTTCATTAATCCCAAATACGCTGTTAAAGAAACTCCACAAAAGCAATTTGATTGGGCTATGGGGTTTTTTAACGAGGGCGACTATAAAAAGGCGGCCGGAGAGTTCGAAAAGTTAATTAAGAACTACCCTCTTTCCAAATTGGCCAGTGAGTCCCAATATTATATGGGCCTTTGCTATGAGAACATAGCCGAATATTACAGGGCCTATACGAACTATCAGCTGGTGATCGATAGATATCCTTATACCGAAAGGGTAGATGAAATAATTGAACGGGAATACCAGATCGCAAATTTGTTTTATACGGGGCAGAAGGCCAAGATCTTAGGCATGTCTATTTTGCCTGCAAAAAGCAAGGCAATTGAAATATTTGCCCAAGTCGTAGAAAACGCCCCTTATGGCGAGTACGCCGATATCGCCCAATTTAAGTTAGGCCAGTGCTATATGGATACACAGGATTATATTAATGCTGCTTTGGCCTTCAAGAAGATAATCGAAAGTTACCCAAAAAGTCAGTTGATCGATGATGCTAAATACCAAATAGCCATCTGTGCCGCCAATTCTTCGACGGGACCGGAATATAATGAAGAGGACACCGATAAGGCAATCAAAGAATTTAAGGATTTTGTGAAAAGATATCCTGACAGTCACATGGAAAAGGAAGCCAGGCATTTTATTAGCACGCTAGAAGACCAAAAGGCGCAGAAAAGTTTTGATATCGCCCAGTTTTATGAGAAACAGGGCAACCTGGAAAGTGCCGTGATATACTACGAGGAGATTTTAAGTAAGTATCCTGATAGCGAATTGGCGGCACGGGCTCTGGAGAGACTGCAAGTGATTCGCAAACAAAATGAAGAATAGTGAGACTTAAGATGAGAAATTTTTTGTTGCTGTTTCTGTTGTTGATCAGCGTTAGTATTTGCGGATGTGGCTATACCACAGGCTCGCTCTTACCCAGCGACCTACAGACAATTTATATCGGCCCCTTTCGCAACAAGATACAGCTGACTGAAGAGCTCGCCCATGACGCATACCGTTTTCGAACCTATCGCGCGCAATTGGAGGTAGACATAACCAGGGCGGTAATCGAGAGGTTCATAAACGACGGCCACCTCAAGGTAGTGGAGCAGGAGAACGCGGATTTGGTCTTAAGCGGTGATTTAATCGATTATCTTAGGCAGCCGCTGCGCTATGGGGCGGATAATGAGACAGTCGAAGAATATAGAGTGAGCGTGGTCTGTGCCGTTATCCTTGAGGATAAAAAACATAATAAGATAATGTGGGAAGACCCCAGGGTGATCGGTGATTCTTCTTACAACCTCGAAGGGACATATGCCGGCTCTGAGGACTCTGCGGTTTCGATCGCAATCACTGATTTGGCAAGGCGTATTGTAAACCACACCATCGAGGGATGGTGAGGATTGTAATCTTTGGTTGATTGTGCTGAATAATAACCCATCTATATATTTGCTTACCGGAAGCGAACAATTCCTAAAAGAAGAACATCTGGCCAGGATCAAGGCCCGTTTTCTGGAAAAAACCTCCCAAGAATTTAACCTCAACATCTTTTATCCCGGTTCAGCCTCAGGGGAGAAGATCTTGGAATGCGCTTATAACGCACCGCTTTTAGGCAAAAAAAGGGTAGTGATAGTGCGCCAGGTGGAAAATTTTAGCTCTGCCGATAGGAAGTTGATGCTTTCCTATATCAAAGCTCCCTATCAGCACACCATATTGGTCCTGGAGACAGACAAGAAGGACCCTGGCGATCTTTTTCCGGGAGAGATCCGAAAACACCTCCGGATTATCACCTGTAATCAGCTCACAGAAAACCAAATCTTTCCCTGGATCAGCGCACAAGTGAAGTCGATGGGCAAGAAGATCGAGTATAAAGCGCGTTTGTTGTTAGTAAATAGACTGGGTGAGAATTTGGAGCTTATCTCTAACGCTTTGAAAAACATAGTATTGTTCATAGGACAAAGAGACACTATTACATCCCAGGACGTAGAACAGATGGTGGGCCGTAATATAGAAACCGATGCCTTTGAACTTTTTCAGGCCGTAAACGACCGGCGCAAGGAAAGGACATTCCAGATCTTGGATAGCCTACTGAAGGACGGCGTAAGGCCCACCCAGATCTTAGGGGCCTTGGCCCATGAAATATTATCGCCAAGGAACAGAATAAACGCTTCTTGCCGCAGACTATTTTTACGTGCTTTGGAGAGGACCGATAGGGAGATCAAGACAGGGCTAAAGAGCCAGCGGATTGCTTTAGAGCTCCTGATGGCAGAGATGTTGAGCCTTCAGTCTTAGCTTGCTCTTAACTTACGCGCTAGACGGGATTTTTTGCGCGAGGCTTTTTTCTTATGGATTATTTTCTTATTTGCCGCGCTGTCCAACTTAGCGGATAATCGGCAAAGAATTTCTTTTGCCTGCTCAATCTTTTTAGCATCTACAAGGCTAATAAACTTCTTATTCAGCGTCTTGAGCTCAGAGCTTATGCTTATATTATGTAGATGCCTTTTTTTTGACTTGCGCAGTTCTTTTAAAGCTGATTTTTTTATTGGCATGTTTAGCTCCTTTTCTTTAACTTTGTGCTTTTATATCATATTGGGAGATATTTGTCAACACATTCGTATATCCTGTTACTGATTAGGATATACTCAGTGTTGACACTGATAGCGACCCCACAATGTGGGGTCAATGAAGGTGTCGAGCATGAGCGAAAACAAGTTTTTGATCCGCTCTACAAGACTGATCGGCCTGGCTACGCTAGCCAGCCGCATACTCGGCTTTGTCAGGGATGTAATAATAGCCAAATTCTTTGGCACCGGCATGCGCGCCCAGGCCTTTGTGGTCGCATTTAGGATACCCAATCTTTTTCGCAGTTTGTTCGGGGAAGGCGGTACGAACAGCGCGGTAGTGCCTGTGCTTTCGCGCCTTGACCAGGAAGGCAAAAAAGAAGAATTCTGGCATGTGGCCACTTGTCTTTTAAATCTGCTGCTGATATTATTGGCTGCCCTGACTTTGCTGGGAGAGCTTTTTATGCCTTATATCGTTAAGGCTATTGCTCCCGGCTTTATCAAAGACCCGCAAAAATTATATTTAAGCATAAGGCTCGCCCGCCTTTTATTCCCTTATCTTCTTTTGGCCGCTTTATCCGCCTATGCCATGGCAGTGCTCAATTCTCTTAAAAATTTTGTCTGGTCGGCGTTAGCCCCCTGCATGCTCAACATAAGCTTAATAGCTAGTGCCCTAATTTTATGCCCGCGCCTAAAAGAACCAGTCGATGGGTTGGCTATAGGGGTCTTGGCCGGAGGCCTTTTGCAAATAATAATCCAAATCCCTATTTTGGCCCAGAAGGGACTATTCAAAAAGCGTAATTTCCGTTTTATGCATCCCAAGATAAAAGAAATAGGGACGTTGTTTTTGCCCCGGACATTAGGCATCGCGGTCTATCAGATCAATATTTTTGTAGATACCATCCTGGGCTCTTTGTCCTGGATAGTAGGTCAGGGAGCGGTAGCCGCTCTTTATTATTCAAATCGCTTAGTCCAGTTTCCTCTAGCTTTGTTTGGTTTGGCTTTGGCTCAGGTAGCCATTCCTACTATGTCTGGAATGGTAGCGCAAGGGGATCTCGACAGTTTAAAAAAGACAGTGCATTTTTCTTTGCGCAGTGTCTTTACGATCATGATACCGGCCACGGTAGGGATTATGGTTTTATCCAGGCCTATTGTCAGCGTACTATTCCAGAGGGGCAGTTTTACCAGCTATTCCACAGAGATTACTTCTGCGGTGTTGTTTTTCTATTGTCTAGGGTTGACTGGTTACGCTGGCGTTAAGGTGCTGGCCAGCTGTTTCTATGCCTTTAAGGATACTCTGACGCCTGTGAAAATAGCGGGCATCGCATTATTAATCAATATTGTATTGAATCTTATTTTGATGTGGCCCTTAAAGGCATCAGGCTTGGCCTTGGCTACCGCTATTGCTGCGAGCATAAACTTTGCCATACTCGCCGTGATTTTGAGCAAGAAGATAGGGCACTTAGTGCAGTTGTGGTCGGCATTAGCAAGAGTCACTATAGCTGCCGCTGCCATGGGTAGCGGACTGTGGATAATCTTCTATCGCACCGGATTCCTGATGCAGAACAATTTCTTGTTGGCGGTAAAGCTGGGATTGACGATTATTGCGGGCATCTTTATCTACAGTGTATTTTTAAAGATTTTCGCAAAAGAGGAGTCTGAAATATTTCTAGGATGGATATTAAAAAGAAAGTAAGCCCTGCTAGAAAGAGACTTTCTAACAGGGTAAAAGCCTTTCCCGATGCTCCCGGAGTGTATTTAATGAAAGACCAGAGGGGAGTCATCCTTTACGTGGGCAAGGCCTCTTCTTTGCGTAAGCGGGTAGGTTCATATTATCAGAAGCCACCTACGGATAAGGTCCAGGCGTTGCTTTCTCGCCTCCGCGATATCGAATATATCCAGACCTCATCGCCGGCCCAGGCGTTGCTTTTGGAAAACTCGTTGATTAAAAAATATAAACCATATTATAACGCTGCTTTAAAAGATGATAAAAGCTATCCTTATATAAAGGTCGTTGAAAATCAGCAATATCCCTATATTTTAATTGGCAGAGGAAAGAAAGAAAAAACCGCTAAGTACTACGGCCCTTATATAAGTGCTCGACAGCTGAAAGAAGCCTTGAGGAGCATCAGGGAGATATTCCCCTTTAGAAGCTGTAAAAACCTTCCCCAGAAGCCTTGTCTTTACCTGCAGCTAAGGCTTTGCCCAGGCATGTGCGTGCGTGATGTCGATGTCACTGAGTATCGCAGGACGATAAAACAATTAGGGCTTTTTCTTCAAGGCAGATATAATGAGCTCTTCAGAGAGCTCAAGCAGAGGATGCATCAGGCTTCAAGGGACGAGCAATTCGAAGAAGCGGCTTCGTTAAGGGACAGAATCAACTCTTTAAATGAAATAGTCTTTCAGACTAAAGAGATCGACCGTAAAGATGATATCTTTCAGCTAAAAGAGGCCTTGCAGCTTAAGAAGATGCCTTATCGCATAGAGGCCTTTGATATATCAGAGATTTCAGGAGTGGGTCTGTGCGGCTCCATGGTCAGTTTCGTAGAGGGGCTAGCGGATAAAAATACCTACCGCAGGTTCAGAATAAAGACGGTAAAAGGCGTGGATGATTACGCCATGATTAGAGAAGTGGTACATAGAAGGTATCGTAGAGAGCCGCAGGCAACGGTCTTGCCGCTTCCGGACTTGGTTTTGGTGGACGGAGGCAAAGGACAATGGTCTTCTGCCCGCAGAGAGCTGGATAAGCTGGGCTTGACAGCGATCCCGGTGGTCTCCTTGGCCAAGCGCTTAGAGACGATTTTTTCTCCCGGCGGCAAAGCAGTACGTCTGCCGCATGAATCTAAGGCCTTGCATCTTTTGCAGAAGATACGCGATGAAGCTCACCGCTTCGCTATTTCATACCACAGGGCTTTAAGAGGAAAAAGCATGCGCATCTCAGAATTAGACAATATTCCCGGGGTGGGCCCCAAAAGAAAACGCATTTTGCTTAAACATTTTAAATCTATTCTGGCATTGCGGCAAGCAAGCTTGGAGGATCTGCTCGCAGTAGAAGGAATCGATAAAAAGACTGCGGGAAATATTATTAAGCATCTTAGAAAACCACAGCCTTGAGTACCTGTAATAGCTATACGGCCGTCAACACCAACAACCAAAAGAAGGAAATATATGCTGAAAAATACGCCTTTTCAAATAAAAGTTTTCCAAGCCGTATGCCAGATTCCTTTTGGCCAGACGCGTAGCTATAAATGGGTGGCAAAAAAAGCGGGCTCTCCCAACGGGTATAGGGCGGTAGGCACGGCACTTAAGAAAAACCACGATTTATTCATAGTGCCTTGTCACCGTGTGATCAAGTCTTCGGGCCAGATTGGCGGGTATTCATTGGGCTCAGACATCAAGAAGGCGATCTTGGATTTAGAGAAGGAATTGACTAAGAAAAGATAGATTGGTATAATACAACGAAATGAAAAATTCAAAACCAAAAATTCAAAACCAAAACGCAAAATTCAAAATTAACAAAAAATTTTAATTTTTATTTTAGAAGGAGTTAAATATGTTGGAGGAGTTGAAGGCGCAGATAGAGGGTATGGAGAAGAGGTTGGTGCAACTACGAGGTTATCTTTGACATAGAAGGCAAGCGCAAACGCATCAGCGAGATTGAAACAGAGATGTCGCGTCCGGACTTTTGGAAGGATAATAAAAAAGCGCAGACATTGATCCAGCAATTAAAATCTGCAAAGTCGGCTTCCCAGCCTTGGTTGGGAGCCCAGGAAAAATATAGTGAATTAAAAGAGTTGATAGAAATAGTAGATGAGCACGATAGTAAATCCATAGAACATCTGCAAAACGATTTAGCCCGCCTTAAAAGGCAGCTTGATTCCCTTGAACTGGCCACCTTGCTTAGCGAAGAAGAAGACCCCAACAACGCCATTATCAGCATTCACTCCGGAGCCGGAGGCACAGAGGCCTGTGATTGGGTCTCTATGCTTACTCGGATGTATCTGCGTTGGGCAGAGCGCAGGGGTTTTTCGACGCAGACCCTGGATTTTCTACCCGGTGAAGAAGCAGGGACAAAAAACATCACCTTTATAATAAGAGGAGAATATGCATACGGATACCTGAAGTCAGAAATCGGTGTGCACAGGCTTGTACGTATATCTCCCTTTGACGCAAACAAGCGACGGCATACATCTTTTGCCTCCGTTGATGTCATAGCTGAGATTACCGAGGATATCAAAGTGGAGATAAGGCCCGAAGACCTGAAGATAGATACCTATCGTTCTTCCGGGGCCGGAGGCCAACACGTCAACGTAACTGATTCGGCAGTAAGGATAACCCACATCCCCAGTGGCATTATAGTACAATGTCAAAACGAACGCTCGCAACATAAGAATAAGGCCTCGGCAATGAAGATATTGCGTGCCCGTCTGCACGAAAAAGAAAAGGAAGAACAGCGCAAGAAGTTGGAAGCCGGCTACGCCCAAAAGCAGGATATTGCTTGGGGCAGCCAGATCCGTTCTTATGTACTCTGCCCTTACACAATGACCAAAGACCACCGTACTAATTTCGAGAAAGGCAACGTGACTGCGGTGTTGGACGGGGATATAGACGGTTTTATCCAAGCCTATCTTAAATGGAAGGTAAAAGAGAGGTAAAATAGGGTCTTGACAAAGAGAAATTATTTGTTAAAATTTTAAACAGGGGAATTTAAAAAATTGTAGATACTTCAGCAGCTAAAATGCTCGCTACTCGCTCACATTTTTTAACGCTGCTTCAGTATCAAATTTTCTTCGAAAATTTGAGGAGTTTACATTGATAGAAGTCAAGTCTGTGGGCATGAACTACGGCAATACAAAAGCCCTGGATGAGGTCTCTTTTGTGGCCGAAAAAGGCAAGATCCTCGGGCTTTTAGGCCCTAATGGAGCTGGAAAAACCACGTTGATGCGCATATTGACAAGTTATCTCTATCCCAGCAAAGGCACAGCCACCATCGATGGACACGATGTCACAGAGGAACCCCTTGCCGCAAGGAGGCTTATCGGCTATATGCCCGAAACCGTCCCTTTATATGATGATATGCTTGTCGATGAATACCTTATATTTATCGGCAGCGCCAGGGGGCTTGGCGGAGAGCAGCTAAGGCAAAGGCTGCGCTGGGTAAAAGAAAATTGCGGCCTAGGTCCTATTTGGAAACATACTATTTCGGAAATATCAAAGGGCTTTAGACAAAGAGCAGGTCTTGCTCAAGCCCTTATCCATGACCCACAAGTATTGATCCTTGATGAGCCGATGACCGGTTTAGACCCTTTACAGATAATCGGTATTAGGGAGCTTATGCATAGGCTGGCTCAAGATAAGACCGTGATATTTTCCACGCATATATTACAGGAGGTAGAGGCCTTAGCCGATAGGATAGTTATATTGAACAATGGGCGCATGATCGCTGAAGGTACTCGCCATGAGATCACGCAGATGGCGACCAAGGGTGAGAAGCTAACGCTAGTGGTAAAAGCAGACGAAAACGATGTGCGCTCTACATTAGAGAACGAAGAGGTGGTCGATGAGCTGCGCTTTGTCGGCTCGGAAGGGAATTATATTAAGTTTTTTGTCAGCGCTGATACGGGAAAACCATTGGTCTCAAGATTAAATGAGGTAATTGACAAAAAAGGTTGGAGCATCAGAGAGCTTAAAAGAGAACAAGCCAGCTTAGAAGAGGCTTTTATCTGGCTCTTAAGCAGAGATCAAAAGAAAGATAGAAGATAAGTACAATGAGAAACATCCTTACTATTTTGAAAAGAGAGCTCAGGGCATATTTCAATTCAGCAATCGCCTATATTTTCATCATAGTGTTTCTGCTCATATCAGTAGGCCTGTTTATGACTGACTTTTTCTTGATCTCAATCGCTGACATGAGAAGATTTTTCTATTCCCTGCCGGTGATCCTATGCGTTTTCCTGCCTGCGGTGACGATGAGGCTTTGGGCGGAAGACAGAAAAGGAAATACCCTGGAGCTTTTACTGACCTTTCCGGTAAAGACGCATGAGCTCGTCTTGGGTAAGTTTTTTGCCAGCTTGATATTTTATGTCGCTGCCCTTATCTCTACCATCCCCGTACCCCTAATGCTTATATTTTTAGGACAACCGGATGTGGGAGCGATAATCTGCCAATATATCGGAGCTGTTTTTTTAGGGAGTTTCTTCTTGGCCTTGGGCATTTTGGTCTCCGGCTTTTGCAAAGACCAGATCGTCTCTTTGATTTTAGCGATGATGGCCTGCTTTGTCTTTTTCCTTTTAGGTACCGATTTTACCGCCGGCTCGATAGACGGCTGGATGCCTGGATTAGGCTCTTTTTTGAAAAGCTCTTTGGGCCTGGCTCATCATTTTGCCGCTTTTCAAAAAGGGGTGATGGACAGCCGGGATGTGCTTTACTTCCTCATCGGCACAGTCATCTTTTTGCTGCTCAATGGTTTTTGGCTTGAGACCAGACTAAGGCCCAAGGCAAGGACTATATTTACCGCTACCTGCCTGATCAGCCTGGGCATTTTTATCCTGGCCAATTTTGTCTTTTCCGACATACCTATCGGCCGCTATGATTTTACCCAGGACAAGATATATACAGTTTCCCCGGCCAGCATCAAGATCTTACAAAAGTTAAAGGCACCGGTCACCGCTAAGCTATTCATCTCTCCGGCCGATAAAATGCCTACAGGGATGAAGACTATCGAACGCGATATCCGAGATAAGCTTGATGAATTTCAGGTGGCAGCAAAGGGCAAATTCAATTATAAGGTTTTTCATATGGAAGCGGCAAATGTAGAAAAAGAAGATGAAGACACCCTGGAGAAGTCGATAGGAGAGAAGGGGATAAGGCCTTTCCAGGTAAGGAGCGTTGAAGCCGATGAGGTTGGCGTAAAATTGATATATTCTTCCCTTTCCCTGGCCTATAAAGAGAAGCCAGAGGAGATTATTCCCCAGATAATCAATCAAAATTTGCCCGATTTAGAATACATCGTCATTTCCAAAATATATAAGATGACTCTTGAGCGTATGCCGCATGTAGCTTTGGTTGCTCCATATGTAGAAAGGGTGGTCGACCCGCAGATGAAACAAATACTGCAGCAGTTGGGCCAGGGTATCGCCGAAAAATATATAGATGATGAATATGAACTAGTGCCTAAGCTGCTTGAGTATGAGGGTTATCGGGTCTCAAGAATCAAGCTTACGGAAGATGAGTCTATACCTGAAGACGTGGATACTTTGGTCGTTTTGGAGCCGGAGAAGCTCAATGAACGACAGAGATTTGAAATAAACAACTTTTTGGTCAACGGTGGTTCTGTATTTCTGGCGGTGCAGAACTATGACTTTCAGTATAGGACCTTAGGCCCCAAGGGATTGCAGGTGAGTGCAATAGACAAAAGGCCGCAGATAAATCAATTGCTGCAGAACTGGGGTGTGACGGTAGACGAAGACTTTCTGATGGACAGCCAGTGTGACGTAGTCTCGCTGACCGGTGAGAAGCTATTAGGTATATTTTCTGTTAGTTCTCCGGTCAAGCTGCCCATCCAGATAATAATCGGTTCAGAACAGATGAACAAAGATATCTCGATAACTTCCAGGCTGCCGATTGTGTTTTATCTTTGGGGCACCGCCCTTAATCTTGAGGAAAAAAAGCTCAAAGAGTTGAATCTAGACGCCAAGACTTTGCTTACATCAAGCGCCGATGCTTGGAAGGTAAAATTTCACAGCGGCAATCTTAATAAAGCTGACCTCGATATGCCTGCAGCCCAAAAGCGCGATGTCTTTCCCTTGGCGGTGATGCTGCAGGGGCAATTTCCCGATGCCTTTAAAGGAAAAGAAGTACCGCAGTGGCCTCCGGAGGAAGAGGAGGGCGAAGAAAGCTATGAGCAACCCGAAGAAGAAATTGAACTAGAGCCTCAATCCGGAAAATTGATCCTTATCGGCTGCGCGCAGACTTTTAATCGGGATCTTTTTGATAAAGGAGGGCAAGTCCTTTTCTTCTTAAATTCGATCGATGCACTTACGTTAGGAGAGGATTTAGTCCATGTCAGAAGTAAGCAGCCCATAGACCGTAGTTTAAAAAAAGTCTCTGCCGCGGCAAAGGCAGGTTGGAGATTGGCTACGACATTTTTGGTCCCTGTCGTACTTTCGGCTATCGGCAGCTTGAGGATCTTTATTAGAAAACGCTCCAAATGGGTATATTTAAAGACGGTATAAGGCGATGAAGATCAAACATATTATATTTTTGGGCATAATATTGCTGGTCCTTTTAGGGGTGCTATTTATCAAACAGACATTATTTAAGCCGGAAATAGAGACAGTCGAATATGAAAGCCTTAAGATCTCATTGCAGCCGGAAGATATCTATACTCTGGAATTAAAGAAATCCAGAGATGATGATATTTTAAGGTTTGAAAAAGGAGAAGATGGGTTTTGGCGAATCCCTGAGAAGTGGGATATAAGGGCCAAAAACGACCAAATAGAAAAATTGATAAATGATATTTCGCAGCTGCAGGGTGAATTGCGTTCAAGCTCTGCGGAATTATTATCTGACTTTGGCATTTCCGAAGAAAAGGCTTTTTCTATAAGCATGTTTGATAAGGAAGGCAAGCCCCAGAAGATTTTTTATATCGGCAGCAAAAGGCCCGGTTTCGGCGCCTCGTTTTTAAGGAAAGGCGATTCATCTAACGTATATCTGGTGAACAAAGACGTGCTTGCTTGGATGGGCATATATGGCGACCCGCAAGAGGCAAAATTCAATGCCGAGCAATGGATGGATTTAAGCGTAACTAATATTGATGTGGAATCAATAAATTCGCTCAAGATAAAGCGCCGCCAGGATGAAGGAGAGATCATCGTTGCCGATGTAAAAAAGGAACTTGATCAGGGAAAAGACTTGAAATATTGGGCAGCGCAGCCAGAAGAGCCGATATTTGATTTAGATGCCAAAAAGATAAAGGATTTTCTAAAGGGTATAAATGATATCCGGGCCGCAAAGGTATTGGAACCCCAAGCTCAGGACTACGGCTTTGATCAGCCTTATCTGGTCATCTCTCTTGGTGCTGATGAAAAGATCATAGAATTGAAACTAGGCAAGCAGATTAGGGAAGATAGCGAAGACAGGTATTTTGAAAACTCTCAAGGCCATGTCTTTGAGCTGCGCAGATATAATGTGGACAAAATCGATGTTGATATAAGCAGATTTTTCATCGGCAACCCCTTAAGGATAGATAAAGATAAACTGCAGTCATTAATTGTCGACAAGCAGGGAGAAGAGACTGTTCTGGACAAGGCCCTGATAGAGAAAAACACAGCTTACATAGACAAAATAGAACAGTTTCGGCCGATGCGGATGCTTTTGACAGAAGAGTATGGTACTAGCCTAAAGGAACCAAGCTATTCTCTAGAGATCAAACAAGATGACCAAGTCTCGGTGTTGCTTGCCGATATTAAGCAAGAGGCAGAGGAGAAAAGCTATATTGGCCAAGTGCAAGGAAAACCAGTGCTTTTTGAGATAAGCGAGGATGTCTTTAACAGTCTTTTCGATAAGCTCGATGAGCTTGATTTAGGAAAGGAACCGGCCCAGGAACCAGTAGCCCAAGAACCGGCTGAGGCAGAAAAAGAATAGCCTCACTTCTCGTCTATTTGCCCCTTCCCATAACTGTCTTGCATTTTCCCCTTCATTGTAGTATTCTATTATAAGGCTGATTCGGGGTTGGCGACCCCTTCATCAGCTTTTTAATATTTTTAATGAATTAAAGGAGTCAAATGTTTAAGTTTTTGCTTAATAAGATCAGTGGTTCGCAGAGCGAGCGCATTATCAGGCGCTTTAAGCCGGTCCTCGACCGGATTAACATGCTTGAGGGGGAGATGTCTGCTTTGTCTGATGAGCAATTGCGCGATAAAACAGAAGAATTTAGAAAGCGCATCGAAGAGAAAAGCAAAGACCTTAGCGAGCCCTTAGAGGCTTTAGAAGAGCAGCTTAGCGAGATGACCGATCCCAAGGAAAAACAGAACGTCAAAGCAAAGATCAGGGATATCCGCAATAAGGCCCTGGAAGATATCCTGCCTGATGCTTTTGCCCTGGTGCGCGAAGCGGCCCGGCGCACGATAGGCCTGCGCCATCACGATGTCCAGCTTATCGGTGGGCTTACACTTCATTATGGGATAATCGCCGAGATGGCCAATGGAGAAGGAAAGACGCTCGTAGCCACGCTTCCGGCATATTTAAATGCCCTTAGCGGTAGGGGTGTACATATAGTCACGGTCAATGACTACCTGGCCAAGCGTGATCGTGACTGGATGGGGCCGGTCTATGAGGCCTTAGGCCTTTCTGTGGGGGTGATCCAGCACGATATGAGAGACAGAGAAAGGCAGGCCGCGTATGCCAGCGATATTACTTACGGGACCAATAACGAATTTGGTTTTGACTATCTGCGCGACAACATGAAGTTCAGAAAGGCCGATATGGTGCAGAGAGAGTTCCATTTTGCCATAGTCGATGAAGTAGACAGCATACTGGTAGACGAGGCGCGTACGCCTTTGATAATCTCCGGACCTGCCGAAGAGGCCACAGACAAATATTATCAGGCGGATAAGGTGGCCCGCAGGTTAAAAGGTAAAAAGATCACCGACAAAGAGGAGATCGAGGCCAAATATAAAGAGATCGATTTGACCGTGGGAGTAGATTTCATTGTTAAAGAGAAAGAACATTTAGTATTTCTTACCGATGAAGGGGAGAAAAAGGCTGCCCACATTTGGGGCGTCGATAACTTAAGCACGATCGAGACCATGCCCTTAAAGCACTTGACCCAACAATCACTGCGCGCGCACAATCTTTTTGAGCGAGATGTGGATTACATAGTCGAGCATGGCCAGGTAGTCATTATTGATGAGTTTACCGGAAGGCTTATGCCGGGGAGGCGTTGGAGCGATGGGTTGCATCAGGCAATAGAGGCTAAAGAAGGGGTAAAGATCGAGAGGGAAAACCAGACCCTGGCCACGATTACATTTCAGAACTACTTTCGTATGTATGAGAAACTTTCCGGCATGAGCGGCACTGTCGCTACCGAGGCCCAGGAATTTTACCATATTTATAATTTAGACGTGGTTTGTATACCGACCTATAAACCCACTATCCGTGACGACTCGCCCGATGTCATATATAAGACCGAGAAAGAAAAATTCAATGCCATATGCAATAAAGTAGCCGAATACCATAAAAAGGGTTTGCCTGTATTGGTAGGCACTACTTCTGTAGAGAAAAATAAGAAACTAAGCCGGCTGCTTTCGGAGAGAGACATAGAGCATGAGATTTTGAATGCCGAGGATGAAGCAAGGGAAGCAAGGATAATCTCTGAGGCGGGAAGAGAGGGCAGGGTGACTGTGGCCACCAATATGGCCGGCAGGGGGACAGACATCAAACTGGGAGGCGACCCCCCCAGGCTTAAAGACGCTGTCCTGGCAAACATCATTTGTGAAGCTTCGCTTAAAATAGTCTCTAAGACTATCAGCAGCCTAAAACAACCGGAAGACAGGTTCGATGACCTGCTAAACAGATTATTGGCCGTGACGAGTTTACACGATAAGGTCTATCGTAATTTTGTAGATAAACAAGCGGAAAGCGTCAGCAGCTTTCTGCTTAATTTCGACGCAGACTATTCGGCCCTTTTCGCGGCATCTTTGGAAAGCATCGTTAAATTGAAAGAAATTCTTATAGCAGAACAAAAAAACCTGGCAGAGATATTTTCTGTGGTAGATATTGACCAAGAGAGATTGAAAGGCGTAGATAAGATCGTAGGAAGATGCAAAAACAAGGTGGATTATTTGCAGACGCTTTATGCTGGCATGCAACAGAATATCAAGGGGTTCGTAGAGTTTTGTCAAACGGTGCAGCCGCAACTGAAAGAGGCCGTTGAGCTGATAGCGGAAAGGGAAGACCAGCTGGCAAAAGAAATCGAGCTCCTCAGCGGGGGGAAGCAAGAAGATCAAAAAGAGCAAACAAGCAATGAAACGATCTCTAGCGATGAAATGAATAGACTCAGCGAAAAGCTTAAAACAATAGAGCAACAGTTAGGAAGGATCGAAGGGGATTTTAAATCAAACGAAGAATTTTTCTTAAATCTGACTAAACAAAGCAAGGAATTCTGGGAACTTGTGGATAGGATAGAAAGGTTAGGCAGAGAACATTTTGATTCCCGGGGCATCAGTTTACAAGAGATCAAAAAAAATGTCCTGGGCAAGTGGAGGCCGATAGCATATTCTCGCAAACTGGGAGAGGCAAAAAAGCAAATAGACATGCTCAAAGATACGTTGCAAAACCGATTTGAAAATATAATCTATTCTGTAATAGGGGAAATAAAAAAATACAGGATTTTAGAGGACATAAAGAGGTCTCAAGAGGAGTTTCAGGTGATTGAACAGGACCTGCGCAGGATAAACCTGCTTTCCAGAGAAGAGATCATGTCCAGAGACCTGACCAAGATAAAAGATTTCTCTTCGTTGTCCAGCGAAAGCCGTGAGAAAATCGGTATCCTTTCTGAGAAAATGGAAGTCTATGTCAAAGAGAGAGAGCAGATCGTATCTTTGGGGGGTCTGCAGGTTTTAGGCACCGAGCGCCATGAATCCCGACGCATAGACAATCAGCTACGTGGGCGCTCCGGACGGCATGGAGCGCCGGGAAGCTCCCAATTTTATTTGTCTTTGGAAGACGATTTGATGCGCATCTTTGCTTCGGATAAGATCTCCAAGATCATGGATTTTATGAAGTGGGAGGAATCTATTCCCATCGAGCACCCACTGATTACCAGGAGCATTGAGACCGCCCAGAAGAGGGTGGAGCAGCACAATTTTGATATCAGAAAACAACTTTTGGAATACGACAATGTTATGAACACCCAACGAGAGGCGATATATGACGAAAGACGGCTGGTCTTAAACAGCAATAGTCTTAAGGAACATATATTAGAGATGATTGAAGAAACGGCGGACTCTATCGTCGGGCTTTATGCCAACGAAAATGTAGATTCGCAGGAGTGGAATATTAGAGGGTTAAAAAGCCATCTTAGATCAAAATTCCTATTAAATGTCGAAGGATTAGAGGAGATTTCTTCTTTAGAGCAGCTTAGTCAAGAGATTAGGGCAAAGATGCAGCAGGCCTATGAGCAGAAAGAGGCTCAAGTAGGCTCTGAGCATCTACAGCGCTTTGCCCAGATCGTATTACTGCAGGTGATCGACGCCAAGTGGAAAGACCATTTATACAGCATGGATCATCTGCGCGAAGGGATCGGTCTGCGCGGGTATGCCGGCCACGTCCCTTTAGTCGAATACCAGCGCGAAGGTTACGATATGTTTAGGCAGATGACTGAGAGCATCAAAAATGAGACTTTGGAAGTTGTCTTCAGGGCACAGCCGCTTAAGGAAGAAAAGGCTTCCACGGTCTTTGCTCAAACTCCCCAGCGGCTGGTCCATCCTGAAAGCGCCAGGATTCAAGATCTGCCCCGTCCTGCCGGGCAAGGGCGTGGTGTGGCAAAGCAGAAGCCAGCCAAAACAGCTCCTGGCCCGCAAGAGGAAAAGTCCCCGCAAACTTTCAAAAGAGAAGGCCGCAAGATTGGTCGCAATGAGCCTTGTCCTTGTGGCAGCGGGAAGAAATATAAAAAATGTTGCGGAAGAGAAGCTGAATGATGATATTGTTTTTACCAATCTTATCCGCTATTTTCCTGACCCTGGCCTTTCCTAAACCCGGTATTGCAATCTTTGCCTGGTTTGCCCTTGTCCCTTGGCTCTTTGCGCTTAAAAGACAGAAAAATCCCCGGTCCGCTTTTTTGCTCTCTTATCTTGTAGGCTTAGTTTTTTTCTCTCTCACATTATATTGGATAAATTATGTAAGTACCTTGGGCTTTGTGGTACTTATGTGTTATTTGGCGTTTTATTTTGCAGCCTTTGGTATATTTATTTTTGCATTCAAAAGATTTAGACTGCTTAATCTTGTTTTTATTCCTGCGGCCTGGGTCGTTTTGGAATTTGTGCGCGGCCATCTGCCAATTCTGGGATTTAATTGGGCGCTTTTAGCCTATTCCCAATATTTAGTTTTACCGATTATCCAGATCAGCGATATCACCGGGGCATATGGCGTATCATTTTTGATTGTCTTAGTCAATGTCGGGATTTATCAGACAGTAAGCCTTGTTTTGGAAAACAAAGGACAGAGAACTGAAAAAAGGTTTGCAAGATCAATCTTTGTACTCTGCGCTTTCTTGCCCGTGCTTTTTTCATTGGCTTATGGATATTTTAAGCTGTTTCATCCGATAGAAGGTCAAAGCGTCAAAGTCGCGGTTATACAAGGTAATATCCCGCAGGTGCAAAAGTGGGATCCGCGTTTTCGGGAATCTATTTTGGCCAAGTATCGCCGTTTGACAAAAGAGGCCGCTTTTAATAAGCCGGACATTATCATCTGGCCGGAGACTTCGGTGCCGGGGTTTCTGGAAAGCGAACCCGAGCTCTTAGAAGAAATTAGTTCTTTATCTAAGAGCATTGCTCCGTCCTATCTTTTGCTTGGTACGCCCCATGAGGCAGAGGGCTCAAAGATCCATAACAGCGCCACGTTATTATCTTCCGGAGAGATCCTCCAGCGTTATGATAAGCTGCGCCTGGTCCCATTCGGGGAGTTTATACCCTGGCCTGAGTTTTTCTCTCGTTTTTCTTTTGCCGGTTTGATCGGGAATTTTAGCCGGGGAGATGAGTATACGATATTTGGCGTTGTCCCCGGCGTAAGATGTAATGCCCTTATTTGTTTTGAAGACGTGTTTTCAGATCTGGTACGCATTTTTGTTTCGCGCGGGGCGAACTTAGCGGTAAATATGACTAACGATGCCTGGTTTGGCTCCTCCGCAGAGCCTTATCAGCATTTACAGTCTTCGATATTTCGCGCAGTAGAAAACAGGGTCAGCGTAGTCCGCAGCGCAAATACGGGTGTTTCTTGTTTCATAGATCCCCGGGGCAGGATTTTAAAAAGAGTCGATGATTATCTGGGCCGGGATATAGTAACCGAAGGCTGGGCCAGCGAAGACTTAAAGATAGGCTCCATGCCCAGTTTTTACACTAAACATGGGGACATCTTTGTCTACTTCTGCATTGCTATAACCCTACTGGCAACAACCACAGCCTTGAGTACCGGTTTCCGGAAATATATGTAGACCTTAAGGAAACTAAGTACCAATAATAGCTAAACGGCCGTCAACACCAACAACCAAAAAAGGACAGCATAGACCTTATGCTCTTATATTGGTTAATCAAGATTCTATTTAAGCCTTTTGCTAAGATGCTTTTTCGTCTAAAGGTAGAGGGCCTTAAGAACCTGCCTAAAAAGGGAGGCTATATACTTGCGCCCAACCACTCCAGTTCTCTGGATCCTTTCTTGATGATTGCCTCGATCCCACGTTATATACGCTGGCTGATCGTATATGAATTTTACGACCAGCCGAAAAGAACATGGTTTCTAAAACATATGCGCTTTATCCGCGTAGAGAATAACTTACCCAAAGATGCCTTTCGTACGCTCAGGGCCGGCGGAGTGCTTGGTGTTTTTCCTGAGGGCAGGCGTACCTGGACGGGTAACCTGGGCCCGGGAAGGCCGGGGGCAGCGGCCTTAGCCAGAAGGACGGGCGTACCTGTGGTCCCGGTAGCCATTCAAGGGGCCTTTTATGCCCTTCCCCGTTGGCGCGATAAAATAAAATTCACTCCCATAACTATACGTATCGGCAAGCCGTTATATTTTCCCAAGCCCCAAAATAAAAAAGACAGCGCCAAAATAGATGAGCATAATTCCATCACTATAATGCTGGCTATAGCCAAGATGCTAGATTAAGCCGCAGAGTTTTTTATGCCGCCCCACAATTTAAAACATGAAAAATAAAAGTAAAATACTAACTATATCCATAGATATAGCCTTGATAGCCATATTGGGCTTTCTTGTGTATAGCAGTTCTTTAAACGGAGAGTTTATCGCCGATGATTTACATCTAGTCAAGGACAATGTCTACATAAAGGACTGGCGTAATCTATCGGGTATCTTTAGCAAGGACATTGTGGCCGGCTCAGGCAAGAAGTGGAATTCCTACCGCCCGCTGCAGATGCTCACTTACATGATAGATTATTCCTTTGGGGGCCTAAATCCAATGGGCTACCATCTGAGCAACGTCGTCTTGCATATTTTGGTAGCTATCTCGCTTTATTGGCTAGTAGCTATTATTTTTGGACAGAGATTGCTCGCTTTATTGACCGCCCTTATTTTTGTAGTTTTTCCTCCTAACACGCAAGCAGTCGCCTATATCTCCGGAAGGGCCGATCCCTTGGCCGCATTTTTTATGTTGCTTTGTTTTGTTCTTTATCTTAAAAATATGCACTCAGGAAAAATCAGTGTTTATATGCTTTGTCTTTTTAGCTATGTTTTAGCTCTCTTGGCCAAGGAAAACAGCCTTATTTTGCCTTTGTTGTTGTTGTTCTACCATTACAGTTTTAAGAAGAGATGTGAGTTGCCAAAATTTCTGCCTATAGTTGTCATTGCTTGCTTCTATGTCGCGCTAAGGATGACTATACTTAAGCCCCTTCTTTACAATATAGCTTATCCTACCACCCTGTTACAGAGGATCCCCGGATTTTTTGTTGCCATGGCTAATTACCTCAGAATTATGCTGGCGCCTGTTAATCTACATGCGGAATATGGCAATAGGCTGTTTTCTTTCTCTCATCCCCAGGCTTTGTTGGGGATGGCCATAGTAGTTTTTTTATTTTTAGTCGCTTGGAAGAAAAAGCACGACAACTTAATTCTCTTTGCCATCGGCTGGTTCCTTATAACCCTTCTTGCGCAATCCAATCTCTATCCGCTCAATGCCTATATGGCCGAACACTGGCTTTATATGCCATTAATGGGTATGTGCCTTATCGCGGCGCGGTTTCTATCATGGTCGGTCGAGGTCAAGAGACAAAAAAGAGCAGGGTGTGTCTTTGCGGTTATATTAATCTGCTTTTATTCATGCCTTACCTTTGCGCAGAATAGTTATTGGCAGGATCCCCTGACTTTCTACAAAAGGACCTTGAAATATGTCCCTGATAGTGCAGGAGCGCATAATAACTTAGGACTTTTATATTTTGGTCGGGGAGAACATGAAAAAGCAATCGAGCAATATAAAGAAGCTCTAAGATTACAACCGCATCTTGCGGAATTATATAATAACCTTGGAGTCGCATATCAGGCGCTGGGTGAGCCAAAGAAAGCAGTTGATTATTACAAACGGGCGATAGAGTTAGAGCCGGCTTATACCCAGGCCTACAACAACATGGCCAATATTTACAAGGCGCAAGGGGAAAGCGCAAGCGCTATAGAATTATACAAAAAAGCGCTTGCCCTGGGTTATCCGCATGCAGAGATATATAATAATCTTGCTTTGGCTTATATAGATATCGAAGATATAGAGCAAGCCATAACTTTCTATGAAAAGGCGCTTGCGGCAGACCCTAGCTATGCCCCTGCTTACTATAACCTGGCAGTGGCTTACTTTCGTAACAATAAGTATTCATTAGCGTTAGAATACTGTAATAAGGCCAATGAATTAGGCTTTGACACTTCCAGCCTTTCCAAGAGGCTTAAACTCTACCAATACCAAATCAGAAATAGTCAAGACCCCTAAAAAACCCGGATTTTTCCCCAAATACGAATAGGTTGACAAGCAAAGCCCCTTTAGGATATAATAATGAGCCATAATATAATGGGCTATTGTAACCTAAAGTAGGCACAAAATGGATGAGATAAGACTGAAAAAATTAGAGAATATAATACAATGCGGAGCCGAACCTTTTGCCCGCCATTTCAGGGATTTTGTATATATCAAAGGGCTTTTGGACGATTTTCAAGATGGCAAAGAGGTGCGTATAGCAGGTAGGGTCATGGCCTTGCGCAGTCATGGCAAGAGCGTTTTCGGTGACCTGCAAGACCGGGACGGCAAATTACAGTTTTACCTTAAGCTCGATGCGGTAGGCAAAGAAAATTTCGATTTTTTTGTCAATAATATAGATATCGGCGATATCATGGGCCTTCAAGGACGGCTTTTTAAAACGCGCACGGGAGAGCCCACATTGGAAGTATTTAAATTCGTTCTTTTGGCAAAATCATTGCGCCCCTTGCCGGAAAAATGGCACGGTTTAAAAGATGTGGAGATCAGGTTCCGTAGGCGCTATTTGGACCTTTTGGTCAACGAAAAGGTCCGCCAGACATTTATTGCCCGCAGCCGGATGATTACCAAGATCCGCGGATTTCTGGATGAGCGGGGTTATCTTGAGGTAGAGACCCCCATGTTGCATCAATTAGCCGGTGGCGCCACCGGGGAGCCTTTTAAGACACATCATCAGGCCCTGGACACCGATTTGTTTTTGAGGATTGCCCCAGAGCTCTTTTTAAAGCGCCTTTTAGTAGGGGGATTTGACCGGGTCTATGAAGTAAACCGTTCATTTCGCAATGAAGGTATCTCTACCAGGCATAATCCGGAATTTACCATGCTCGAGGTATATACAGCCTATGCCGATTGCGGCGATGTGATGAAGCTGACGCAGGAGCTGATTACCTTTTTGGCCCAGGAGATCCTGGGAAAAACAAAGATTGAATATCAGGGCAAGACCATCGACTTAGATAAATGGCAGACAGTGTCCTTCCACAAATTGATGGAGGAGAACTTTGGCATCCATCCCCATCAGGATGAGAAGACCTGGATAGCCAGCTTGAAGAAAAAAGGCGTCAAATTGGAGCAGGGAAAGCTTAGCCGTTCACAGCTTTTGAATATTATCGCTGATTTGATCGAACCCCAGGCAGGTCGACACCCTGTTTTCGTAACCGACTTATACGCGGAATTATGTCCTTTGGCCAAGACAAAGAAAGATAACCCGTTATTGACAGAAAGGTTTGAGCTGTTTATCGGCGGCCTGGAGGTGGCCAATGCTTATTCAGAGCTCAATGACCCTCAAGAACAGAGAAAGCGGTTTTCCGGACAGTTGGCCAATAAAGACGAGAAACAAAAGTTGGATGAGGATTTTCTGACCGCCTTAGAATACGGGATGCCTCCAGCAGGAGGATTAGGGATCGGCATCGACAGGTTGGTTATGATATTCACCGATTCACCGTCTATCAGGGAAGTGATTTTATTTCCCCAACTAAAGCCATTGCCTTGAGTACCTGTTTCCGGAAATATATGTAGGCCTTAAGGAAACTGGTGCCAATGATAGCTATACGGCCGTCAGCAGCGTAAAGCAAAAAAAGGAAATATTATGAGCTGGGAAAGTTTTGTCAGTTGGCGTTATCTTGTGGCAAAGCGTAAAGAAAAGTTCATCTCTCTGATTAGCCTGATCTCTATCTTGGGTATAGCCTTAGGCGTAATGGCCCTTATAGTAGTCATCGCCGTTATGAATGGTTTCGATAAAGAGTTGCGCGAGAAAATAGTCAGCATTAATCCGCATATCCTTATTGAAAGGCAAGAGGGAATAGATAATTTGCAAGAGCTATATGCGATGCTAGACTCTGCTCAACACGTTGTAGGGGCATCCGCTTTTATTAACGGACAGGCTTTATTTAAATCCGATAAGGAGGTCACAGGCGTGTTGCTTAGGGGCATCGATCCCCGGCGTGAAAGAAAAGTCACTAATCTGGAAAAATATCTCAAAGATGGTAGCCTTGATTTAAAAGATGGGCAGATCATTATCGGTTCGGAACTGGCCAAACGTTTTTATATAAGCGTAGGCGATGAGATTTCTATTGTTTCCTCGTATAAGGCAAAGGAGTATAAATTCCAGGTGGCCGGGATCTTTACTTCCGGCATGTATGAATATGACCTAAACCTTGTTTTGGTCAACATCAATGATGCGCAAAAGATTTATAACCTTGAGGGCAAGGTAGCGGGAGTGGGAGTGCGTTTAGATAATCTCTACCAGGCTAAAGCGGTACGTAAAAATATCCAAGAAACACTAGGATATCCTTATTGGGTAAGAGACTGGATCAGTTTAAATAGTAACCTTTTTGGCGCTCTAAAGTTAGAGAAGACCGCAATGTTTGTCATTGTGGCGTTGATCGTAGTAGTGGCCTGTTTTAATATTGCCGGGACGTTGATTATGATGGTAATGGAAAAGACCAAAGACATAGGGATTTTAAAGGCCATCGGCGCGAATAACAGGGCAATCAAAAAAGTATTTACCCTGGAAGGCCTGACCATCGGTGTTTTGGGGACAGTTTTGGGCGCAGGCGGAGGAATTTTACTTTGTCATCTTTTGGATACATACCAGTTTATACACCTACCGCGCGATATTTATTATATCGACAGCCTACCTGTGGAAATGCGCATAATCGACTCGATAATCATTGTCGGTAGCGCCTTGGCGATCAGCCTTTTGGCTACAGTCTATCCGGCCCGGCAGGCAGCTAAGCTTAATCCGGCCGAAACCTTACGTTATGAATGATGGTTAGTACAAGCACGATTGTCAAGAGTAGCAGTTGTTCTAACGATATAGAAAGCGGTTTTGTGCTCAAGGCGGAGAACCTTTACAAATTTTATAAAGATGGTAAAATAAGCCTAGAAGTGCTTAAAGGCATCAGCCTTGAGATAAGAAAAGGCGAGATATTGTGCGTGATAGGCCCTTCGGGAGCGGGGAAGTCCACTTTACTTCACCTCTTGGGTGGCTTAGACGAGCCGTCAAAAGGAAAAGTCATCTTTGAAGGCAGAGACCTTTATCGCATTCCCGAGAGGCAAAGGGCTCAGATCAGAAATAAAAAAATAGGCTTCGTGTTCCAGTTTTATCATCTTTTATCCGAATTTAGCGCGCTGGAAAATGTAATGCTTCCGGCCCTGATCAATAGAATGGGGCTTAAGCAGGCAAGAGAGAAAGCCGTTGAACTATTGACGGCGGTAGGATTAGAAGCGAGAATTAGTCATAAGCCGGGCCAACTCTCCGGAGGAGAGCAGCAGAGAGTAGCCATCGCCAGGACTTTGATCAATGACCCGGATTTGATATTTTGCGATGAGCCTACGGGTAACCTTGATTCGCAGCGAGGCGAGCAGATCGCCGGGCTTTTGTATGAACTCAATCAGCACAAGAGAAAGACTTTGATAATCGTCAGTCACGAAAAAAGCATTGCCAAGATGGCCGACCGCATTATCAACATTAGAGACGGAAAAATCATTTGATTGTATGTTAACAATTTTTTTGTTAAACGCGTTGGTTATTAATAGAGGTTGCCAAGGGACGTAAGGCAACTTATGTTAACCTGTGTTAACCAATGTTAACCTATATTAACCAAGGAAAGCTATTGCAAGGAGAAAAAAATGGGCTTGAAGGTCTATATCAACGGTAAGCTTTATGAAAAAAAGGATGCCAAGGTCTCCGTGTTTGACCACGGGCTCTTATACGGAGATGGAGTGTTTGAAGGAATCCGTTCTTATAACCGCAGGGTATTTAAGCTTGATGAGCATGTGACCAGGCTTTTTGAATCGGCTAAATCGATTATGCTGGATATCCCGCTTACCCACAAGCAGATGGCAGCAGCGATCCTTTCTACGCTCAAAGCCAACAAACTCAAAGATGCTTACATCAGGGTAGTGGTTACCCGTGGGCCGGGAGATCTGGGCTTGGATCCGCGCAAGTGCAAAGGAAACGCCAATGTGATTATCATCACAGATAAGATCGTGCTTTATCCAGAGAAGCTCTATCGTGAAGGATTGGAGATCATTACTGTGCCCACGGTGAGAAACCTTCCCGAGGCCCTCAACCCTCAGATAAAGTCTTTGAATTATTTGAATAACATCTTGGCTAAGATCGAAGCAATAAATTCTGGCTACCAAGAAGCAATTATGCTTGACTCCTTGGGCTATGTCGCCGAATGCACCGGAGACAATATCTTTATAGTCAAGAAAGGGGAGCTTTATACTCCGCCTCAATGTATGGGCACTTTGCGCGGGATTACTCGTGATAGCGTTTTGGATATCGCCAAGAAAAAACGAATCGCTACCCACGAACATGTAATTACCCGACACGAAGTATATATTTCCGATGAGGTATTTTTGACCGGCACGGCAGCGGAAATAATTCCGGTGGTCAAGGTCGATGGCAGGGTTATCGGTAAAGGCAAGCCCGGTGAGACGACCCTCATGCTAATTAAAGAATTCCGTAAGTTAACCAAGACGGAAGGAGCACAATATTAATGTTATGCAATATATGCCACAAAAATGAGGCAACGGTCCATTTGACCGAGATTATTGATAACCAGATCACGGAATTGCATTTATGCGAGGAATGCGCGCGACAAAAAGGAGCGCAGATGGAACAACATTTTGGCTTGGCCGACCTTTTAGCTGGCTTGGCCGACCTGGGGCAGCAGTTTGAGGTTGTAGGCAAGACCGAAACAAAATGCCCTAACTGTAGTTTGAGCTATGAAGATTTCCGGCGCATAGGCAGATTGGGTTGCAGTGAATGTTATGAAGCTTTTAAAGACAGCCTGGGCGTATTGCTGAAAAGGATCCACGGCTCTACCCAGCATTTAGGATGCGCGCCGCTAAAGAAAGAAAAAGAGACAAAAAAACAACAATCGGAAATAGAAGTGTTAAAATCAAAGTTGCAGAGAGCGATTAAAATGGAGGAATTTGAAGAAGCTGCGCGCCTGAGAGATAAAATCAGAGCGCTAGAGTCCAAAAAGAAAAAATAATCAATATGGGAGCAGTTAATGAGGTTAAATGATCTGATTAAGCAGACTTGTGAATGGTTAAAGTGTTCTGGCCCCTATTCTAATATTGTCATTTCCAGCCGTGTAAGGTTGGCCAGGAATTTAAAGGGGATCCCTTTTTCGCATTGGGCGGACACGAAAAAGAAAGAAGAAGTGCTGATGAAGGTCAAGGATGCGGTCAGCTCGAGCAGTTACACCAAAAACGCGCTTTTCCTGTATATGGCTGATTTAAACAACCTGGATAAACAGTTCCTTATCGAACGCCACCTTATTTCTAAAGAGCACGCCCTGCGGGCCAACCACAAGGCCGTAATAGTCGGGGACCAAGAGATTTTAAGCATCATGATCAACGAGGAGGACCACTTAAGGACGCAGGTGATGCAATCCGGTTTTAATCTGGATGAGGCTTGGCAGATTATTAAAAGGATAGATAAGGACTTTGAGAAAAAGCTGGATTTTGCCTATTCTGAAGATTGGGGTTATTTAACCGCCTGTCCCACCAATACAGGTACAGGCTTGCGTGCCTCGGTAATGTTGCATTTGCCGGCATTGGTCATGTCAAAACAGATCAATAAGGTCCTGCAGGCTATTACCAAGTTAAGCTTAACGGCAAGGGGCTTTTACGGTGAAGGCACCGAGGCCAGTGGCAACTTTTTTCAAATCTCTAATCAGGTTACTTTAGGGCATTCGGAAGAAGACCTGCTGGATAATATTAACCGGATCATTAAACAGGTAATAGGACATGAACAAAACGCAAGGCGGGCGCTCTTTGAACAGGACCGCTCCCGGATTGAAGACCGCATTTGGCGGGCATTCGCTACTTTGAAAAACGCCCATATTATTACCAGCAAAGAAGCCGTAGATCTATTTTCTTCCGTGCGTTTAGGGGTAGATATGGGTATCCTGAAAGGTCTGGACATCCAGACGATAAACAAGATCTTCATCTATATTCAACCGGCACATCTGCAAAAGCTAGAAGGAAAGACATTTTCCGCCCAAGAACGAGATGTAAAAAGGGCAGAATTCATCAGGAAAGAACTGGCAAAAGATATGGAGGACAAATAAATATGTTTAATCGTTTTACTGAGCGAGCCAGAAAAGTAATTATTTTGGCTAAGGAAGAAGCCAAGCGTTTTAATCACGATTATATCGGCACTGAGCATATCCTCCTGGGCTTGATTCGCGAAGGAGAAGGAGTGGCTAGCGCGGTATTACAGAATATGGGTTTGGGTTTAGACAAGATAAGGCTGGAAATAGAAAAATTGGTCCAACCAGGGCCTGCTTCTTCTGTCTCCGGAGATATTCCTTTTACCCCCCGGGCCAAACGCGTAATCGAACTGTCGATGGAAGAAGCTAGGAGCCTGGGCCATAATTATATCGGCACTGAACATCTGCTCTTGGGTCTATTGCGCGAAGGCGAAGGAGTTGCCGCCCAAGTACTTTTGGGCCTAGGCTTAGACTTAAATAAAGTCAGGCATGAGATAATGGAGCTTTTGGGTCAAGGTATCCCCGGGCAAAGTGGACCGGCTGTTTCTAATGCACCAGGACCTAAGGCTAAAAGCAAGACCCCGGCGCTCGATGCGTTCGGTAGAGACCTGACCCACTTGGCAAACGAAGGAAAACTCGACCCGGTCATTGGCCGACAAAATGAAATCGAGAGGGTGATCCAGATTTTGAGTCGGCGCACCAAGAATAACCCTGTGCTTTTAGGTGAAGCAGGAGTAGGCAAGACAGCTATTGTCGAAGGCCTGGCCCAGCAAATAGTAGCAGGCAACGTTCCTGAAGTGCTACAGGATAAACGTATAGTTATTATAGATTTGGCCTTGATGGTAGCGGGTACTAAGTACCGTGGCCAGTTTGAGGAACGCATCAAGGCGATCATGGACGAGATCAAGAAATCCGAGAACATCGTCATGTTTATTGATGAGTTGCATACCTTGGTCGGGGCCGGGGGGGCGGAAGGCGCTATAGACGCATCCAATATCTTAAAACCAGCCCTTTCTCGCGGAGAGGCCCAATGTATCGGGGCCACTACTCTGGACGAATACCGCAAATATATCGAGAAAGACGCG
The DNA here is from genome assembly GCA_016939375.1 of Candidatus Omnitrophota bacterium. Classification (GTDB taxonomy): domain Bacteria; phylum Omnitrophota; class Gorgyraeia; order JAFGHF01; family JAFGHF01; genus JAFGHF01. Next base: position 42,341 of record JAFGHF010000034.1, on the reverse strand, counting down.
GCTTTGGAACGTAGGTTTCAGACCATCATGGTTGAGCCTCCAACGGTGAAAGAGACCATAGATATATTGAAAGGACTAAGGGATAAATATGAAGCCCATCACAAAGTGAAGTTTACTGATGAAGCGCTGGAAGAAGCGGCCAAGCTTTCCGACCGTTATATAACCGGGCGTTATCTTCCCGATAAAGCGGTAGACTTAATGGATGAAGCCGGAGCAAGGGCCAGGCTTTCGGCGCTTACCGTACCTCCGGATCTAAAGGAGTTAGAGAAAAAGATAGAAGATATCAGGAAAGAAAAAGAGGCGGCAATAAAAAGCCAGGATTTTGAGAAAGCCGCCCATTTTAGAGATCAAGAGAGGGAGGCCAAACAAGAATTAGGCAAAGTAAAAGTAAGTTGGAATAAGAAAAAGATAGAAGTGATACCTACTGTAGGAGAAGAGGATATTGCCCAGATCGTTTCCAAATGGACTGGGGTGCCTGTTTCCAAATTAGAACAGAAGGAATCAGAGAAACTTTTAAAAATGGAAGAAGAAATGCACAAAAGGGTGATCGGTCAAGACGAAGCTATTGCTGCTATCGCCCGTGCAGTGAGACGTTCCCGAGCCGGCATCAAAGACCCGCGCAGGCCAATAGGTTCTTTTGTCTTCCTGGGACCAACAGGAGTAGGCAAGACGCTTTTGGCCAGGGCCTTGGCAGAATTTATGTTTGGCGATGAGGATGCCCTTATACAGCTTGATATGTCGGAATATATGGAGAAGTTTAATGTCTCTCGGTTGGTCGGTGCCCCTCCGGGATATGTGGGTTATGAGGAAGGGGGGCAGTTGACCGAGAAAGTAAGGCGCAGGCCATACTCGGTAGTGCTTTTGGATGAGATAGAGAAGGCCCATCCCGATGTCTTCAATATTCTCCTGCAGGTCTTAGAAGACGGAAGGCTTACCGACAGTTTTGGCAGAAAGGTAGACTTCCGCAATACCATTTTGATCATGACTTCCAACATCGGAGCGGAGATGCTTAGGAAGCAAGGTTCGCTCGGCTTTAAGTCTCAGCAGGAGGAAGTTACCTTCAGTGAAATGAAAAAGAAACTTCTTGACGAGGTAAGGCGGACTTTCAAGCCGGAATTCTTAAACCGCATCGACGATATAAATGTCTTTCGTCCATTAACCAAGGACGATTTGTTTAAAATAGTAGAGATCGAAATAGGGGAAGTGCAGAAAAGGCTGGCCGATAAACAGCTTACCTTGGAGCTGTCAAAGGAAGCAAAGGAATTTCTTATTGAAAAAGGCTTCAATCCTGTTTTCGGTGCCCGTCCTCTAAAACGCACGATCCAAAGGTTTTTGGAAGATCCTCTTTCTGAAGAAATAATCAAAAATAAACCTAAACAGTCCAAAAAAATTGTAGTCACTCGCAAAAAAGAGGAGCTTATCTTTGCGTAGAGGGCGAAAAACATTTATTGCGTTTCTTTTGCTTTCTGCTATGTTCGTCTTTGTCTATATTCGAAAGGAGCTATTCTTTCAAAAGGTAAAGACACTAATTGAGGAAAGCCTGGCCAAGAGCCTTCATTGCGAGCTTTCTATCGGAAAGATCAAGCCAGCCATTTTAAGCGGAGTAGTAGTGGAAAAACTAAAGATCAGCTTCAGCGGTGATTCCGGATTTAACTTTGATATCACGGTAGACCAGGCCCGTATCGACTATAGCTTAAAGGAGCTTTTATTTTCCGAGCCCGAGGACGTGCCTATATTGAGGCTTATCTCTCCTACGCTCAGGCTTTCTGGTCAACCCAGAGAAAAGATGCAATCTGGCTTGAAATCTGCTCCTCAAGACACAATACCCAAATTTATCTCTAGGGACTTTGTGTTCATCTTAGAAAAAGGTACAGTCTTATTTGATAAAGAAGCACCTTTGCTTACAGACCTTGAAGGCAGACTTTTCTTAAATAGTGACGGCCTTTACTTTCAGGATATTAAGGCGGTGTTAAAGGATAATCCTCAAGATGCGTTAAATATGTACGGAGAGTTGACCTCTGAAAAATTGTTGGTTACCCTCAACCTCAACCACTTAAAAGCGAAAAACTTTGATATACTTACCAACGCTACTTTATCTATTACCAAAAAGCTCGGGGTGGATAAAGCAAAGGAAAAGATATCCGGCACCCTCAAGACATACGGCACGGTACTCAATAACCGCCCTTTCTCCGAGCTAAACTCCTCGTTTGAGATCATAGATAAGCAGTTGCGTATCTTGACCTGTGCTATAGGGGAAGAGTATGATCTGCGCGGCATTGTGGAGCTAGAAAAACCTTTCTCAGCGGACCTGTCTTTGAACTTTTTTCAGGCCGCACCCCATGAATTGATGGCCAAGCTGACGTATCCCGAGCGCCCGGATTTTTCCGGCCTGGTCAATGGCCTGATCAAGATGACGGGGCCCTTAGATACCCTTAAGCTTGAGGGGTATTTGGAGTCCAAGAACGGGAATTTTGGCGAATTGGATTTTATCAGTGCCGATATTAATCTCGAAGGCCAATATCCTAAGATCTTTATCGTCGATTCGCGGGTCAGTCGTGAAGACGAATCTTTCATCATGGATGGGGAAATAGACTTTTCTAACATCAATAGCTTTGAGTTGAACTTCTCAGCGGACAAAGGAATATTTTGGAAGGGCTGGGATATAACTCGGGACGATCACTATAATACTGTACATATGTCCAAGAACATCGCCGAGGATGTTAAGGTCACCTTCGATACATTTATTGACGAACACAGTATGGGATTGGAAGATGTATATACAAATGAACTGGGGTTAGAATACAAGATTTTCGGAGATAAGACTATCAAGCTCCGTTTAAGGAAAGACGAAGGCATCTTGGGGGTAGAGCGCAGGTTCAAGTTTTAAATAAAAAGAGGAAGATAGATAATGAAGGCTTATCTAAACAGGCTGGGAAAAAAGTTTTTAGATGCTCTTTATTATACAGGCGGTATTGTGCTTTTGGGGACTAAGGCCACGCTGGGTGTATTTAGGCCTCCTTTTAAGCGTAGGCAGGTCTTTGCCCAGATGAGCAAGATCGGAGTAGATAGTTTGTTTATTGTCACTCTGATTTCTTTGTTTACGGGAATAGTCTTGGTCTTTCAGAGCGCCTACCAGCTGCAAAAGTTAGGGGCCGAGAGATTTATCGCTCATCTAGTGTCAATTGCCATGTGTAGGGAGATGGGCCCTGTTTTTACCGCGCTGATAATAGCCGGCCGGGCCGGTGCTTCTATCAGCGCTGAGTTAGGCACGATGAAGGTCACGGAGCAAGTCGATGCCCTCCAGACCATGGCTTCTGACCCGATCCATTACCTGGTAGTCCCCCGATTTTTGGCTTTGATGACCATGGTCCCTATTTTGACTATATATGCAAATTTTATCGGCATTGTAGGCGGCTATATTGTGGCCATTTGGAAACTAGGTATTACTTCCAGCATGTTTATTAATTCGACTTTCGAAGTCTTAACCCTAAAAGACATTTTTAGCGGTCTTTTTAAATCCTTGATATTTGCCGCAGTCATCTGTACTGTTTCTTGCTTTGAGGGCCTTAATGCCAGAGGTGGCGCCGAAGGAGTAGGCAAAGCGACCACCTTAGCCGTCGTAATTTCATTTGTATTGATCATTGCCGCTGACTGTCTGTTCACCGCATTTTTTTACTTTGTGTGATAATAAAAAATGCAGGTTAATATAAGTTAAGAAATAATAGGAGAAATAAGGGTTAATAACGGTTAAAAAAGGTTACAAAAACAGCAACCTATATTAACCAACGCTGCTAATGCATGGTATTGTTAACCTATGTTAACCATTGTTAACCTACAAAAATAACAAAGAGATGATAGAGATAATTAATCTATGCAAAACATTTAATGGCCACGAGGTCTTAAAAAAACTTAATCTGTTGATCAAGAAGGGGCAGACCCAGGTCATAATTGGCCGTTCTGGTTGCGGTAAAAGCGTCCTTTTAAAACATATCGTCGGTATTTTAAAACCGGACTCCGGACAGGTGATCATTGACAATCAGGATATCACCAGGCTCAATGAGAAGGAGATCGACCGTCTGCGATTAAGGATGGGGCTTCTTTTTCAGGGCGCCGCACTTTTTGATTCCCTTAGCGTGGGAGAGAATGTTGGGTTCGTGTTGCGCGAACACACTGATTCGGATGAGATCACAATTAGAAAAAGAGTCAGAGAAAGCCTGGAGTTAGTGGGGCTTAGGGGGATAGAAGAGCTTGCTCCTTCAGAGCTGAGCGGCGGGATGAAAAAGAGGGTGGGCCTTGCCCGAGCGATCTGCGCCCGCCCCGATATTATTTTATATGATGAACCGACAACGGGTATTGACCCGATTATGGCCGATGCCATCAATACATTGATCCGCCAACTTCATGACAAGTTGGAGGTTACCTCGATAGCGGTAACGCACGATATGGTCAGTGCCTATAAAATAGCTGATAGGATTTCCATGCTTTACGACGGCCGGATTATAGAGAGTGGAAGCCCGCAGGAGATCAAGGATACAAAAGACCCTTATGTCAGACAGTTTATTACTGGCGCAGCCCGTGGTCCTATTACCGATTAAAGAGTGTGTAAAATACATAGAACCGCCCTATCCTGAAAAAGGAGGAAAATATGGCAGGCAAATTTAATTTGGAACTAAAGGTAGGAATTTTTGCTTTTATCGGATTGATAATATTGACATTGGCTGTATTTTCTATTAGCGAAGTCTATATCTTGCGCCCGGGCTATTTTATACAAGTGTGCTTTGACTTTGCCAGCGGTATCGACATCGGAGCACCTGTCAGGATCGCAGGCATAGAGGCGGGTGAAGTAAAAGAAGTGAAGATGGTCTATGATCGCGAAAGCGGTCGGGCCAAAGCAATGCTTTCAATCTGGCTGGAGGAGGGCTTTAAGCTCCCTGGCGATTCCGATGCCTTTGTCAGCATGCTAGGGTTGATAGGTGATACGTATTTAGAGATAGTCCCCGGTGATGACTATGACAACCTTTTAGAAGAAGGAGATATGTTGGTCGGTCGTGACCCCGCCTCTACCGATACTGTTATGGAAATAGTGCGCAGCGTGGCCGCTAAATTTGAAAACCTCCTCGACTGCGCAAGCGATTTGCTGGATGAAAAGATGAGAACTGACTTTAAACAAGCGGTAAGCAATGCCAACAGTTTTACCGGGAATTTAGACGAGACTTTGGATGAAGAGGCCAAAACCAAGATTAAAGAAGCCATAGAAGATATCCGCGCTACTGCTGAAAATGTAAAGGTTATAACCGGCCGCCTGGAGCGCGGAGAAGGCAAGCTTGGACATTGGCTTAAACCGACTAAATCAGATATTCAAAAAAGAGAAAAAGAAGAAAAAGAAATACAAAGAGAAGAGATAGAGCCAACGCAGAACTTCTAAAGAAATACAATGCCCAAGTTAAAGACCGTTTTTATATGTCAGCAATGTGGCTACCAGTCGGCTAAATGGTTAGGTCGCTGTCCTGATTGCGAGAACTGGAATACCTTGGTCGAAGAAGTGCAAACCGCACAAGAGGAACCATCGCGGTATAATCTTTCTTCGGGAGAAAAACCTCGTTCGCTTTCAGAGATCGAGATCTCTAAGCAGCTAAGAGAGCCTACGCAGATAAAGGAATTAGATAGGATTTTAGGAGGAGGAATAGTCGCCGGTTCAGTCATCTTGGTAGGTGGTGAACCGGGCATCGGCAAATCCACGCTTCTTCTTCAGGCCTCGGCTAAATTGAGCGAGAACCAAGGCATAGTGCTTTATGTCAGCGGCGAAGAATCAATGCGCCAGACAAAATTAAGAGCTGATCGCTTAGGCAAAATCCCCAAAAATCTATATATAGTAAGTGAGACCAATGTCGTCTTAATCGCGGAATATATCAAAAAATACAAACCCTCCTGCGTCGTAATCGATTCTATCCAGGTTTTATATAACCCTGAGCTTTCCTCAAGCGCCGGTAGTGTAAGCCAGGTGCGAGAATGCTCGGGGATGCTCATCGCTTTAGCCAAAGCCACTAATATCCCCATATTTTTAGTGGGCCATGTCACCAAAGAGGGTTCGTTAGCCGGACCGCGTGTTTTAGAGCACATGGTCGATACAGTACTTTATTTCGAAGGGCAAAGGCATATTTCTTTTAGGATTTTAAGGGCGGTAAAGAACAGGTTTGGCTCTACAAATGAAATAGGCGTATTTCAGATGACTGGATATGGTTTAGAGGAGGTAGAAAACCCTTCACAGCTTTTTCTGTCCCAGCGACCAAAGCAAGCGGCTGGCTCGGTGGTAGTGCCTTGCATTGAAGGGACACGCCCTCTTTTAGTAGAAATCCAGGCCTTGGTCAGTAATTCCAACTTGGCCATGCCCCGCAGATGGTCTTCGGGGCTGGATTATAACCGCATCTCCCTTTTAATAGCAGTCTTAGAAAAAAGGGTAGGCCTGGGTTTGGTCAATCAAGATATTTTTGTCAATGTCGCTGGAGGAGTCAAGATCCAGGAGCCGGCCATAGACCTAGCGATCGCGGTAGCTGTTGCCTCAAGCCTAAAGGAGGTCCCGGTAGATCCGGAGAATATCGTCTTAGGGGAAATAGGCCTAAGCGCAGAGGTGAGGGCAGTGACATTTGCCGAATCCAGGATCAAGGAGGCCCAAAGGCTTGGTTTCAAGCGTTGCATCATCTCTAAAAATAATCTAAAGGACATCAAGATCAAAGGTGATATTGATCTACTAGGCGTGGAAACAGTCAATCAGGCGTTAGAAATAGCCCTGAAGAGATAGAAGCCACTTAGAGAGGAGAAGCAAAAAATGCTTTACAAAGACGTAAATGAGCTGAAAGAAAATACCAGAAGTGCGATAAAGATTTCCAAAGAAGGCGTGCTAGTGGAGGACAGGGCCAAGGTCAAAAAGATAATCGATGATCTTGTCTATAATCTTTGCCTAAACCAAAGCCAGGAAATAAAAGACAGTTGTTTTTGGGTTATCTGGGAGCTGGCCGCGGAGTTAGAGGTGTTGCCTTCCTCTATACAGGGACTTTATGAGGCAAAGGGCCAGGCTAAGTACAGTAAGATCACTACTGCCGCGGTCAATATCAGGGGTTTGACATATGACGTGGCCAGAGCTTTGGTAAGGACAGCCATTAAATGTAAGTCATTGGCTTATATTTTTGAGATCGCAAAGTCAGAAATGAGCTATACTTTTCAAAGGCCCAAAGAATATACGGCGGTTTGTTTGGCTGCGGCGATCAAAGAGGGATTTAAGGGGCCGCTTTTTATCCAAGGTGACCACTTTCAGCTTAAAGCGAAGAACTTCAGTCAGGACCCGGAAAAGGAAGTTGAAGGCGCAAGGCAGTTGATCTCCGAGGCCATTGCCGCCGGATTTTATAATATAGATATTGACAGTTCGACCCTGGTAGATCTAAGTAAGCCCAGTATAGATGAACAGCAGTATAACAATTACGATGTGGCAGCTAAATTGACCGCCTTTATTAGGCAGAAAGAGCCGCAGGGGATCACTATATCCGTAGGCGGGGAAATCGGTGAAGTGGGAGGGAAGAATACCACGCCGGAAGAGTTTAAGGCCTTTATGCAGGGCTATAAGAAACAATTGGATCATTATGTAAAAGGTGTAAAAGGCATCAGCAAGATAAGCATCCAGACCGGCACTGCCCACGGAGGAGTGGTTTTGGCCGACGGCAGCATCGCTGAGGTCAGTCTGGACTTCGATGCATTAAGGACAATATCAGAAATCGCTCGCCGAGATTATGGCATAAGCGGAACAGTCCAGCATGGGGCTTCTACTTTACCGGACGATGCTTTCCATCATTTTCCCCAGACCGAGACAGCGGAGGTGCATTTAGCCACAGGCTTTCAGAATATCATTTATGAAAGCAAGCATCTGCCTAAAGACTTAAAGGAGAAGATCTACAGTTGGCTTAAAGAAAATTGCCAGGCGGACAAGAAAGAAGGGATGTCCGATGAGCAGTTTATCTACAAGACGCGCAAGAAGGGTTTCGGCCCCTTCAAAAAAGAGTTGATGGACCTCTCTCAGGATACACGCGACGCCATAGGTCAAGAATTGGAAGAAAAGTTTACTTTTCTGTTCAAAAAACTCAATGCCTCCGAGACCCAGGCATTGGTGAACAGATACGTCAACCCCGTCAGGATCAAACAACCCATCCCAGAGGCCTTAGCCAAGTCTTAATATTTCCTTATTTGGGAGTGCGGCGCATGAGCATGATGGCCACTGTGCCGAAGAGAATATTGGCAAACCAGGCGGAGAGGAAAGGCGGCAGGGTGCCGCGCTTGCCCAGAGCAAGGCTTAAGGCTTCCACGGCATAATAGAAAAAACATATTACCACAGCCAGTCCGATGCTGGCGACTTTGCCTGTACCTTGTGCAGAAAGCGCAAAAGGTATACCCAAAAATATGACTACCAGGCTGACAAAGGCAAAAGATACCTTGTGGTGCAGGTCCACCAGTAATTTTTGTACGATCTTGGCCCCGCTTCCGGAAAGCCTCTGAATATACCCCTTTAACTTACGATAACTCATGAATTCAGCCGAAGATTCCCGGCGCAGGAAATCCTTTGGTTTTTCTTCTATATCCAGGATCATTTTCTTAAAAAAGTTAGGTTCCTCGGTCACTTGACCGGGTACTTCGAAGTTGTATATAATGCAATCAAAAAGTACCCACTTGTCTTTTATCCATCTTGCTTCTTTGGCTTGGATTTTTGCGGTAACGCGTTCATTTTCATCCTGCTCTAAGATGGTGATCTCCTTGAGCAGGTTCTCATTGACGATGAATTTACGCACATGGATAAGGCGGTTATGAGTGCCATAGAGGGCGATATCAGTCACTACTTTATTGCTGGTGTCTTCCTTTTCCTTGTCAAGATATTCTTCTTTGACTGTAGTGGAGACCATATTGGCCTGGGGAAGCAGCTTATCGTTGATGGCCAATGTAACAATGCTAATTATTAAGCCCAGATAAAAGAAAGGCAATGCCAGTCTCCAGATGTTTAGGCCGCTTGCCTTAAGGGCCGTAACCTCATTGTATTTGCTTAGATTACCTAACACATAGAGCGTGGATAAGAGTACCGCTATGGGTGCGGTACGTACAAAGATTATAGGCAGGAATGCCAGATAATATTGAAGCAATATTGGGATCTCTACATGGTTTTTGAGGATATCCTCCAGGCGGCTGACCAAGTCGATAACAATATAAAGTGAAATGAAGATGGCCAGGCAATAAAAGAAAGGAATAAGAAACTCTCTTGTGATATAACGGTCGATTATTTTCATGCTTTAAAGCCTTTAACGTTTCATCGTCTGGAAGATAAGGATAAGCCCTACTACGGCTAATACAATATCTGCCAGCCAGACTCCCAGACCAGGCAGGATAAACTTTTTAATGGAAAGGACCTCTCCGGCTAGGAAAAGGACATAATAGGCAACAAATAAGCCTATGCTCAATCCGATGCCTACAAATTTTTCTCGCCTTCTGGTCCAAATCGCCAACGGAAGCCCTACTAAGACAAACGCCAGATTTGCGAAAGAAAAGGAAAGCTTTTTATTTATTTCCGTGATTATGGGAGTGGTATCCTCGATTTTCTCTTTTTTGAGCTCGTCCATCTTCTTGCGCAATTCGCGGATGCTCATGTCTTTGAGCTTTTTTTGCAGGTTTTGTTCGCCCCCAGAGATATCCAAAGTGAGATAGTACTTCTGAAAATTGAGCTTGTAGAACGTGTTGGGGTCTTTGAGATTAGGTTCGTCGCTTGTGCCGTTTATTAATTTAAGCCTTATAATGTCTTGTTCCGGGATAGGTAAGAATTCCCCGCTGTTGGCGATAATGGTGCGGGTTGGCTTTCCCTCCTGCGGTTGATATATCCTTATATTGGTTAGTTTGTTTTGGTGGATCCCGTAGATAAAAATAATATAGTTTTTAAACGACCTGATAAACGTGCCGGCTTCCAAAAGGGCTGTAGGGCTTTTTACGCCGATCTGCTTGACGATCTTTCTGGTCGCGTATAAAGCTTGTGGTTTAATCCTGTCGTTGAGAGGGATGGAGGCAAGGCTTAGGATCAATCCGATTATGATTATCGGAAAACATAGCTTATAGAGGTTGATGCCGCTTGCCCGGATAGCGATAATCTCATTGTCAGCGGCCAGACGCCCGATAGTCAAGAGCGTAGAGCTAAGTATAGCCAGGGGCAGGGCATAGGAAAGGATATTAGGAAGAAGCAAGATTATGAGCTGGCTCATCAAGGCAAAGCTTACGCCCTTGTTGATTACCATATTGACAATGTTTACTAAATTGCCCATAAGCATTATGAAGACCAGAATAGACAGAGATAGAATAAACGGCCAAAACAGTTCTTTTAAAAGATACGTCCTTAATATTCTCATTTTGTAATACCTAGCTTATCGTAGGTTAACAATGCCATGTATTAGCAGTGTCGGTTAATATAGGTTGCCTTTCGCAACCTCTGTTAACCGTTATTAACCCTTATTTCTCCTATTATTTATTAACCTATATTAACCTAAAATATGTTACGTCTTTTAATATCAATTACTCCTGGCCAGCGTCAATACTTGTACTGAACTTGCGCCTGCCTCTTTCAATATTTTAGCACATTCATTTGCTGTCGCGCCAGTGGTAAAGACGTCGTCTACCAGCAAAATACTTTTGTCTTTGATTGATCTTCTGCCCTTGACCCTGAATGCCCCTTTTACGTTATTGAGCCTTTCCGCCTTGCTTAATGAGACCTGGGCCGGACCAGAATTGACTTTGACTAAAGTCTTGTTATCGATTTGTGTTGCAAAGGCACAAGCCAGGGGTTTGGCTAATAATAAAGCTTGGTTAAACTGCCTTTGTCGGATTTTCTGTCTGCATAAAGGCACGGGCATGACCATATCTACTTTTTCCATATCTAAAAACTTATTTGCAAACCCGATCAGGAATAAACTTAAAGGCTTGGCCAATGATAGCTTGCCTTTATACTTAAACAAATGGATGCAATCTTTAATTATACCATCGTAACTGCAGACAGAATGCGATGTTTTGAAAAAATATGAGGACTTTTGACAACTGCTGCATACAAAGGCTTGATTTTGAGTTTTCGCAGGCCTGTCTGCCTGTCCGTGTTTTTGCGGGGCAGAGAGGCTTTTTCCGCAAATCCTGCAAAAAGGAGGCGTTGTTAACTCAATTTTATTCCAGCAGTTCTCGCACAACGGCTTTTCGCTTAAAGGATGCAGTTTTATCTTACAAATTATACAAGATAAAGGGTAAATTAGATTTATAAAATTTTTTGTCCAAAGCCTGAACACAGTGCATAACAATATACCACCTTCTCTGGTCCCTGTCAAGCAATTGACAAAAGCAGCGGGTATTAGGCTCAAAGGCCTTAATCTGCATTTCACTTGCAAAAAGGGGGCCTTTGTGGTAGGATATTAGGGCTAAAATGGGACAAAAAGTACGCTTACAGGTTGCTTTGGCAAGATCAGGTTTTGCCTCACGGAGATCCGCGGTAGAGATTATTAAATCCGGAAGAGTAAAAGTAGACGGTAAGATAATCTTAAAGCCGGGGCAGCGAGTAGAGATAGGCAAAGACAATATAACCCTTGATAATAAAAGCACTTGCATACAAAAGAAAGTATATTTTTTACTAAACAAACCTAAAGATGTAGTAGCTACTGTCCGTGATAAATATGCCAGCCGCAAGGTAATCGATTTAATCGGTTGCAATAGCCTGCGTATTTATCCAATAGGCAGGTTAGATAAAGATACTACAGGATTAATAATTTTAACCAACGATGGTGAAGTAGCCTATCGTTTATCCCACCCCAAGTTTGGGATTAAAAAGGTCTATCGGGTCTGTGTGCGGGGGAGTATTTCGCCCAAGGCACTTAAGAAGTTGGAAAATGGCGTAGTTTTGGAAGGAAAAAAGACCTTTCCTTGCAAGATCGACCTTATTGCTGATGAAAAATCTTTTTCCGGATTAGAAATCCGGCTGACCGAAGGACGCAAGCGGCAGATAAAAAAGATGTTTGCCATGATCAGGCACCCTGTTTTGAGTATAGAGAGGGTGGCTTTTGGTCCTTTGAAGTTAGGCCAGCTGAAAACCGGCAATTGGCGTAGGCTTACAGCTAAGGAGTTGCGCGCTCTAAGAAAAGCGGCAGGGGTAATCTAAGTTTGATATCCGTTTAAAATAAGCCATTCTAACTAAAGTCAAAGGGTGACTTAATTGGTTTTGACCTGGCATATTATAGGTTTTGTAATGTTGCTTGTCCTTTCAGGGATTTTTTCTGCCAGCGAGACGGCTCTTTTTTCTTTGTCAAAAATGCAGTTGCGTAGGCTCAAAAAAATCCAGCCGGGGCAGTGCGCTGTAATCGAAAATCTATTGAGCTCGCCCCGCAGAACCCTCAATACTATTCTTACCGGGAATATGTTGGTCAATGTCTCTGCTAGTGCCTTGGTAACTGAAACAGCCATACGTATTAGCGGCCAAAAGGCATTGGGTATCGCAGTCGGTTTTACTACTGCCTTGCTTTTAATATTTGGAGAGGTCACTCCTAAGACTTTTGCCATTACCCACGCAGAAGACTTTTCTTGCTTTATCGCACGCTATTTACAACTTTTTGCCAAATTAATATTTCCCCTGCGTTGGTTATGGGCGAAGATTGCCGATTTCTTCTCTCAGCGCATTATCGGCCGCCAATATTTAAAGGAACCGTTCCTGACCGAAGAAGAGGTCAGAGGATTGCTTTCCATCGGAGAGAAAGAGGGGGTAGTGAGCAAAGAAGAAGAGCAGATGATCTCTAATGTTTTCGACTTCGCAGAAAGGTCTGTTAATGAGGTCATGACTCCGCGCGTAGACATAATCGGTGTCGATTTCAATGAAGATGCCCAGCAGCTTGAGCGGATCCTTAAATCCAACCGCCATTCTAAACTGCCGGTATATAAAGAGACTATAGACAATATCTTGGGGATTGTCTACGCTAAAGAATATCTGCTTGCTCCTTGTCCGGATTGGCAAAAATTAGTCAAGCCGATTCTTTTTGTCCCCGATACCAAGAAGATAGAAGAAGTATTGTTGGAGTTTCAAAGCAAAAGATCGTATATTGCTATAGTAACAGACGAATACGGCGGTACCTCAGGCTTGGTTACCATCGAGGACATACTGGAGGAAATCGTAGGCGAAATCCAGGATGAATACGATACAGAAGAGAAGCTTATCGTCAGAATCGATGAGAACTCAGTTTCGGTAAGCGGCAAGACTTCCCTGCACGATTTAAATGAAGAATTGCATACCCATTTCAAGGTCGAAGATGTACAGACAGTAGCCGGTCTGATTGGCCATCTTTTTGGCAGAATCCCTAAATCAGGAGAAAGCATAAGGCATAGGAACTATCTTTTTACGGTAGATGATGTACGTAAACGTAGAATACGCAAGATCACAATGACACACGAAAAACACCATTATAAACATCACTCAACACAAGAAAAAAAGGCTAAGCCCTCATGAGCATCTTTTGGCTTTTGTTTACAGCCGGCATATTTGTTTTATTAGAGGCTTTCTTCTCTGGCTCGGAGATGGGTGTGATTTCGGTAAACCGCATAAAGTTGGAACAGTTGGCCCAGAGTAATGTGCCCAGTGCCGTATTAATAAAACGCCTATTACGTTTTCCGGATAGGCTATTGAGCACGACCTTGGTGGGTACCAACCTTTCCGTAGTCATATCTTCGGCTTTATTTACGGCCCTGGTCGCCGATACTTTGGGCAAGCAATACGTCTGGTTGACTACTTTAGTCATGACGCCGATTATCTTGATTTTTGGCGAAGCGATACCTAAGGCAGTGTTTAGATATTATGCTGACCGGATCACTTTACGGACAGCCAAAATGCTGCGTTTTTTCAGTGTTCTCTTTTGGCCTGTGGCGATAGCGGTCACTTATATTGCCAGGATCATGCTTTTGCCTTTTCGGGGAAAGCAAGAAGCCAAAAAGAGCCTTTTCGTTACTCGTGAAGAGTTAAAGTTGTTGATCAGGGAAAGCAAAAAAGACGATGAGATCAAGCCGCATGAACGGGCGATCATCCATAGGATATTTGAGTTCGGTAGCAAGAAAGTAAAAGAGATTATGGTGCCCATAAAAGATGTAATCAGTATCGAGGCTCAGGATAGTCCAAAACGCCTGAAAGAGCTCTCCAGAGAAAAAGGTTTTTCCCGCATCCCCGTATATAAAGGTAAGAAGGAAAATATCATAGGTTTTGCCAATGTCTTTGATGCCCTTTACGAACAGGATAAATGTAAGAGGTTGTTAGACTGTTTGCGCCCCGTGCTTTATATATTTTGGGAGAGCCCCATCGATAAAGTGTTTTTTTCTCTACAGCTTGAGAGAAAGCAGATAGCGGTTTTAGTGGACGCAGATAAAAATCAAGTAGGTATAGTCACCTTCAAAGACCTGCTTGATGAGATAGTAGGGGAGTTGTAGGCCATGAGGGTTTTGGTCACCGGTGGCGCAGGTCTGGTGGGCAGCCATGCAGCCGAATATTATGCCCGTCAAAAAGCGGATGTTATTGCCTTTGACAACTTGATCCGTCCCAAACTTTTTGGGTCTACGAAGAAATGCGTGGGCTATAATTGGGATTATCTAAAGCAATATGAAAATATCAACAGGGTCATCGGGGATATTAGGGATGAAGAAGACGTAGCAAAAGTCGTTAAAGGCGTAGACGTGGTGATCCACGCTGCTGCTCAACCGGGCGTGCCTTCTTCTTCCAGAATCCCCAGGGAAGATTTCGCTATCAACGCCTATGGGACCTTAAACGTATTAGAGGCGTTAAGGAAACATTCTCCCGGGGCCACATTTATCTATTGCTCAACCAATAAAGTATACGGCGAAAATGTAGACAGGTATGGTTTAGAGGAGAACGCCTCGCAATACAGGTATAAAGATATAAGCGATATTGATGAGGCTGTTCCCATAGATCATACCGGGCATACCCCCTATGGCGCGAGTAAGTATGTGGGAGACCTTTACACCCAAGAATATGCCAGAGTATACGGGATGCGCACAGCCGTATTTCGGATGAGCTGTATATACGGCACAAGGCAATTTGGTTTTGAAGACCAAGGTTGGGTGGCCTGGTTTGTTGTGGCCAGTCTGCTTAAGAAGCCGATAACTATTTATGGAGACGGCAAGCAGGTGAGGGATCTTCTGTATGTCGAGGATCTGATCTATGCATTTGACGCTTTCATCAAAAGCGATCTAAAACACGCTGTATTTAATATAGGAGGAGGCCCTAATAATTGCATTTCACTACTTGACTTTTTGAAGTTTTTAGACAAGGAGTTGAATTCTACGACAAAAGTAAACTTTTCTAATTGGAGGCCGTTAGACCAAAAGGTATACATATCAAATATAGACAAACTAAAAGAAAAACTTAATTGGCAACCAGAAATACCTATACAGGAAGGGACAAGGAGGTTAATCAAATGGACAGAGCAAAACAAATTGTTATTTTAATGGCCATGCTTGTTTTAGCGGCGTTTAACGGCTACTGTTTTGATGTGACCTGGGAATACGAATCGCAGGTAGATGAAAAGCTAGAAAAGCTGCAGATCTACTTTGAGACAGAGATGTATCAGGAGGCCTCTGTGCTTTTGCAGGAATTGATCGCTCAATATCCGGATGAACCCAGGTTTAGTTATCTCAAGGCCATTGTCGATTATCAAAGGGGTGATTATGAGCAGGCCGAAGATATATTTTTGCAATTTACCAAGGAATATCCGGATGTGCCAGAGCCGCATTATCTTTTGTCAGAAATAAGTTTAAGTAATGGAGATGCGAAGAAGGCCCAAAAACATCTTAAGAGATATTGCGCGCTTGTGCCCGATGATTTTCAAGCACAGGCCAAGCTGACTTCACTTTCTGCACCAAAACAGCCCGAAAAAGGCTCGATAATAAGAGAAGGCAAACAAGACCCGCAGCTGGTAAAGAAATTGGGCTTTTATGGAGCCTGTGTGCATTCACAGGAAGATGAGTCGCTGAAGTTGGTCAACGGCAGTTTTCGTACCTGGTCATGTATGGGTATGGATTTCGCCAGCCCTCTGGATTTACGAAAAAAGCAAATAGTGCTTACGCTAAAAGGCAAAGAAGGGGGAGAGAAACTAGAGTTGACATTCCGCGATAAATTCGCTAAGGATTATGAGCCGCAATTGGTGATAATGAGGGAGGAGGGTCTCTTGGACGATTGGCAGCAAGTAGTAATAAGACCGATAGAACATCAATCAAAAATAGACCTCTCCAGCGTTGTGCATATAGGGCTTGAATTTGGCTTCTCCACAGTGCAGAATCCCGCCCAAAGCACTTTATATGTAAAAGACATCGTCATAGAAAATGCTGGTAATTAAATATATATTTTTAGGGCTGATTCAGGGATTGACCGAATTTTTGCCGGTAAGCAGTTCCGCTCATTTGGTCATATTTCAGGAACTTCTAGATATCCAGGACAATCAGCTTATATTGGATATTGTATTGCATCTGGGCAC
Source organism: Candidatus Omnitrophota bacterium (assembly GCA_016939375.1). Lineage (GTDB taxonomy): Bacteria > Omnitrophota > Gorgyraeia > JAFGHF01 > JAFGHF01 > JAFGHF01. Next base: position 25,770 of record JAFGHF010000034.1, on the reverse strand, counting down.
TTTGCTGGCGATAATCGTCTTTTTATATCGCGATATAAAAAGTTTTTTAAACAAAAAAATAATCTTTTTAGTGCTGTTGGCCACTTTTTCGACCGCTTTAGTCGCGATTCTAGGCAAAGGTTTTTTTGAAAGCCTGTTTTTGTCGGCTAAATACGTATCTTTGCCCTTAGCGATAACAGGGATAGTACTGATATTTACGAAAAGGCATGCGCTTGATGGCAGAAAGCTTACCCATCTAAAGCCTGCGGATGCAGTATGCTTTGGCCTGGTACAAGGGATTTGCGTAATTCCCGGACTTTCCCGTTCCGGGCTTACTATTTCTACCCTTTTATTGCGCAACGTGGAACGCGAGACAGCGTTTAAGTTTTCCTTTTTAGCTTCGATATTGGCCGTTTTGGGAGCGCTTTTTCTAGAATTAGGATGTTTTTCTAATCTTGCGCTATGCGAACTTAAATATATGTCTTTTGCCTTTTTTACTTCTTTTTTGAGCGGTCTATTGGCTCTGAAAATTTTGCTTTTAGCCATTCGCAAAGCAAAGTTGCATTTCTTTGGATACTACTGCTTGATCCTAGCGCTAGCTTTAAGTTTTTTAATATTATAAGGTGGTGATACATATGAGACCTGCATCAATCATGACGCCTGAAATCAGAGAGCTTCTCAAGCTGAATAAGAAGGAAGAGTTGCAGGAAGCGGTAAAGGAAATGCATCCCGCTGATATCGCCGATACCATTTTTGATTTGGATATAAAAGAACAGGTTGCCTTGATAAGTCGCCTGGATAAAAAACAGGTGATCGAAATCTTTGACGAACTGGACGAATATGAGCAGTTCGAGCTTTTGCACAGCTTGGAAAAGGAATTATCGACGTACCTTCTCAATGAGATGTCTTCTGACGAGCGGGCAGACCTGCTTAGCAGCCTGCCAGACGAAGTAGCCAATAAATTTCTCAACTTGATGAGCGAGTCTGAGCGTAAAGATGTCGAGAAACTTCTAAAATACCCGCCTAATTCTGCCGGCAGTATTATGACTACCGAATACATCTCTTTGACCCCTGAATTGACTGTAGCCGAGGCTTCGGAGATCATCAAGCTGGCGGCCCCCAAGAAAGAAACAATATACTATACTTATGTGACCGATCAGCAGGAGAAACTGATAGGTTTTGTTTCACTTAAGGACATATTTTTGTCTGATCCGACTGCGCCGATAAAAAAGATAATGAACCGTAAAGTAATAAAAGCCCAGGCATATCAGGATCAGGAAGAAGTGGCCCGCACAGTACGTAAATATAATCTATTGGCCTTACCGGTAATAGACAAAGATAAAAAGTTGGTAGGCATAGTGACAGTCGATGATATTCTCGATGTAGTCCGGGACGAAAATACAGAAGACTTCTACAAAATGGCGGCTATGTTGGCTCCGGAAGACCCCTATTTCGATACCGGCTTTCTGACTCTTGTCCGACGGCGTATAGTCTGGTTGATAATTTTGCTTGCGGCTGTGCAATTTTCCGGACAAATATTAAAACATTATGGTTTTGCCTTAGAGGCGGTGGTGGCACTCTCATACTTCATCCCCATGCTTCTTAATACGGCCGGTAACGCAGGTACTCAATCCAGCACCACTATCATAAGAGGATTGGCCACGGGAGACATACATCTTAATCAAGTGCTTAAAGTTATGCGTAGGGAAATAAGCCTAGGTTTGGTTCTAGGCAGTTTGCTGGGAATTTTAGGGGTGGGCAGAGCGTTGTTGCTGCAGAAAAACCCATTTGTCAGTCTTGCCGTAGGACTTGCTTTAGCTGCTACTATCGTGATGGCTACATTAAGCGGTGCCTTTCTGCCGTTACTATTGAAAAAACTCAAAGTCGATCCGGCAGTTGCGGCAGGACCTTTTATTTCAACAGTTGTCGACATAACAGCCTTAATCATCTACTTTGAAATTGCCAGGGCATTATTGAGTTTGTAAAGTTTAAGTCGTAAAACTTAATAAATTAGGGGAGGAAAAGATGAGCGGGATCTTTGGCGCGGTATCAGAAAAAGACTGTACGGAAGTACTGTTTTTTGGCACCGACTACCATTCACATCTAGGTACTGAGTACGGCGGGATGGCTGTTTTAGGAGATGATTTTGTGCGCCAGATACATAGCATCAGTCAAAGCCAGTTTAAATCCAAGTTCTACGAAGATTATAAAAGAATGAAAGGCACAAAAGGCATCGGGGCAATCAGCGCCTTTGATGAACAGCCTATTTATCTGCAGTCCAAGTTTGGCCCCTTTTGCATTGTCACAAACGGACTAATAGAAAATGCCGAGGAATTGGCAGAACGACTCTTAAATAAAGGGATTTCTTTCAGCGAAGTAAGCAAGGGCACGGTCAATACCACGGAATTAGCGGCTAAATTAATCAGTCAGGGCGAAAACATAATCGACGGCATAGAGAGGATGTTTGAAGATATAGTCGGCTCTTGTTCGCTTTTATTATTGAGCAAAGACGGGGTCTATGCCGCCCGCGATAGATTAGGCTATACTCCCCTGGTTATAGGAAGGCGGCAGAATGAATGGGCGGTGACTTCGGAGACAAGCGCCTTTCCCAACCTCGGGCTTGAGGTCGAAAGGTATCTTCAGCCCGGAGAAATAGTATTGATCAATGAAGGTGGGCTGGTGCAGAAGAAACAAGCTCAAGACACCGAACAAATCTGTGCTTTTCTTTGGATATATACCGGTTTTCCAGCTTCCAGCTATGAAGGGATAAATGTCGAACAGGTAAGGGAAAGATGTGGCAGGCTTTTGGCCAAGCGCGACAGAGATATAGAGGTGGATATTGTTTCCGGTGTGCCTGATTCCGGGACCGGCCATGCCTTAGGTTATGCCATAGAGTCAGCAAAACCGTTTAAGCGGCCCCTGGTAAAATATACGCCGGGATATGGCCGCAGTTACACCCCGCCCTCGCAGGAGTCCCGTGATTTAATAGCCAAATTAAAGCTTATCCCTATTAAAGAGATAATCGATGGAAATAGGATAGTCGTCTGCGAAGATTCAATTGTCAGAGGTACCCAGCTTAAAAATTTCACTGTCAAGAAACTATGGGATGCCGGGGCCCGCCAGATACATATCAGGCCCGCTTGTCCGCCGTTAATGTTTCCCTGTAAATTTAACCTATCTACGCGTAGCATCAATGAATTGGCGGCCCGCAAAGCTATCCGTAGCCTAGAGGGACGGGACATAGAGGATGTCTCCAAATACTTGGATGAGAGCACGGATGAATACAAGCGGATGGTAGAATGGATCACTAAAGATCTAGAAGTGAGCAGTTTAAGATATCAGAAGGTAGGCGATATGGTCGATGCTATCGGCCTGCCAAAGAAAAAGTTGTGTCTATATTGCTGGACAGGCGAATGTCCGGAAAAATGTAATTCTATAAAGAAAGATAAGCAAGCCGAAACCGCTATAAAGTAAAAGACCTCTTAATATATTTATCTTATCAGGAGGTAAAAGGCGTATGGATAAATTTGATTTTGCCATAGGTTGGCCCGAAGAGCATGTCAAGCGAGAGCTTTTTATTAATGCCTTAAAAGCAGAGTGTAGGGCGCGTAAGCTGAGCTTTGTTTTTATCGGCCCGAGAAAACTAAAAAAACTGATCAATGCGGTCAAAAAAGGCAGGTTGATCGTTAAATTCTATCTAGACATGGCTTCAGAGACCTATGACCCTGCAGACAAATTTACCAGGCTTGCCTATAGCTTGAAGGATGCAGGGACGCGGATAGTAGCCGATCCCGATGATGTCAAAGAGGCCGCGGATAAATCAATCACCCACTTTGACCTATTGCGGGCCAAGGTCCCCGTACCTTATACTATAGTGATCAGGAATTGGGAGCCTACTAGAAGGCTGTCGCATCAAGAAAAAAAGAAACTGCGGTTTCCCTTTGTAATCAAGCCGGCAATGGGCTATGGGCAAAAAGGAGTTAAAATAATCAACAAAAGACAGACGCTTAAAGAAATAGCTAAGGCGCGTAGATTTGACATAGGAGACAACTTTTTATTACAGGAATTTGTGGAGCCTTTGAAATTGGCAGGCAAGCCGGCCTGGTTTAGAGTCTATAATTTATTCGGCGAGGTGATCCCCTGTTGGTGGAACCCTTATACTAATATATTTCGCCAGGTTACGCTCAAAGAGCTAGATGAATATAAATTGCTTCCGCTGATACGCATATCTTCGGAGATCGGACGCATAACACGCATTGACTGGTTCTCCTGCGAGATAGCGATAAATAAGAGAAACCGCAAGTTTTTGGTCGTGGACTATATGAATGACCAATGCGCGGTCTACCCCCAGTCTAAACATAAAGACGGTCTCCCCGACGACCTAATAGTGCATATCGCGGAGAGAATAATAGATAAGGCCTGGCAGTATATCCAGGGCAAATATACTTTAAGCTACAGGGCAATATGGTTTCCCCGGGTCAAGGTGCGCGATGAAGATGCGTAGAAGAAAAGCGACTAAACCAGCGCGTCTAAAAAAAGGCGATACGATAGGTATCGTAGCGCCAGCCTGGTCATTTGATATCGGCAATTTCAAAAGGGGAATAGACAAACTAAGAAAATTGGGCTTTAAGGTAAAATTTGATCGCTCGATTTTCAGTAAATACTGGTCTATGGCCGGTTATGATAAGGAAAGGGCTCAGCAGATCAACCGCATGTTTGCCGATAAAGAGGTAAAGGCAATCTTTTGCGCTAAAGCCGGCTACGGTTCCATACGCACCATTCCCTATCTGAACAAAAAAATAATAAAAAGAAACCCCAAGATATTTATCGGTTACAGCGATATAACGATCCTTCTTTCTTATCTCTATAAGACCGTAAATATGGTAGTGTTTCACGGTCCGGTGGTATCGGATGAGATACATGATAATATGAACTCGATCACATTGGATTATTTATTGCAGGCGATCACCCAGCCCATTGCTTTGGGGGAGCTGCACTTTTCTTCATTAAGGTCTCTAAGGCCCGGCAAGGCGACAGGTGTATTGGTTGGCGGCAATATGTCCTTATTTATAAGCGCATTGGGCACGGCTTACGACATCGACACAGATAACAAGATTCTTTTTCTTGAAGATATCGGCGAAGATTTAGAAGTCATCGACAATTATCTTATGCATCTTAAGCTTTCCGGTAAATTCCGTAAATTAAAAGGAATAGTCTTTGGCCGGATGATCGACTGCCTTGATTATTCCGGGAAAAGGTATACCATCAGGGATATACTTAATGATATACTCCACGATGCACATTTCCCCATAATATATGGGTTTCCATCGGGACACCGTGGGCAAGGAGAGATCGACGTGACATTGCCTTTCGGAGTCCCGGTTACGATCGATGCCGATTATCCGAAATTGGTAATAAATGAGGCAGGAGTAAAAAGATAAAGGAGGAAATATGAAAAGATTATTTTTGGCCGGGGCAGTAACCTTTGTTGTGATCTGTGCCGGTTGTAGTGTCCCCGATCAGGTTTTGATCGATAGTTTTGAGGGAGAGTTAAATAGTGAAACAGTGGATTTTGGCTCATCTGCCGATTCGTCTTTAGAGATCTACGCAGAGAAGCAGTTGAAGACATGCGGAGATCAAGCGATTAAGCTTACTTATCAACTTCACCCAAAAGGATATATGTGGTGTGCGCGCGGTTATAATCTTGATGTAAAAGGAGCCGCACGTTGGTTGCTTAAACCTCAGAAAGTACGTTGGAACGCATATCAGGCGCTTGCTCTGTCTATGTATGGAGCCAAAAGCGGTGCTATGATCGCTTTGGATGTCAAAGACGCCGGCGGAGAGATATGGCGTTTTTTACTTAACGATGATTTTGAGGGCTGGAGGGAGATAGCCTGCCCGTTTAATAAATTTTTTGTGCGCACGGATTGGCAGCCGCAGACCGCCCAGAAGAATGATATTCTGGATTTTCCGATCATGAGTTTTCAGTTCGAGCCGCGCACGCCCGGAAAAGGTACCTGCATATTTGATAGTGTGAAAGTAATCAAAATCGGAAAGGAATAATTGATTGTAACTGTGATGAGGGTATATGAAGAAATATTCGTTCGATTCAGTCATATTTGATTTGGATGGCGTGATCACGCAGACAGCACTGGTGCACGGTAAATCCTGGAAGGCTACGTTTGATGAATATATGCGCATGCGCGAAAAAAGAGATGGCCAGCCGTTTCGTGAGTTTACGCACGAGGGAGATTACCTGCCCTATGTCGATGGAAAGCCGAGATATGAGGGTGTAAGAAGTTTTCTTGAGTCTCGGGGTATCCATATCCCATACGGAGACCCGCAGGATGGGCCGGAAGAAGAGACCGCTTGCGGCATCGGCAACAAAAAAAACAAGATGTTTTTGGATATTATCAAAAAAGAAGGGGCAGAGGTCTATGCTTCTACAGTAGAGCTTATTAAGCAGCTCAAGGCAGCCGGAGTGCGGGTAGGAGTTGCATCTTCCTCCAAAAGTTGTCAGGTTATCCTGCAGGCCGTGGGTCTTGAAGAATTGTTTGAGACCAGGGTCGATGGTCTAGTCTCCGCGGAGTTAGGGCTTAAGGGTAAGCCCGAAGGGGATATATTTGTCAAGGCCTCTCGCAACATCGGGTCGGAACCAGCACGCTCGGTGGTCGTGGAGGATGCTACCTCGGGTGTCCAGGCCGGCAGAAACGGTGGCTTTGGACTAGTCTTAGGGGTAGCCAGAGAAGAAAACGAAGTACAGCTTCTAGAAAACGGAGCAGACATAGTAGTTGGGGACTTATCCGAAATAGACATCGAAAGGATCGAACAGTGGTTCCATAGAAAGCCAAGACCTCTGTTTGAAAACTGGGATAAAACAGAAAAAGTTGAAACAGAGACGACAATCATAAATCCTTATTATTCACGCACAGGCAAAGAGGTCTTCTTGCAGGGCAAGAAAGTAGCCTTCTTTTTAGATTATGACGGCACTTTAACGCCTATTGTGAAGCGTCCGGAATTGGCTGTGATGTCAGAAGATATGCGCAAGGTCATAACTGAACTATCAAAGCTGCATACAGTAGCGGTGATCAGCGGGAGAATGAGAGAAGATGTGCAGAAGCTTGTGGATATCCCAGGGTTGATTTATGCGGGAAGCCACGGCTTTGACATTTCAGGACCGGATTTTTCTATTATCCAGCCAAAGGCCAAAGAATTCACTCCTAAAATAAAAGAGATCACCAAAACTCTCTCCCAAAAATTAGGGGATATACAAGGGATATTGTTAGAATATAAAAAGTTCAGCGTTGCTGTCCATTATCGTCTTGTGCAGGAAAAATATCTTGCCGAGATCAAAGAATGTATTAAAGGTGTTATCAAGGAAGATAAAGACATACGTTTAATGAACGGTAAAAAAGTGTTTGAGATAATGCCTCAGATCGACTGGGATAAGGGCAAAGCTGTCAGATGGATTATCCAGGCTTTAAAGATCTCCTGGTCTGACACCTGTATAGTATATATAGGTGATGATACCACAGATGAAGATGCTTTTAGGGCTGTTCGCACAAGGGGGACAGGAGTCTTGGTTGCCCAGGAAAATACAGAATCGGCAGCTGACTTTTGGATCGCTTCACCTGATGAAACAAAGAGGTTATTCGAAAATGTTATCAAGGGTACGGCATAAAAAGATAAGAAGAAAGATAGAAAAAGGCTCGGCCTGGAAGCTGGTATATAAGAAATTCGAACCCAATGACGAGAGCTTAAGAGAAGCTTTGTGTACTCTGGGCAATGGCTATTTTGGGACCAGGGGAGCGGCGACTGAATCCATAGCTTCTAAGGTGCACTACCCCGGCACTTACATCTCCGGAGTTTACAATAAGACACCTACGCATATCGCCGGCCGTACCATATTTAACGATGATATGGTCAACTGTCCCAATTGGTTATTTTTGACCTTCCGCATCGGTAAAGAGCATTGGCTTGTGCCATCGGCGAGCAATATCCTTTGTTATCATAAAGAACTAGATATGCGCAATGGAGCTTTGAACAGAAAAGTCTCTCTGCAGGACAGAAAGGACCGCAAGACTACTATTGAAACAGAGAGAATAGTACACATGGTCGATCCTCATCGCGCAGCAATAAAATACAGTATCGTTCCCGAAAACTATGAGGGTTGGATAACTATCAGGTCTGCTTTGGACGGGACTCTACAGAATACAGGTGTAGCCCGCTATAGAAAGTTAAACTCTAAACATCTAAAGACCAATTTTTCAGGCATGTTAAAAAAGAATATTTCCTATCTTTCCATGAAGACAAGCCATTCCAAAATCGATATCTGCCAAGCGGCCAGGGTGCGCATTTTTTCTCAAGGAAAGGAACTAAAGCCCCCGGTCATGATACTTGCCAAAAAGAAAAAAGCAATTTATCAAGAATTTAAAATATACATACACAAGAGAAGACGCTATGAAATAGAAAAGATTGTCGCTATCTACACTTCCAGGGATAAAGGAGTGCGCAATGCGCTTAAAAGCGCGATTGTTTCTGCTAAAGAAGCGCCTACTTTCGCAGCCCTGCTAAAGACGCATAAAGAAGCTTGGCATAAGTTATGGGATAGGTTTGATATCCAAATAGAAGGAGATATATTTTCGCAGAAGGTATTGCGTTTGCATACATTCCATCTTTTACAGACCGCTTCCCCGCACAACGTTGATATTGACGCAGGACTGCCGGCAAGAGGATTACATGGGGAGGCATATCGCGGTCACGTATTCTGGGACAGGATATACGTTACGCCGTTTTTCGACCTACATTATCCGGAGATATCGAGGGCTTTGTTTATGTATAGGTATAGGCGTTTAGACCAAGCCAGAAAATACGCCAGAGAACATGGGTATAAAGGGGCGATGTTTCCTTGGCAAAGTGCCTCTAGCGGAGAGGAAGAGACCCAGGTCATACATCTTAATCCGGTATCCAATAAATGGGGCCCGGATTACAGTTCTATACAAAGACATATCTCTTTTGATATCGCCTATGATATTTGGGAATATTGGAATAGGACCGGTGACTTTGACTTTTTCCTGCGCTATGGGGCGGAAATCATATTGTCTATCGCGCAGTTTGGGTCTAGCCTTGTCAGCTACGATGAAAAAGACAAAAGGTATCACACATATGGCATCATGGGGCCCGATGAGTTCCATGAGCGGCTTCCCAAGGCAAAGAAGCCGGGATTAAAAGACAACGCTTATACCAATGTCCTCATCGCTTGGATATTGTTTAGGGCCCAGGAGATTATGCAGATTTTGCCCCCAACATATAAAAAACGTATTTTAAAAAAGGCGAGATTAAGTCAAAAAGAAATTGCCTCTTGGGAAGACATCGCCCGTAAGATTAAAATAATCATCACGCGCGAAGGAATAATAAGCCAATTTGCCGGATATTTCAAGTTAAAGGAACTGAATTGGCAGGCCTATAGTGCGAAATACGGCAAGATCCAGCGCATAGATAGGATCCTTAAGGCTGAAGGCAAATCTCCCGATGATTACAAAGTAGCCAAGCAGGCAGACGTGTTGATGATGTTTTACCTTTTTTCTCTACAGGAAGTAGAAAGTCTTTTGCATAAGATGGGATACGGCTTTACTAAAAATATGCTCAAGAAAAACTTTAAATATTATATTAAACGCACATCGCATGGTTCGACATTAAGCAAGGTCGTGCATTGTTATATAACCCATCTTCTGGGCAGGTCCAGGGAAGCCTGGCATTGGTTCGTAGAAGTATTGAGGTCGGATATTTATGATACTCAAGGAGGGACTACCCCTGAGGGAGTGCATATAGGAGTAATGGGAGGTTCGATCGATATCGTACTAAGAGCTTTTGCGGGCCTAGAAATGACCTCCAAAGGCTTAAGCATTGATCCGGATCTGCCTAAGCACTGGCGCAATATCAGGCTTAAATTTTGCTATCGTAAAAAATTGGTCTCTTTGTCTATAACGCGCAGACAGCTGGTTGTCTCTATGATTAAATCAAAGTCTAAAACATTCAAATTGCCTGTTGAAATCCGCGGTAGATTGCATTATTTGCATTCCGAAAAAAAATATAAGATCAATATTTAAATCTTTTATTTCAAAAGGCGGTCGTCATGAAGAGAAAAATGAGAGTAGCTATCCTTACCGGAGGCGGAGATTGTCCGGGGCTCAACGCAGTAATCCGGGCAGCGACAAAAAAAATAATCAATGATCAGGGTGCGGAGGTGATCGGCTTTAAAGACGGGTATGAAGGGTTGATCAACAATCGCTATAGACGCCTGAACTATAAAGACGTATCGGGGATCCTTACGTTAGGCGGTACAATATTAGGTACTTCCAATATAGCTAATCCCTATCGCTACGCGACAAAAGTAGGCAAAAGGCTGGAGTTCCGGGATGTCTCTAAAAAGGCATTGCGCAATATCAAAAGGTTAAAGGTAGATTGCCTCATTTGTATAGGTGGCGACGGTACATTGCATATCGCCTCTAAGCTTTACCGGGACGCAGTCCCCGTAGTGGGCGTGCCTAAGACCATTGATAACGATATCCGCGGTACGGATACCACTTTCGGTTTTGACACTGCGGTCTATATCGCTACAGAGGGAATAGACAGAATCCATACCACCGCTCAATCTCATCACCGGATCATGATCGTCGAAGTCATGGGGCGTACCGCCGGATGGATAGCACTTTATTCAGGATTGGCCGGGGGCGGAGATATAATTTTAATCCCCGAAATCCCTTATGATATTGAAAAGGTGGCCCGGGTGGTCAAAGGGAGAAATAAAAAAGGCAAAAAATTCAGCATTATCGTGATTGCCGAAGGTGCTCGAGAAAAAGGCCGAGATGTAGTGGTAAAGAGGATAATAAAAGAAAGTACGATTCAGGCCCGTTTAGGAGGAGTCGGCTTTGCCTTGGAAGAAAGACTGGAGGAAATCACAGGGCTGGCCACGCGTACTGTGGTCATGGGGCATCTTTTAAGGGGAGGTACGCCTACTCCTTTTGACAGGATCCTGGCCACGCAATTAGGTACAAAGGCGGCAGAGTTTTTTGAGCAGAAAAAATTCGGATGTATGGTGGGAATAAGAGGAGGCAAGTTCGTCCCTGTACCTTTGAGAGAAGTTGCCAAAGGCCCAAGGGTTATTCCTCTTAATCATACCTTAATTAAAGCCGGCCGCTCTATCAATACTTGTTTTGGAGATTAAAATATTTTTTGAGTAAATAGGCCCTTAAAAGCAAGCCAAGGGATTTGTTAGCAAGTCCATAAAGCCCCTTTATGACGAGATAAAAAGGGGCTTTTTTGTGTATAAAAAGTACACAATAGAATTCAACAAAAACCCAAAAATTTATATTGACAAGGACAAAATTGTATGCCATAATTGAGTTCCTTAAAACAAAGGTAAGTTAACAAAATGTGGCATAAAAGCGTATGGTTGGAAAGAGATTAAGAGAATTAAGAAGTACGGTCAATTTGACACAGGAGGACCTAGCGAGGCTATTAGGTGTCTCCCGGCAGGCTATTTGTATGTGGGAGGCCAATAAGAGGGAACTGAGGGCTTCGATGCTGGATAGGATCGCCAAGGTCTTTAATGTGACAGTAGATGAGTTAATACAACCACCGGCCATTAAAGCTGCAAGAAAGGAGGCAACAATGGCCACAAAGGGAACGAAAAAGAAGAAAGTTGATTTTCAGCTTTCTGCGCCAGAAGCAAAGAAAGTGTATATCACCGGTGATTTTAATTCTTGGAGCGAAAAGGGCATTACGATGAAAAAAAGCAAAACCGGTACTTGGAAGACATCGGTGAATCTTAAGCCGGGAAGGTATGAATATAAGTTCATCGTTGACGGCCAGTGGTGGAATGACCCCACCAATGACAACACTGTGAATAATTCATTCGGCAGCACCAATTCAGTAGTAGAATTGTGGTAAAGCGTTAAGTCAAAGAAAAATTACCTAGAAGATTTCTCCGGGCAAGGTCTATGCCCGGAGAATATATTCACAAGAAAGGGTCTATCCCGTGCGGATAGCTATTTTTTCCTGGGAAGCGGTGCATTCCATACCCATTGGCGGCATTGCTTTTCATGTTACCGAACTTGCCTGTGCTTTGGAGCGAAAAGGGCATGAAGTCCATATCTTCACGCGTATGGGTCGACCGGACCACGCACTTTATGAAAGAATCCACGGTGTCCATTATCACCGCTGTCCTTTCACCACAAACCCAGATTTTATAGAAGAAATAAATAATATGTGTCGCTCTTTCGTAGATTGCTTCTTTCAGACGGAAGATTATATCGGCCATTTTGATATTATCCATGCCCACGACTGGCTTACGGCGCATGCTCTTGCTTGGATAAAAGAAGGCAGGGGGTGGGGAAGAAAATTTGTTTTTACTATACATTCTACTGAATACGGCAGGTGCGGCAACAACTTTTTCGGCGGCAACTCCGAGAGAATACGACACCTGGAATGGTTAGGTACTTATTGCGCGGATAATGTGATAGCTGTTTCCCGGGCATTAAAGAGCGAGATCTTGTGGATGTATAGCGTCCCTGACTGGAAGGTCAAAGTAGTCTATAATGGGATTAATTATCGGGATTATAACGGCTGGATTGATGCGGGGGCAGTGAAGAGGATGTATGGTATCGCTCCCTTGGACCCCACGGTGCTTTTTGTCGGCAGGATGGTCTATCAAAAAGGGCCAGATCTTCTTTTAGAGACCATCCCCAATATTTTGAAATTTTACGATAACGCAAAATTTGTTTTCGCTGGCGATGGTGATATGCGTTGGGGTTTGGAAGACAAGGCCAGGCATATGGGGATCCGTCATGCCACGCGGTTTTTGGGTTTTCAGAATGGCTGGAAGCTGGTCGATCTTTTTAAAGCCTGTGATTGTGTTTGTGTCCCCAGCAGAAACGAGCCTTTTGGAATCGTGGTCTTGGAGGCCTGGAGTGCCGGAAAGCCGGTGGTGGCCAGTTCCTACGGCGGCCCTTCAGAAATAGTCTGGCATGATGTCAATGGTTTTAAAGTCTATCCCAACCACGATTCTGTGGCTTGGGGCATAGGAAATTTATTTGAAGATTTTGACCACGCGCGCTGGATGGGCAGAAATGGCCGCGTGGCGGTAGAGACAGTTTTCTCCTGGGATATAATCGCCGAAGAGGCATTAGCGGTCTATCACAGTTAAGGAGCCTTGAGTTGGCAAAAAAGACCAAAAAACCACAAAATAAAGTAACCAGCTCTTCAACAACAAAGGTAAAAGAAAACAAAGTTGTTCCAGCTGAGCCTAAAAAGGCACAAGCCCAGCCGCTCGTGCATGCCGAACCACAAAGGCCTGCGATATCAAAACAGCCAAGTCCTCGTGTTGAACAGCCAGGCCTTGAGAGTGCACGTACAACAAAATATACACCCGCACCCTATCATCCGCCGGTAACTAAAAGCCATCCTTCTAATAAAACCACATTTGTGGACAATTACGATTTGCCCACAAGCTATAATTCTACTTACCTGACGCTGATGCCTAGGGACCCATATTGGATCCATGCATATTGGGAGCTGGGTCAGGATTCCATAGACCATCTCAGGCATTCCCTCGGTCCGGATATGGAGAGATCCACCTATGTCTTAAGGGTCTACGATGTCAGCTTGAAGGATTTCAATGGTAACAATGCTAACAGTTGGTTTGACTTGGATGTCGGCCCCCACGCCAATAATTGGTATATCAACTCCTGGAAGGACAATGTCTCATATTGCGCGGAAATGGGCATGCGTGCGCCCGATGGCAGGTTCGTGGCTGCAACCCGTTCCAATTTTGTGAACACTCCGCGCCAAGGTTCTTCGGGTCGCTCGGATGTGATATGGATGGAGGAAAAGTCCGGCAAATACCTCCCTTTTGTCACAGCACCCAGGATAAATAAAAAGCCCACATCTTCTCAATATGGCAATTATTCCAAGAAAAAAAGGATCTATTTGACTGAAGACGATATCAGGGTCTACTATTCAAGACTGTTTCCTCTTTTACGGTTGGTAATAGCAGCTAGACGTAAGCTTACTCATGAAGACGTAGATGTGGAGCTCTTGGGGAGTTATTTGACCGAAGGCGGAAAGTATTTAGAAGAATATATTTTTGGTGGTTTATCGCGCAGTAAATTCTTAAAGAAGATCATTTTAGGTTCTTCCGAAGAACTGGTTATTCCCGGGGGTGCCAGTGAGTCTCTAAAGGGAGGGGCCAGTGAAAGAGAAGAGAAGAAAAGGAAATTTTTCTTCGAGATCGGAACAGAGCTTATTGTCTATGGGCGTACCGAGCCGGATGCAGAAGTATGGCTGGGTGATAAGAAAATAGATCTGCGCCCTGACGGTACCTTTAGCCTTAGATTTGCCCTCCCGGACGGGAAGATCCCCCTTAATTTTAGAGCAATAGCAAAAGATAAGCTTGAAAAAAGGACCATAAACACTTCAGTCGAACGCAGCCAGACCAAATACAATACCCAAAAGCCTTAAAGGGAGTAATTCTTGATGCACAAAGGATATTTATGCCTTGTCCTACACGCGCACCTTCCCTATGTGCGCCATCCCGAAGAGGAACATTTTCTAGAAGAAAACTGGTTTTACGAAGCGATAACCGAGACGTATATCCCGCTAATCGAACTTTTTGACCGTCTGGTAGAAGAAGGCGTAGATTTTCGTATCACCATGTCTTTGACCCCGCCCTTGGCCTCGATGATGCAAGACCCCCTTTTACAAGAACGTTATCTGCGCCACTTGGATAAATTAATAGAGCTCTCCGAAAAAGAACTCGAGCGCACCGGCTACGAACCGCATTATCACGGCTTAGCCTTGATGTATAACCGCCGGTTTAAAGAATCGAAAGATGTATTTGCCGATAAGTACAAAAAAGACCTCACCCGCGCTTTTAAGAAATTCCAGGATATCGGAGTCTTGGAGGTCATCGGTTCTTGCGCTACGCACGGTTTTTTGCCGAACTTAAGCATAAATCGCGCTTCGGTAAAGGCCCAAGTAATGATCGGAGTTGATCATTATAAAAAAGTGTTTGGCAGGAAACCAAAAGGTTTTTGGCTTCCTGAATGCGGATATTACCCTGGGGTAGACGAAGTACTCAAAGAAGCGGGGATAAGATATTTCTTCCTGGATTCACATGGATTGGTAAATGCCGATCCCCGGCCCTGCTATAGCGTTTATGCCCCGGTCTATTGCCCCTCCGGCGTAGCCGCTTTTGCCAGAGACTGGGAGTCTTCAAAGCAGGTCTGGAGTTCCAAAGAAGGTTATCCCGGAGACCCCGACTATCGGGAATATTACCGCGATATAGGCCATGAATTAGAATATGAATATATAAAGCCATATATCCACCATATGGGTTTTAGGATAAATACCGGCATGAAATACTGGAGGATCACCGGCAATAGCGAATACAAGGAAGCATACCGGCCGGATTGGGCCAGGGAAAAAGCCGCTATACATGCCGGGAACTTTATGTTCAACCGGGAGAAGCAAATACATCATCTTGCGGCGCACATGGATAGAAGACCTATGATAATAGCCCCTTATGACGCGGAATTGTTCGGCCATTGGTGGTTCGAAGGTCCAATGTGGATCGAGTTTCTGATCCGCAAGATTGCCTATGACCAGAATACCGTAAGATTGGCCACTGCCGCAGAATACCTCGATGAATATCCCACCAATCAGATGTCCTTGCCTTCGGCTTCAAGCTGGGGCTGGAAAGGGTACAGTGAAGTCTGGCTTGAAGGGGGCAATGATTGGATATATCGCCACTTGCATATGGCGGCCAGAAGAATGGTGGAACTGACTGAGAAGTTTCCCGCCCAACCTAAGAAATGCTCAAAGAAAAATGTTGTTTGCCGTGCCTTGAACCAAGCGGCCAGAGAACTTGTGCTAGCGGAATCAAGTGATTGGCCTTTTATCATGAAGACAGGGACTATGGTCTCTTATGCCCAAAAAAGAGTCAAAGTCCATCTAAACAGGTTTACCCGTATTTATAACGACCTATTAAACGGCAACATCGACCCTTGGTGGTTAAAAGAAGTCGAGTCTCGAGATAACATCTTCTTTGATCTGGATTGCGCCAGTTATTATTTGAATAAAACAAAAAAAGAGACATCAATAAAAAATGAATACGCGAACAACGCACGCTAATTTATGCTTGATCTAGTCAATGGCCTACCGAACATAAGTTTTAGTGAGAAAGACATAGAGAGGCTCTCCCCCCATAAGAAACCCGCCTTTTCAAATATCTCCAATATCGCATTTGATAAAGTAATCTCATCTTTTGGTATTGTGCTGCACATGCACCAACCGACCATACCGGCGGCTTCAGCCGATCTGGGAAAAGCAGCTTTAATATCCAATTTGCAATATATGATGGAACATCCGGATATCGGCGATAATCATAACGCAGTTGTGTTTTTAGAATGTTATTCACGGATGTCGGATATAATCCGGGAACTAGTAAAAGAGGGAGCAAATCCCCGGGTGATGCTTGACTATTCGGGCAATCTTTTATGGGGCCTTGCCCAGATAGAGGATGGCAGAGTCCTGGATAATCTAAGATTAGTCACCACAGAAAAAAAATATCAACGTTATGTCGAATGGACGGGGACAATGTGGTCGCATGCGGTAGTGAGCTCTACTCCCGTGCCGGATATCAAGCTACATATAGCGGCTTGGCGAGAGCATTTTGCCTCGATCTTCGGCTTGGAAGCAGTAAAAAGAGTACAGGGCTTTTCTCCTCCGGAGATGCACCTTCCTATCCACCCCGATGTCTGTTTTGAGTACGTCAAAGCACTGAAAGAATGCGGATATGAGTGGATAGTAGTTCAGGAGCATACAGTAGAAAATCTTGACGGCTCAGGCATAAAGAGACCCCACCTGCCGCATGTGCTTGTAGCAAAAAACTCAAAAGGAGAAGTGCAAAAAATAACCGCTCTTGTAAAGACTCAAGGCTCAGATTCCAAGTTGATTGGGCAGATGCAGCCATATTATGAAGCCAAGTCTTGCGGTTTAGAGGAATATGCAGGCAAAAAGATCGTGCCCTATGTTATCCAAGTAGGCGATGGCGAAAACGGCGGGGTGATGATGAATGAATTTCCTCCGGCATATAAAAAGGCCTTTGCCGAGATAAGTACTCAGGGTGTGGTGGGGATGAACGGTTCAGAATATCTGGAATTCGTAAAAACAGGCTTAGACGAAAAAGATTTTATCCCCCTGCAGCCGGTTTCCCAGCATAGGATATGGCAGATCGTGGATGACTATAGACCTGGGGCATGCGATCAAGCCATTGAAAAGATCAAAGAAAAAGATCAGAATTATAATCTAGACAAGGCATCTTGGACTAACGACCGTAGTTGGGTGCAAGGGTATGAAGACGTACTTGACCCGATGCATAAATTGAGCGTCGAATTTCATAAAAAGCTAGATAGCAAAAAGGTCGATCCTAAAGATCCGGCTTACCGTCAAGCTTTACTTTATCTTCTTTTGTCGCAGACAAGTTGTTTTCGCTATTGGGGAGAAGGGGCTTGGACTGATTATGCAAAGGAAATCATAAAAAGGGGCATGGAAGCATTAGCCAGCGTATAAAAAATAAAATAGCTTCATAAAACAGATAATTTTTTGTCGCAGGCCCCATCTTGATGGGGCTTTTGCTAGGCGCATGGAAAAACGAGAAAGATTAGAAGAAGAATTTGAGTTGCAAAGCGAAGAACTGGCCGTGCAAGGGTATGGGCATATAACGTCAGTGCTCTCCGCAAACTACAACCTTATCGCTGATGAGTTGAGTGAATTAGGAGATTTCAAAAAAGGCCTGGCCTTAGACTTGGGTACTGGTTTGGGCGATCTAGCGCTAGAGGTAGGCAAGCGATATCCTCAGCTGAAAGTCATCGGAATAGATCTTTCGCAGGCAGCCGTAAAAGAAGCGAAGAAAAAGGCGCAAGAGCAAAATGTGGGCAATGTGTATTTTCAGCTTCAAGACGCACAAAGAGTAGCCTTTAAGGACTCATCTTTTGACTTAGTAATAAGCCATGGTACGATTCATCATTTTCAGGATATTAGACTTGCTTTTTATGAGACCTACCGCATCTTAAAACCGCAAGGCCTTGCCTATCTTACTGATTTAAAAAGAGACGCCCCCGAAGATATCGTAGAAGAAGTAGCAAAAAATCTGCCAGAGGCCGGAGCAAAGGCATTCGTCAATTCGATTAATGGCGCCTACCTTGGTGAAGAATTGCAAGAAATCTTAAACAGCCTGGGAATAGAAGAGTTCAAGATATCAGGCCAGAGCTTCCACAAAAGCACGATCATAAAGAATAAAGAAAGATTACGCAACAGTTCGATGAGAAGCGCAAATTATACCAAGCTTTCACAAACCATAATAATAAAAAAACATGATTAGCGAGAAGAATGCCGCCTTATGCGGCATTGCCATTTTATCATCATTGTTTCTTTGCGCCCCTTTAGTGGGTTTTGCCGATGTTATATATTTAAAAAACGGCAGGTCCTTAGAAGGGATAGTAGAGAAGGAAGATGAAAACTCTGTTGTCGTAAATATTGGAGCGGGAACAACGACTTTATATAAAACGGAGATAGATCATATCCAGCGCGACAGTACAGAAGAAAGAAAAGGTTTGGAAAAAGAATGGGGCATGAAGTATTTCGCCAATCCTGAGTTTACGCCTTCCCGGTTCCAAGATCTGGCCGCTGATTTTAGAAGACTGGAGCAATCAAGGCTGAATGCGGTAAAAAGTAAGCGAGAGCGCGACAATGTTTTATCGAGCATTGGACGTAGAGAGGATGACCTAGAGCAATTACGGCAAGAAATATTGCCATATAATGAGAAGATAGGGGAAATAGACCCCGATGAGAACGTGCGCGCTTACAACGAAGCGGTATCAAAGTATAATAGCCTGGCCAACCAGATCCAGGAAAAGCTGGAAGAAGTCGATGATTTAAAATCTCAGTTGCAGGATTTTGATAAAAAGATATTGGCCTATTCGGATAATTTGAATACAGTCACCTCTCAGTTTAGACAAGCGCTTAAAGAATCCAAGGGTAAGCTGACAGAAAAAGAACAATTGTTTCTGCAGCTTTTGCAGGTAAAAATCGAGCAGATGCGCGAAGATTTTACAGCAGTCTTTGTGAACTATCGCCAGGATGAAACAGGCATTGTCGTCAATGTATTGCTTAATGAGACTCTCAGCGCAGATTTCGTAGTGGACACCGGAGCGACATTGGTCGTGCTGGCAGAACATATAGCAAATAAAATAGGCATATTTCCTGGCAAGCAGGAACGCCTGCTCTCGATTACCTTGGGAGACGGCAGGGAAGTAGATGCCTATCCGGTGGTCTTAGAAAGTGTGAAGGTGGGCCAGGCCGAAGTCAAGAATGTCCGGGCAGCGGTATTATTGGACGTGGAAGCGATGGACATAGATGGACTTTTGGGGATGAGTTTTTTGGAGCACTTTGCCGTGAAAATAGATGGAAAAAGCAAAAAGCTGATATTAGAAGAACTGGGGCTATAAAGGGCAATGGGAAATAAGAAAATCAATCTAGTTTTATATATTTGCTTTTTGTTCTCCGGTATCGCAGGGCTTGTCTATGAAGTATTATGGGCGCGCTATCTGGCCTTGATATTCGGCAATACTGCTTATGCCCACACATTAGTTTTAGCTACCTTTATGGGAGGCCTGGCATTAGGCAGTCTTTTATTAGGCGCTTGGGCCGATAAGGTCAAAGACAAACTTACCTTTTATGCTTGGATAGAAATAGGTATCGCCCTTTTCTGCTTTTTTACCCCCCAGCTTTTTTCTTTTTCGAAAAACATCTATTTGACAGCGGCAAGAGACCTCTCGCTTAATCCGCTAGGGATAATCGTAATCAAATTTATAATCGGCGCCATTATTATGTTGCCACCTACGTTTTTAATGGGAGGGACCTTACCCGTGCTTAGCAAATTTATGGTTCGCTCCTTTGCTGAGAGAGGAAAGGTGATAGCCCGCTTATACTATATAAACAGTTTTGGCGCGTTTTGCGGGGCCCTGTTGGCGGGATTTTATCTTATCTATCACTTTGGCCTGGAGGCCTCTATAACAATAGCAGCCTTGGTCAATCTTTTTGTGGGAGTGACTGTGGTGTTCTTACGGGCTTATTGCGAAAAAGTGCAACCCGGCATGTTTGCCCGCAAAGAGAGCTTGCTGAGAGAAGAAAAAAATCATTTTTATGAGGAAGAGATTTTCTCCAATAAAGTCATAAATATTGCTTTGACGGGCATTTTTCTCTCGGGGCTGGCAGCCATGCTTTATGAACTTGTGTGGATCAGATTGCTTTCCACGATATTAGGATCTTCGACCTATTCTTTTTCGCTGATGCTGGCCGCTTTTATTTCAGGCATCACCATAGGTTCTTTTCTGATCTCTAAATTTATGCCTAGGCCTAAGCATACTTTTATTGTCTTTGGCCTATGTCAGGTATGTATCGGTGCCTCGCTAATCCTTTCTCTACCTTTTTATGAAAAGCTGCCTTATCTATTTATACTAGTCGCTAAAGTCTTTGTCAGAAGAGCGGATACGTTTGCATTATATTCAACAGCTAAATTCCTACTTGCTTTTCTGGTCATGATTGTGCCCACAATATTTTTCGGCATGACATTGCCTTTGGTTAGCAAAATAGCTTCCCGCAAACTGGAATTATTAGGCAGTAAAGTAGGTAGTGTGTTTGCTGCTAACACAGCAGGAAATATATTGGGCGCATTGATCACTGGCCTGGTGCTGATACCGACTGTAGGCCTCAAACACACTTTAGAGTTAGGAATAATAGTCAACCTGTCTTTAGGAAACATTGTACTTTTCTCCGATAAGACTTTTTTGTTAAAGCGCAAGGTTGTTTTTGCCTCGGCTTGCTGTGTGCTATTTTTGGGATATAAGTTAGCGATACCCGAATGGAATAAAGCCTGCTTTAATAAGCAGCTTTTTAGGCGTAGCATGGACCGGGAGTCGATATCTTCCGCCTTGGCAGATAATGCCGAAGAAAAGGAAGTTCTCTTTTATAAAGACGGACTAGAGGCTTCGGTTGCAGTGATCAAAAGCGGAGAAATATTGTCGTTATATATTAATGGAAAAGCAGACGCCTCTACGGAAGATGATATGCCGACCCAGATTTTGTGCGCCCAACTGCCTCTATTGTTAAAACCACAGACCCGAGACATATTAACCGTAGGCCTGGGAAGCGGCATAACTTGCGGTTCCGCCCTTTTGCACCCTATTAAAAGCCTGGATGTGGTGGAGATCTCTTCATCAGTCGTACAGGCCAATAAACATTTTAAAGAATTCAATTACGATGCCTTAAACGATAAAAGGCTTAACCTGTACCTTGAAGATGCCAAGACTTTTCTGCAGCGCGGGGATAAGAAATACGACTTGATAATCAGCGAACCTTCCAACCCTTGGTTAAGTGGTGTAGGATTTTTGTTTTCCAAAGAATTTTTTGAAGATTGCCGCAGCCGGCTAAATGACAGGGGCTTGATGATTCAGTGGGTCCAGGCCTATGAGACGAACGACCAGATATATGAGATGATCTTAAGGACGTTTTCCTGTGTATTTCCTGAAGTTACGGTTTGGAACACAAGCCACCTGGATACGATCCTTATCGGCTCAGAGGAAAAAATGACCTTAGATATTGATGAATCCGAAAAAAGAATAGCCCAGGCGCCGGTTCAACAAGACCTCTCTAGGATAGAGCTCGCCGATATATATACTTTGCTTAGTCTGCAGATTTCTTCTAATGAAAACATCAACAAGACAGTAGAAAGAAAAGGGCTTATACATAGCGATTTTTTTCCTATCTTGGATTATATGGCCCCCTTAGCTCTCTATACGTCTCAAAGAGCAGAAAAATATATTATCAGGATAGACGAAAGAAAGTTCCCCTTAGAAAAAGGCGACCTTTTTATTAAGGACTACCTTAAGGAGCGCAAAATAGGCAACCAGGCGCTCAATAACTTTTTTAAATATGCGGACAAGAAGTTGATCTACAATAAAAACTTTGTTTTTTCCCTGATCAAGAGGTGGCATAGAGACTTTCCTGGGAATAAAGAAGCGATATTGGCTTACAGCTCTTATAACATAGATTTTTTGGAAAAAGCGATCTCTGCTTTGGAAGAGCTGATAAGCCGGGACAGCAGCTTCGAGTATTTGGACCAATATGCTTCTTTGCAACTGCAGAAATATTGGATATTTAAATCGTACTTGCTTCCGGAAATATATCCGCAGACCATAGAAAAGCTAAAGAGATGCCTTAGTCTGTCTGCGGATAAAAAGGCGAAATTTTACTATCATCTAGGAAAGGTCTGTTACGGCAATCAGGATTATAAAGAGGCGATAGAATATTATTCCCAGGCCAGGAGGCAAATAGAATCAGGAGAAGAAGATGCCGACTCTCAAGGCTTGAATTATATAGGCCTTTTGAACGAAATAAGCATAGCTTACTTAAGACAAGGCGATCTTAATAAATCCTTTGAATACGCCGCAAAGGTGACCCATCTGGATAAAGATAATACTCTTGCGCGGTCATTGATTGAGGTAATTCAAACCCGCTTGGAGTTTTAGAATACTATGAAGCTTTCCATAATCATCCCCACCTATAACGAACAGCATACGATAAGGAAGCTCATCGATTACGTCCAATCGGTAGATTATCACATTGAGCACGAAATTATTATAATCGATGATGCCTCTCTGGACAGGACATATGAGAGGGAATTTCTGATTAGGTTGAGGAGTAAGGCGGATAGCAGTAATATCAAGCTATTCAAAAATAAGGTAAACCGGGGCAAGGGGTTTTCAGTAAGGAAGGGAATCAAAATAGCTACGGGAGATATTATAATCATCCAGGATGCAGATACGGAATACGTCCCTCACGATATCCCAAAATTGATCGAACCTATCATCAAAGGCGAACAACAGGTTGTGTATGGCAGTAGGTTTTTAAATAATCCACACCCTCAAGGCATGGCTTTTCCTAGCTTAGCCGCCAATAAAATCCTTACTTGCTTAACCAACCTACTTTTTGGCACTAAGCTTACCGATATGGAAACCTGCTATAAGGCGTTTAAGGCAGATGCGATCAAGGGGATGCGACTTAGGGCCAACAGATTTACGTTTGAGCCAGAGGTAACGGCTTTACTTGCTAAGAGAAAAGTAGAAATTACAGAGCTTCCGATATCTTATCGTGGTAGGAGCACAAAAGAGGGAAAAAAGATAAGGGCCAAGGACTTTTTCTTTGCGGTTTGTGTATTGTTTTGGCAGAGGTTGACCAAGTGAAGGCAGCGGTTAAATTATATTCAATATTGTTTTGGGTCGCTTTTCTATCGGGCCTGGCATGGATCATATATATTTTTTCAAAATCACCAGGTGTACCCGTTCAGGATGAAATAGCGCATATTTTGATTTCCCGCAATGCCTGGAACTACCCGGAACTGTTACTCAATAAATGGGGTAGACCCATCAATACGTTGTTCTATATGCCTGGTTCCCTTGCTGGCTTAACCGGGGCGCGTTGGTTTTCAATAATTGCAGCCTCCCTGACAGTTATTTTGGCGGCCAAGATTGCCCAAAAAATGGGACTAAAATCATTGTTTCTAATTCCCGTTTTTCTCTGGTTTCAGCCCTGGTTTAATGACCTTTCCTATGCAGCGATAACAGAAGTCCCTTTTTCTTTGTTCTTGATCTTAGGAGTCTACTTAGGATTGGATAAAAAGGAAACCCTTGCTTCTATACCTTTAGCTTTGCTTCCTCTTGTTCGCCATGAAGGAATTGCTCTACTTGGGATTTGGTGTTTTTATCTTTTATTAAAAAGGAAATGGAGAGCCATTATTGTCGCTGTTAGCCCCATGGTTCTTTATAATTTAATCTATCAAATAGTGCTTAATCGCCTTCCGTCTTCGATTTTTTTGTCTTTTAAGCCTACCGACTTTTACGGTTCAGGGAGTTGGTTTCACTTTGTACAACCCACAATCAGGAGTGTAGGTATCCCGATCTGTATATATAGCTTTTTTTCTTTTGTTCCCATTTTTAGACTCAAGGAAAAAAGCCTTGTTTTTATCGTCCCTTATGCTGCATATTTTTTAATCCATACTGCTATATATCGCTTTGGATTATTTGCATCCGGGGGATATCAGCTGTTTTTGCTACCTTTGGCACCCGCTTTTGCCATTAGCGCAGCCTTAGGAGTACAATCCATTATCGAGTTTACTGTTAGCAGGCTCGGTCTTAGTGGGCGGGGACCAGAGATACTCAAAGCCTCAGTAATCATTATTTGTAGTATTCTTGTGTTAAATCTTGGCCTAAGGACCAGACCCCGAGGACTTTGTCCAGAGGCAAAAGCTATGAGACAGGTAGCTCAGCTTATTCGGGATAGGGGATTGTCTGAGAATAAAGTCGTGTCCACTCACGCATGGTTTTTTTATTTCTATGACCTACAGTGGAAACCAGGTGAGTTATGGAACAAGCCGCCAGCATTAGATAAACTAGGGCCAGGAACTATCGTAGTCTGGGATAGCCATTATTCAAACCGCTGTGGCCTCTCGATCGATGTGCTTTCTGATCCCGCAAATAATTGGAAGCTTTTGGCAAAAGATAATTATGGCACTGTAGCGATTTTTCAAAAGGTTAAAGAATGATTAGTATCGGTTTTAAAAAAAAAGGGGGGGGGGGATCTTATGAAAACACTAAGACTAATCGGTTCTTTAGGTTTTGTGCTCGGGCTCTTCACTACGATATTTGCCGGTGTGCCGTGGCTTGTGGTAGTCGAGGATGATCCGGTCATACCTTGGTGGTTCAGGATAGCGATCTTTTCTCTTCTGGGTGGTATCCTGGTCGTGTTGGGGGCAGTGGCTGTTGAGCAGAGAGAGGCCAGGAAATCGGCAGGGGAACTTCCGAATGCCGGGTCCGAATCCCGGATGTTATTGCTTAGTTCTACAGATATACCGGGTCGTCAGACCAGCGAGATTCTGGGCCTGGTCAAGGGACACACTATTTATGCCATCTGGCTGGGAAAGGACCTCTCCGCTTTGCTGAGGCTGGTGCTTGGCGGTGAGTTGACCGAGTATACGGAGATGATAGGACGGGCCCGCCAGTTAGCCACCGACCGGATGATCGCCCAGGCTGAAGAATTAGGGGCCGATGCGATTATCAATGTGCGCTACATGACCAATAGTGTTGTCGGCAGCGCCGCTGAGCTTTTGGCCTATGGCACAGCCGTTAAGCTGAACAAATAGAGTAATAATTGTGCCTAAAAAATTCCAAATCCACAGGGGAACAGTAAAATGAAACAATGGTATGAATCATTATTCGAGAATTACGCTCACAAATACGATAAGGAATGCTTTGTTCAGGGAACGCTGGGCGAGTGTGATTTTATTGAGCAGGAGATCAATCGCGATAAATCCCTGAAAGTCATCGACATCGGTTGCGGTACCGGCCGGCACGCGATCGAACTTACAAAAAGGGGATACAACGTAACCGGCGTTGACCTGTCCGAGGATCAGATTAAAAGGGCAAAAGAAAAAGCACAAGAGGCAGGGGTGGCGATCGACTTCCAAACACAAGACGCGCGGAATCTCTCTTTTAACGGTAAATTTGATCTG
Organism: Candidatus Omnitrophota bacterium; assembly: GCA_016939375.1. Classification (GTDB taxonomy): domain Bacteria; phylum Omnitrophota; class Gorgyraeia; order JAFGHF01; family JAFGHF01; genus JAFGHF01. The sequence goes on along the minus strand of JAFGHF010000034.1, from coordinate 104 downwards.
GCAATTATGCTATGCGAAGGCGGGTTTTCTCTTATGGAAACAGATGAGATGAACTTTGAGATCCTAAAAGAAGCAACAAAAGCGCTTAAAAGTAAAGGCAAGCT
>JAFGHF010000033.1 GCA_016939375.1 Candidatus Omnitrophota bacterium | reverse complement strand
TGCTCGGTGCATTATAACCATCAAAAGTAATCTCTGAATAGGCTGCGTCTTGGGCGACGATAACCCCATTTTTACGTGCAAATTTCAATACCTGCTCAAAGAAAGAAATGTCAGCAATCGCCGATGTGGGATTGTTGGGGTAATTAAGAAAAAGCAGCTTAGCTTTAGCAAGGACGTTGGGGGAGATTTTATCTAGCTGAGGAAGGAAGTTATTTTCCTCTAAGAGCGGCAAGTAAAAAGGTTTTCCTCCGGCAAAAAGAGTCGCTGAGCGGTAAGGAGGATAACAGGGTTCGGGGACCAATGCGGTGTCCCCCTGGTTGAGCAGGCCCAATGGTAGGTGGGCCAAGCCTTCTTTTGAGCCGATAAGAGGCAATATCTCCATATCCGGGTCAAGCTCTACGGAGAAACGCTGCCGATGCCATTGGGCGATAGCCTTGCGCAAGACCGGCATGCCAGCATCTAAGGCATAACGGTGATTTGCGGGATCCTGGGCGGCCTGATGCAGTTTATCTATGATATTCTTGGGAGTGGGTTGATCGGGGTCGCCGACCCCAAGATCGATGATATCTCGGCCTTCTGCCCTTGCCTTTCGCTTTGCCTTATCGATTTCGGCAAAAAGATAAGGAGGAAGGTTCTTTAATCTCTTGGACTTGGTGATTTTCATTTTATTTGTCCTCGATCACATTTTGCATCCCGTATAGACCAGGACTTTTGTCGACCAAGAATTTGGCTGCCTGCAAGGCTCCCTGGACAAAGATGTCTCTTGTCTTGGCGCTGTGTCTCATGGTTATCGTATCATCAGGGCCGTCAAAGCGTACCTGGTGGTCTCCCACGATCTCATCTTCTCTGACTGATTTGATAGGTATTTCGCCTTTCTTCCAAGGCCCGGAATTGACGATTATCTCCGACAATCTTTTTGCTGTGCCGCTAGGTGAGTCCTTTTTGTGCACATGATGGGCCTCGATTATATCTACTTTATATTGATCACCCAGCCTCTTTGCCGTCTCGCTGGCGATTCTAAAAAGCAGATTCACCCCCAAGGACATATTTGGCGAGTAGACTATAGGTATATAAGCACAGGCCTGTTGGATTTTCTGCAGCTGTTGCTCGTCTAAACCGGTACTGCCGATAACCATTGGTTTTTTATACTTTAAGGCGGAATTCAAATGTTCCATTGTGGCAGCAGGAGTCGTAAATTCAATTAAGACCTCTGCCTTATTTATAACTTCAAGATTATCGGTGATAGTTGCCTTGATATTAGCCAGGCCAAGGCAAGTAGATACCTTTTTTCCCAAATCGGGATGGGAACCCCGTTCAAGGGCACCGCAAACCTCAAATTCGCTATTTTTACTGGCCAGGGCAAGTATTCTTTTGCCCATCTTTCCGCAGCAGCCGCTTACGACCAATCTAATCATAATAACCGATAATCCTTAAGTATTTTCTTTAATTTTTCTTCGTTTTCAGGACGCAATGCACATAAAGGCAGGCGGATTTCGGGCTTAATCATCCCCATCATCGCCATGGCTGTCTTAACGGGTGCTGGATTTGTCTCAATAAACATCGCCTTGACAAGAGGCAGCAAGTCAAGATAAAGCTTATTTGACTGCTCTATTTTGTTTTGCTTGAATAAGCTGACCATCTGCGCCACTTTATCAGGGACAATATTGGCAATTACCGAAATCACCCCCACGCCCCCTATTGAGAGCACGGGTAAGGTCAGGCTGTCGTCTCCGGAAATAAGGGCAATATTGCCCGCGCATAATTTTTTGATCATAGCCATTTGGGCTACGTTTCCGCTTGCTTCCTTGATTGCCACTATATTTTTTATTTTGGCCAACCTGGCAACCGTCTGAGGCTCAATATTGATTCCCGTTCTTGAAGCAATATTATAAAGGACAATAGGAATGTCTACCTCTTGCGCTATCTTTTGAAAATGCAAGAAGATCCCTTCCTGAGTAGGTTTATTATAATAAGGAGAGATTAAAAGTACCCCATCGGCTCCAGTTTGCTTTGCGTGTTTGGTCAAAATTATAGCCTCGGCCGTATTGTTGGAACCCGTGCCCGCAATTACAGGTATCCTTCCGGCAACAGTCTCTACAGTTAGTTCCACGACTCTCTCGTGTTCTTCGATAGATAACGTTGCTGACTCGCCAGTCGTACCGCAGGGTACGATACCGGAAGTGCCCTTGTCTATCTGAAGTTCAATTAACTTCTTAAGTCTTTTCTCATCGATTTTTCCGTTTTCAAACGGCGTGACTATGGCCACTAAAGAACCATCGAACATCCTTAGACCCCCTTATTTGCTGAGCTTTCCTTCATAGACAAGTTTCGCTTTTCCTTCCAAAAAAACCTCGTCTATCGTCTTATCTTTAATAACTTTGAAATAAACACTGAGAGTTTCCCCTCCCTTTGTAGATACTCTCACCTTATGTCTTCCTGTGTTTATTCTGTTTTGCATATCGTAAGTGGTGATTATTCCGGAGGCTACGCAACCCGTGCCGCAGGCCAGGGTTTCTTCTTCAACCCCTCTTTCGTATGTCCTTAGTTTGATATGCCCCTTACTTAAGACCTCGACAAAATTCGCGTTGGTACCTTGGGGCTGAAATTCCGAATGGTAGCGGATGGCCCTGCCCATTTCTCCTACGCTAATTTTATCTAGGCTTTGGACAAAACATACCACGTGAGGCACGCCTGTATTTATATAATTGACGTTATAGGTATTGCCATCGACATCTAAGGAAAACCTCAGGCGGATGTCTTTGGGCCGGGTCATCTTAATCTTTACTTTTTCCTTTTTTACTTGGGCGAAAAGATTTCCCGCCAGCGTCTCGATAACCTTCTTGCCCCTTGAGCCTATGTTGTTTTGGGCAGCATATAAAGCTGCGCAACGAGAACCGTTTCCGCACATATCGACTTCACTTCCGTCGGGATTAAAAATGCGCAACTTAAAATCGGCCTTCTTTGAAGGTTCGATCAAAAGCAAGCCGTCTGCCCCTATGGAATGCTTTCTTTGGCATACCTCTTTGGCCAACTTGCTGATTTGGTTTTTTTCTAAAGGAAGCCTGGTTTTAAATCGATCGATCAGTACAAAATCATTTCCGGAAGCGACCATCTTGCTAAACTCTATTTTTCGCATTAGAGGCCTTTGGATATTATTTCGTTTTTGACTAAATCCTGGTAAGTCTCTCTTTTTCTGACCAAGCTGCAGGTATTACCGTGTACCAAAACCTCTGGCGCTCGGGGCCGTGAGTTGTAATTACTGGACATGGTAAAACCGTATGCCCCGGCACCCATCACAGCCAGCAGATCGCCTGCTTCTAAGACCGGCATGCTTCTGTTCTTAGCCAAAAAATCGCCGCTTTCGCAAATTGGCCCTACTATATCGTATTTCGTTGTGCGATGTCCGTGCGAGTTAAGTTCCAGGGGTAGTATTTCATGATAGGCGTCGTATAACGAGGGACGGATTAGATCATTCATGCCGGCATCCACTATGGCGAAGTTTTTGTTAGGTGTAGTTTTTACGTAAGTGACCTTGCTTACTAAAATACCGCTATTGCCGGCGATGAACCTGCCCGGTTCAAGTATTATTCTCAACTTTGCCTTTTTGAGCAATGGAAGGACCGCCCGGGCGAAATCTTCGGCTGTCTGCGGCTTCTCATTGCGATAGACAATACCCAGACCACCGCCAATATTTAGGTATTTTAATGATATCTTTTTTGCTCGTAAACGATTGATCAATGTTAATGCTTTTTTAATCGCTTTCACAAAAGGTTGGGCTTGGGTAATTTGGGAGCCAATATGGATGTGTATGCCACAGAGGTTTAAATGTGAGAATATCCGCGAGCGCAAGAAAATCTCTTCTGCGGTATACATATCCAGGCCGAACTTATTAGTCGCTTTGCCGGTAGCTATAAACTTATGCGTGTGCGGGTCGACATCAGGGTTTACCCTTAGGCAGACATCTATCCTTTCATGCAGTCGCCTGGCCACGCGGTCAATCAAAGCCAGTTCCGGAAAAGACTCGGCGTTAAAAAATAATATCCCTGCCTTGATCGCGCTGGCAATCTCCCTTTCGCTCTTGCCTACCCCGGCATAGACGATCCTTTTTGGATTTACCCCCACTCTTAAAGCCTTAAAAAGCTCTCCGCCTGAGACTACATCCATTCCCGCTCCCCGTTTGGCCAATACCTTTAATACAGAGAGGTTGGAATTCGCCTTTACAGAAAAACAGATCAAGGGATTAATACTATGGAAAGCATTTTTTATCTTTCGATAGTGCTCAATCAGAGTCTTAAGGCTGTAAATATAAATGGGGGTACCAAATTTTTTGGCTATATCTTCAACCTTGACATTTTCGCAATATAACTGATTTTTTCTAAATCTAAAATGGTGCATTATTTTTTAAGTTTCCTTTTCCAATCTGAAAGTTGCCTTTTTACACTCAACGGACTTGTCCCGCCGTAAGATCTCTTTGATTTTATGGAAGCACTTGAGTCAAGTAGTTGATAGACGTCTTTCTCAAAGCGAGCAGAGTATTTTTTCCATTCGCCAAGAGGAACCTCAGAAAGAAAGATTTTTTTTCCATAAGCTAAGGCGCAGATTTTACCTACAATTTCATGAGCTTCTTTAAAGGCAACGCCTTTTTTGACAAGATATTCCGCTAGATCTGTGGCGCAAAGAAACTCATCAGCGCAGAGGATTAGTGCTTGATTTTTGTTGATTCCGGCCGTCCTGATTAGACCGCAAAGTACCTCTAAGCAAATAATCGTTCCTTCCGCAGCATTAAATAAAGCCGGTTTATCCAGCTGCATATCCCTATTGTAAGCCAAAGGCAGTCCCTTCATTGTAGTCAGAAAAGCAATTAAATTGCCGTAAGCATTCCCTGTGCTTCCTCTGACCAATTCCAATACATCCGGATTCTTCTTCTGCGGCATCAAGCTTGAGCCTGTGCAAAAGGCATCATCCAGCTCTAAAATAGAAAACTCAGGACTCGCCCAAATAATCAGCTCTTCTGCCAATCTGGACAAATGCATAGATAAAATAGATAAATCCGCCAGAATTTCTACTACAAAGTCTCTGTCAGATACAGCGTCAATGCTGTTTTCAGCTATCTTACTAAAACCCAGCAATCGGGCAACGTATTTTCGGTCTATCGGCAAAGAAGAGCCGGCGATTGCCCCAGAACCCAATGGCAAGACATCACATCTTTTATAGGCTTCGCTGAGCCTTTCCTTATCCCTTTCGAGCATTTCCACATAGGCCAAAAGCTGGTGAGTCAATAACACCGGCTGTGCATGCTGAAGGTGAGTAAAACCCGGAATAATTACTGAGATATTTTTTTTGCCGAAATCGAGTAAAGCGGATTGTAGATTTTTAATTTTAAATTTTAAATTTTTAATTTCATTTTTTGCATACATCCTTATATCAGTAGCCACCTGGTCATTTCTGCTTCTTGCAGTATGTAGTTTTTGCGCGACCCTACCTATTTTCTTCTCCAGCGTAGCTTGGATGTTGGTATGGATATCTTCAGCTTTTTTATCAAAGACAAATTTCCCTTTTTCAATCTGGTTTAAGATAGATTTTAACCCCTCGACTATCTTAGCGCTGTCTTTGACCGGGATTATTTTGGTCTTACCCAGCATTTTAGCATGGGCGATGCTTGAGATAAGATCGAATCTAGCCAGTATATAGTCATACCCGATACTAGAAGTGAATTTATCCACTAAAGGGTCTGTCTTTTTATTAAATCTACCTCCCCATAATTTACTCATCTAACCCTGCACTTTCTTCCTCTGTCTTCTCCTCTTCTACTATTTCTTCAAACAACTCATCTAATTTTTTTTCCATAATTTCGATTTCATCCTGTTGACATTGCACAGCCCTTGTCAGGTAAGCGATTATAGGTTTTGTATCCAAACTGTCAGCGAACTCTCCATCCCAGGAAACAGCCTCAGGGATTATTTCTCCGACTTCCTCAGCGATAAAACCGATGTCTTCGCAGCCACCGTGTTCTG
>JAFGHF010000032.1 GCA_016939375.1 Candidatus Omnitrophota bacterium | reverse complement strand
TTGCCCGTATGCCGATTTTATTGTATCATTTTAGCTGAGGGATTATCATATGAAAAGAAGGACATTGATAGAGCTGTCGATCTTGATAATCATTGTGCTTGTTTCCTGGCCTTTTCTTATGTCTAAGGCAGCAATTTTTATAAACAACAAAGGGGTCTGTGAGCATAATAGGGCAGAGGTAGACCAGGCTATCAAGTCTTTTGAGTTGTCTTTAAGGCTTAAGCCCCAGGCCAATGTGCTGTGTAATTTGGCCAATGCCTTTTGCGCGAAAGGTATGCCCGATATGGCGATCGAAGAATATAATAAAGCCCTTGAGCTGGATTCTGGTTGTTCGGAGGCATATTTTGGCCTGGCCCATATTTATGAGGACATGGGCCAATATCAGAAGGCGCGAGATTATTTAGAAAAAGCAAAATTTTTAGAAAAAAAGAGAGCAGACGATGATCTCGCCCGCCTTGATTATAAACATCTGGTCTCTTTGTACAACCGGGTTGCAGACTATTTTGAAGCTCAAGATATGCACAACGCCGAGTTAAAATTAACTGAGATTATCGACCTCGATTCGGGATTTGCCCTTGCCTATAAGAGCCTCGGTGATATCAAATTTGCCCGCAATCAAATCGAAGAGGCCATCTCTGATTATAAAAGTGCTATTGAGAATGGGCTTGATGATGCAAGTTTTTATAATGTCTATAACGATGTAGGGATTGCCTATATGCGGCTGGAAAGATATAAGGAAGCCATAGACTACCTAAGAAAGGCATTCGAGCTTGCCCCACATGATATGGATATTTTATATAGTCTGGCCGGTACCTTGAGGGATAACGGCAATTTCGAAGAAGCATTGCAAAAATATAGGGAACTCTTGAACGTAAATTCCAGCTATCCGAACGTCCATAACGACATAGGGGATATCTATAAGGCCTGGGGAAAGGAAGAACAGGCAAAAAGGGAATATAAAAGCGAAATAGAGATTGTTTCTGCCCAAGCCGACGCCTCTGACCCTTTCAGCAAAAATAGATTAGCCCTGGCGTATAAGGGGTTAGGCGAGTATATAAAGGCAAAAGAGGTAATCGATAAAGCGATTCAAGACGATCCATTTTACCCTGAAGCGTATTATACGCGGGCGCAAATACATGAATATTTAGGAGAAGACGCACAAGCATTGCAGGACTTTGAGAGAGCCAAAGACCTTTTTTCCAGCAAAGGCTTTATCCAGAGAAATATCATGCGCCTGGAGACAAAAAAGCCTGTCTCTAAGCAGGTGGTACCGTTTTCTCAGGATCTGATTGTCTTTTTAAAAAACGGACGTCAGATAGAAGGCAGGCTTAAACGGGAAGGACAGGATGCGATTACCTTAGATGTGTTTGTCGGTAACTCATTTGGCACGGTCACTATTCAGCGGCAGGATATCTCTTCCATGCAGAGGATAAGATGAATCAAAGGTACAAAGTCAAAGGAGGCCTGGATCAACATCATGGCCAAAGTGGCTGTATATTTTTTACTGGGCATCGCTTTGCTTTTCGGGTATATTAAATACATAGAAAGCAAAGCCATTTATTTACCCACAAAAGGGGTCGATTACTATCCCGACCTAGCTGGGCTTGCCTTTGAAGATATTGATGTTATCACCGAAGATGGCTTACGTATAAACGGTTGGTTCGTCCCCGGCAAGGATACAAAATATACTGTACTCTTTTGCCACGGCAACGGCGGAAACATCGGCCATAGGATGGAAAAACTGGTCTATTTTTACAACCTGGGCCTCAGTTCATTTATTATTGATTATAGAGGTTATGGCAAGAGTCAGGGTTCTCCTTCGGAAAAGGGGCTATATGCTGATGCCCGGGCAGCCTACGATTACTTGTTGCGTAAGCGCAAAATCCCCGCAGAGGCCATTATCCTCTATGGAGAATCTTTAGGGTCAGCTGTGGTGATCCACCTTGCTGCAGAGGAAAAGGTAGGGGGATTGATCATCGAAGGCGGTTTTAGCAGGGGTAGGGATATGGCTAAAGCTATATACCCGTTTCTGCCGAGCTTTCTTTTTGCCGATAGCTTCGACTCATTAGCCAAGATCGGAAAGGTCAAAGCCCCAAAGTTGTTTATGCACAGCAAAGATGATGAAGTAGTCCCTTTTATCCTGGCAAAGAAGCTCTATGATGCCGCAGACAACCCAAAGCATTTTGCCCAACTAAGAGGCGGGCATAATAGCGTTTTATATGACTCTCAGGAATCATATCTTTCAGTCATTAAATCATTCATAGAGAAAGAACTATCAAGGAAAGGAGATTGATATGGGGCCTATCGATGCCTTGAAGATGGCTTTAGCTAAAGAAGAAGAATCAATAAAACTTTACCAGGAGTTCGCGGCAGAACCCACAGCCGCACAGGACATCTTTGAATTTCTCATTGCCGAGGAAGAAAAGCACAGGATCTTTATCCAAAAGAAGATAGCCGAGTTTACTCGTTACTAGAGCACTTAATTATGAGATATCTAAATGCAATACGTTTAAAAGGAGGTAAAAAATGAATAAAATGGCGCCATATGCGCATTGGTTTTTAAGAGTTGCTTTGGCCTCCGTATTTATTTATCACGGCTTAAATAAATTTCCCGGTGCGGAAAAGTTGTCCTTAATGTTACAGATGCCCATGATCGCCATCTATATTGTAGCGGCGGCTGAGGCTATAGCCGGTATTTTGTTGCTTGCAGGCGGATTTGGTAAAGGTATGTCAACACGTATAGGAGCAGGGATCATTGCGATTGTGATGTTGGGGGCGATCAAGATACATTGGGGGCAGTGGTCATTTATGCCTTCCCAAACACACCCTTTGGGCGGAATAGAATTCCAGGTGGGATTACTTCTCTGTGCCGCGTATCTTCTGATCAAGGGCAACGAATTTTAGGAAATTTAAAAAAAGGGTAAAAAAATGGGCAAAAAGATAGGCATAGTCGGCGCAGGCGTAGGTGGATTAGCTACCGCAGCCAGATTGGCGAGGAAAGGACATCAGGTCAAAGTGTATGAAAAGCTACCTAAGTGCGGGGGGCGTAATAACCTGCTTGCAGACGGAGGCTTTAAATTCGATATGGGCCCTTCTTTTGTGATGATGCCGGATTTCTTTGAAGAAGTATTTTCTTATTGCGGGGAAGATATAAAAAAATATTTGGATTTAAAAATAATAGATCCAAGTTATAAGATCTTTTTCTCTGATGGCGATTCGCTTACTGTCTATAGGGACAGCCAAAGGACGAAACAGGAGCTGGAGAGGATCGAACCAGGCAGTGCCAAAGGCTTCGACGCTTTCATCAAAGAGACGACAAGGATTTATGAGCTCGTAAGACCTCTTTTATACGGCTGTTTTACAAAAAAGGATTTACTTAAACCCAGCTTGTGGCCCTTGGTCTATAAGATCAGGGCCTTAGAGTCCTATTGGAACTTAGCAAAGAAGTTTTTTAAAAACGAGAAAATATGCTATGCCTTTACATTCGAGGCTATGTTTATGGGGGTCTCGCCGTTTAATGCCCCTGCCTTTTACAGTGTGATTAGCTATACCGATCATGTACAGAAGATAGCTCATGCGATGGGGGGCATGTATCAGATTCCCTTGGCCTTAGAGAAGATGGCAAAAAAGTTCGGCGCGATTTTCCAATATGGCGCGGAAGTACAACAGATAAAAAAGACAAATAATGGTATTGAATTAAAGGCCGGACGCAGTAAAGAAACTTTTGAGAATGTCGTTGTCAACGCCGATTTTGCATATGCGCAAAGGGATATTTTGCAGAGAATGCTGCCCAATTATAAGTATTCATGCTCAGTCCTGCTTTTTTATTGGGGTTTAAAACGTAAGGTAAGCGGATTGGCACACCACAATCTATTTTTTTCAGGGGACCTGAAGAAAAACCTGGATCAGATATTTGTACAGAAGGTCGTACCCGAGGACCCTTCGTTTTACATACACGTGCCTACATTTACTGACGGCTCTTTGGCCCCAGAGGGCAAAGACCTGTTTTATGTACTTATTCCCGTGCCTAACTTAAACAACGCCAAAGAAAAAGCCGCCGAACAAGAGCAGAGGCTGAAGAAAATAGTCATCGAAAAGGTAAACAGGCTATTAGGGTTAAATCTAGAAGGCTTGATTGAACTCGAGCACAAATTTTATCCGCACAATTTTTTAGATCAATATAATATCAAGTTTGGGGCAACGTTTGGCTTGGCCCATAATCTGATGCAAAGCGCCTTTTTTAGACCACCCAACATCGATCGAAAGATAAAAGGACTTTATTATGTAGGGGCAAGCACGCAGCCAGGGGGTGGCCTACCGGTAGTGATTGCCAGCTCAAGGATAGCTGCGGATCTGATTGATGACGCTATTGGTAGTTGAATCCGGAGTCGAGGCCCCCGAATCCACGCCGACAGTCTTGACGCCTTTAAACCACGATTTTTTTAACCCATCCGCGGATTGTACCCAGTAAGTCCTTCGGTTCAAGCTTTTTGATATTTGATAAAGCCTTTTAGTATTGGCGCTTGTTTTTGAGCCGATGATTATGATAGTTTCGTTTGCCTTTGCCAATTTTCTTATCTCGTCCTGTCTTGTCCTGGTAGGCTTGCAGATCGTATTAAAGAACCTAATGTCTTTTATCAAAGTCTTTAAGACAGCTATTATCTCACTTACATTTTCGGTATTTTGCGTGGATTGGACTACGACCGCTGCTTTAGAGAAGCTTTTTAGCTTCTTTACGGGTATATCTTTAGTGTCTTCCAAGACTAGCGCCTTATATCTTAACTGGCCGACGATCCCTTTGACCTCATCATGTTTTTTATCGCCGATGACGATGACCGGAAAACCTTGGCTTTCCATTGCTATGGCGATCTTATGTATTTCCTCGACCATGGGGCAAGTGGCATCTACAATATGGTAGCCCAATTTTTGAGCCCGCTCACGGATCTTAAGGGGGATACCGTGTGCCCGTATTAAAAGGGTTTTTTTTGTGCAGCGGGTGAGCTTTTTTGCCTTTTTTATACCAATTGCCTTGATATCTCTTACCACATCTTCGTTGTGCACGATATCGCCAAGCATATAGACTTTATCATTGGTCTTGGCGATATCGTGGGCGATGGAGAGCGCCCTTTTTACACCTAGACAAAAACCAGCCGATTTAGCCAAGGTTATTTTCATAAATATTTCCCTCTTAGAAGTGTTTTTAAGATGATGACCCATTTCTCTTTAATCCTCACATATGCGCGTTGTGAGTAGACATCATATCGGTTTTTTTCAATAGAATCAAGTATTGCTCCATATATGTCTTTCATGGCCAAGGCCACAAAACGCGCTCGCAAGCCCCGGATAAACTTGATTCCTTTAAGGGCATTGTCATAGTATTGCCTGGCTCTTTGGACCTGAAACTTTATAAGCGAGATGAAATTCTGGTTGACCCTGGAATTGGCGATATCATGTTCGGATACCCCGAAACGCTCCATTTCTTCCTCGGGTAGATAGATCCTTTTTCTTTGAAAATCCTCTTTTATATCCCTTAATATATTTGTAAGCTGCATGGCAACGCCTAAATCCACAGCATAGGCTTTGGCCCGGCTATCGGTGTAACCAAATATTTTCAGCATGATCAATCCTACGACTCCGGCGACCTTATAGCAATAAGTATATAGGTCTTCGAAGGTGCGATATCGGCTTTGAGTCAAGTCCATAGATACACCTTCTAATAATTCTTCGAAATAGACCTGGGGTATGGCGTATCTTTCCGCAGTTTCTTTAAAAGCCAGGAGAATATCGCGCTCTAAAGGCTTTTTATTGTAGACAGCTTGCAGGTCTCTTTTGATCTGCGATAGCTTTTCTAAAGTAAAGGCGCCTTCTTTAATGTCTACGGCGTCATCGCTTATTCTGCATAAAGCATATACCGCATAGGTAGAGTATCTTTGCTCTTTGGAAAGAAAATGGGAAGTAAAGTAGAAAGTCCTGGCGTGCTTTTTGGTTATCAGACCAGCCTTTTTATAGCCGGCGTTGATTTTATCTTGGAGTTGCTCTTGAACGTATTTCATAGGCTATATTTTACATCTAAAGACCTGCGATGCCAAGATAAACTTTTTAGTTGCAATGTAGTGACATCCTGGTAGAATAACACTGATATGTCAGACTATATACTTATTTTATTGTTGTCCTTAAGCGTGCCGCTTCTATGTAGTTTTTGGCCGGGACTCAAATTCTACCGCCACATCCGGGCTCTTTTTTTAAGCATGGGCCTGGTCCTGATTATATTTGGAGGCTGGGATGTTTTTGCCACATATAGAGGGCATTGGTACTTTGACCCTGAAGGAGTTTGGAGTATCAGAATAATCAACCTGCCTTTGGAAGAGGTGCTGTTTTTCTTTGTCATCACTTTTTGCTGTATATTTACCTGGGAAGTGGTCAAATATTTCAAGGGTCTGCTCAGATGAAAGAATACACCATACTGGCGATAATATCAGTTATAATCACGGTAGTTTTAGATAGGACTACCAAGGTAGACATCCTTAAAAGAGGAGAATATTATATCTTTTTACTGATCATTATATTTTTTAAATTTCTGGTAAACGGTTTTCTTACGGGCAAAGAAATAGTCGTATATAACCCCCGTTTTTTTCTAACGCTGAGGCTGGGCACGATACCAATCGAAGATTTCTTGTTCGGCTTTAGCATGGTTACGATGGGTATAATCTTCTGGGAATATTTTAAAAAAAGGGCAGATGCATGAACATCAAGAAGGCGGCCCTATTTGGATGGGGAGCTTATTTTGTATTTTTAGCCGTTAGCCAGGCGTATGCATTGGACTGGAAGGACTTGCATGAGCGTGCGGACCAAATAGATGCAGTAGCGGCCAGACAGCTGATACAGGAAAATAGGGACTCTTTAGAAGGACTATATGTTTTGGGCCTGGTCTATCTCAATGAACGCAAAAATGCACAAGCCTTGCAGCTGTTTGATAAGATGCTGGGCACAGACCCGGACTGCATTGAGGCAAAGTGGGGCAGGGCCGAAGTCTTAAGACGCCAGCGCAATATAGAGGAAAGCGAGAAGATTCTCAATGAAGTCATCAAGGAAAAGCGCAAGTTTGCCCCGGCCTATATAAGCTTGTCTTATATAAAATATATGCAGATGGAATTTTCAGAATCAGTCAGATTGGCCTATAAGGTAAAGAACTTTGGCCAAGATGACGTGGATTTGAGTAATTATACCAGGGCATATTTGTTGATCGGTGGCGGAAAAGGGATGCTAGCGCATTACGGGGGTCCGGTTACTAAGTTCATGCATGGAACCGGGATTTATCCCAATTTAAAAAAGGCAGAGAAATTGCAACCCGATGCCCCGGCAGTCCTATTTGGCCTGGGTAGTTTTTACTTTTTGGCTCCCGGCGTGGTCGGCGGAGATATAGATAAGGCGCAGGATTATTTAGAGAGGGCGGTCAAAGCCGATCCCGATTTTGCCGATGCCTATGTGAGATTGGCCCAGGTTTATAGGATGAAGGGAGACGAGCAGAAATATCAGCGGTATATAGAAAAGGCCTTCCAGCTGGATCCGCAAAATGAATTGGCCCTTGATGAGCAAAGCGGAGAATGTAAGTTCATCTGCATCAGCCTCAGCGAATGATTAATTTAGTAGCTTTTGTGAATATTGCTCCAGAAAGGCTTTTTGTTTGGGGTGGATGTCAGAGGCTTTTAGGGCGGCTTTAGCTTTTTTGATAAGCACCGATACCTCCTTACGGGCAAAATCCAAGGCCCCCGATTCAACGATGATACCGCGTATCTCCAATAGGTCCTTTTTGTTTACGTTATTCTTTCCCAATATCTTTCTTATCTTTTGTCTAGTCTTTTTGCCCGAGTTTTTGAACGCATACCATATAAGCAGAGTCTTCTTTGCTTCCTGAAGGTCCGTGAGATTAGATTTGCCGATTTTTTTCTCTTTGCCAAAGAGCCCTATTATGTCGTCTTTTATCTGGAATGCCCTACCTAAATATATCCCGTATTTATAAAGAATGCCTGTCTGTTTTTGCCTGGCTCCGGCAAGGATGGCTCCTGTGGAAAGCGGGCAGGCGAATGTATAATGGGCGGTTTTGTAATCATAGATCTTATTGATGTCTTCTTTGGTTATCTTCGCTATATCTTTTGTCCCTCCGATAAGTTCGATGAATTCTCCCATACCGGTGAAAACAGCGGCCTGAATGAACTGCTTTAGCGCTTTTTCTTTACGTTGCATGTTTTCTTTTATAGATAAGAAGGTATCGATGGCCATCGCATACATCACGTCTCCTGATACGATAGCCAGGTCTTGCCCGCTGAATTTGATGTTTTTGAACCTCTTTAGGTAGTTTCCCAACATCTTGTGCATAGAAGGCTTGCCTCTTCTGGTGTCGGATTTATCGATTATATCATCGTGGACAAGCATAAAATCATGAAGTAGCTCGATGGAAAGGGCGGTCTTATATAGGTTGGGTGCTTTCTTTTTGGCAAAACCGAGGTATCCGGCCACTAAAAGAGTGGGGCGGACTCTTTTGCCGTCTCTGGTGATAAATTCTGCGATGTGTCGAAAGAGGACCGGGGATATCTTGCTTAAAGAATATCTGTTGTCCAGATAGCGGATATAGTTTTTCAGACTCTTATCAATTATATTTTTTATTTTGTTTTGCATGGTTTTTATGTTATCATAGGATTACCGTAAATACAAATATAATTTTGAATTGTGAAAATTTGCAGGTGCAATATGTCAATCAGCATCAAAAATCTTATCCGGGCGTTAAGACTTCCATTTGTCAGCGTAAGCGTATTGCCTTTTATTTTCGGTTCCTTGCATGCCTTGCCGAATTTCTTTCTTCCCACGTTGTTTTTAGGCCTGTTGGCCGCTATTTGCACGCATTTAAGCGCGAACTTGATCAATGACTATGCCGATTCTAAGGCTGGTACAGACTGGAAGGATAGGCGGTTTTTTAAGTTCTTTGGCGGCTCGAAGCTTATTCAAGAGGGTGTTTTGGCTGAAAGCTTCTACCTCAACCTGGCAATCTCTTTTGCCGCTTTCGCCTTCATCTGCGTGATTGGCCTGGCGCTGATGCTTAAGTCTATCGTTATAGTAATTTATTACCTTATTATTTTGTTTCTGGGGTGGGCATATTCGCAAAAACCATGGCAATTTTGCTATAGGCGCTTAGGGGAAGTGGTTATTTTTATTCTCTTTGGCCCGGCATTAGTGATGGGCGGTTTTTTTATACAAACAAAACTGTTTCCTACTCTCGATGGCTTTATTCTATCTTTGCCTTTCGGCCTTCTTACTACGGCCATCCTTTATGCCAATGAGGTACCCGATTATCCGGATGATAGAGAGGCAGGCAAATGTAACTGGGTGGGTTTTTTGGGCGTCCAGAAGGCATATATTATTTATGATTGGTTGATATCTTTGTGCTTTTTATCGATCATGTTATCTATCTACCTGGGTTATTTAGGCACTTTAGCTTTATTTAGCCTGATTATGATTTTGCCTGCTTTAAAAGCGGCGAAAATTATCAAGAACGACTACGCGGATAAAGAAAAGTTGGTCCTATCTTCCAAGCTGACCATTGCCGTTCACGCATCGGTAAGCCTCTTTTTAATAATCGATAAAATAATATGAAAAAAGTTTTGGTAATAGGCGCCGGCTTTGCCGGAATCAGCGCCGTAAAGATACTTAATAAAGAAAAAAACAACCTGCAGATTACTCTCATAGACCAAAACAGAATATCCAGTTTTTTGCCTATGCTCCCTGATGTTATTGGCAGGGCGGTAGGCACAGAGACGCTTTCCTGTGATATCAAAAGTTTAAGCGAAAAGATGGGATTTGCCTTTTTAGAAGAGAAAGTGGCCGCCGTCGATTTGCAGAAAAAAGAGATCAAGACAGAAAGGCAAACTTTAGATTATGATTACTTGCTTATTGCCACAGGTTCACAGACAAACTTCTATGGCCAGGAAAATATTAGAAAAATAGGCTATAGCTTGGATTCAACATGCGATGCACAAAGGATAGTGCAAGCTTTAAAAGATGATAAACCCGATGTTTTTGTTATTGCCGGAGGAGGCTATACGGGTATAGAGATAGCTACCAACCTGAGGCGTCGTTACAGCAAGACGCCAAGGAATGTAAGAATCATTATAATCGAACTTACTGAGCAAATACTAGGGCCCCTACCGCAATGGATGAAAGACTATGTTGGCCAAAACCTGAAGCGATTGGCTATAGAGACACTTACCAGCTGCAAAGTAGAAAAGGCTCAAGCCGGAGAGGTTCAGCTTTCCAACGGTCAGCGTCTAGAAAAGGCAATGTTAATCTGGACGGCGGGCGTAAGAACCGCTGACTTTGTCTTTAATTTAAACGCAGATAAAACAAAACAAGGCAGAATAAAAGTCGACCCTTTTTTAAGAGTCAACGATAGCTCTTTTGCGGCCGGAGATACGGCAGAGTTTTCTCATGCCGGAGCGCCTTTAAGGATGGCAGTTCAGTTTTCCATAGCCCAAGCCGAAATAGCGGCAAACAATATAATCAATCTGGCCAACGGGTTGCCGCTTAGAGAGTTTCGTCCAAAAGATTTAGGATATATAATCCCCATGGCCAACAATAGGGCTTGTGGTATAATCTTAGGTATAAGTTTTAGGGGGTATTTTCCCACTATATTTCATTATCTTATGTGCGCATATCGTTCATTTTCCTTTAAGAACAAAATCGGCGTAATAAAAGCTATCATGCCCAGCTTATTTAGTGGAGGTTAAAATGGATTTTCAGTGTCCCGTGTGCAATAAGATCATGCCTTATGATCTAAAACTGATTCTTTCTCACAGCGATGAACATGTTATTGAGCAGATAAAGATCAAGAAACCCGGGTGGGTAGAGCAAGACGGCTTATGCAAGCGATGTCACGAATATTTCAAGAGCCAATTTCCTGACAGGAAAGGATAGGCGCAAGTCAAAATGGAAAAAGACCCCAAAGTCTTAGAGGAAAAGGCCTGTGACTTTTTGGTTGAAGAGAAATATAGCGAGGCCTTTACTTTTTACAAACGGGCCGCCAATGCTTATAAAGGCCAGAATAAGCACAAGCAGGCGGCATTGTGTTTTGCCTCGGCGGCGAGTTGCTGGAGCAAAAAGTCAGGGGAAAAGATATTTTATAGTGCAGCCAAGGCTTATGAACAGGCCGCTTTGGAGGCGACAAAGACCGGGGACTTAGAATACGCCTCGTTACTTTACAAATACGCTGCCATCAATTATGAACGGGACAGGGAGCTGATCAATTTTTCGGAATGTTTTTATAAGTTCAAAGAGTGTTATAGAAAATTTCTCACCTACCGTCTACTTAACCCTAAAAAGATAAAGGCAATAACGAAAAGTAAAGAGGAAAAAGGCATAAAGGGGGCACTGAAGAGGATTTTTACCTGGCTGGGGTTAACTTTTTCTTTTCTTGTCTGGGGCCACGGTGAACGCCCGGCAAGGACTATCTATTCGGGGATTTTTGTGATAATCTTAGCAGCCATATTTTATAGTACGGGGCACCTGATAAAGGATGGCCAGCTTTTTCAACCCAGTTTTTGGGAGTCCTTATATTTTAGCGTGATTACCTTTACCACAGTAGGATATGGAGACTTTACGCCTTTAGGCCTTAATAAATTAGTAGCGACGATAGAGGCCTTTTCAGGGCTTTTAATCATACCTATTTTCGTGATCGGCCTTTCCCGCAAGTATCTGAGCATGTAAAAGGAACTTTAATGGCATACGCAGCTGCTTTATCCAAAGCGTGGGCTGAACTAAAAGCGCTCACAGAAGATAATAATTTTAAAATACGTTTTATGGATGACGATTATGCTATCGACTTGAAGGAGAAGCGCGTTCTGTCGGTTTCCTGTAATTCATTAGCCAAGGATCATTACAGTATTCTGATCTTGCACTACCTGTGCCAAAAGATTAAAGGGTTGTCGCCGATGCAAGGTGTGTGGATTTCCTTTAAGGAGTTGCCCGGAGGGCAGGCTTATTACCCTACCTACAAAAAAAGGGTCCTGGAAACCATACTCAGGAAATATAAGGATAACCCCGAAGCCCTCTTAGAGCTCAATCAGCGCTTCCCTTGCAGGAGCGAAAAGCTCGCTGATATCAGCGTGGTTTTGGAGGCAATGCAAGAGGTGCAGACTTTGATAACATTTTGGCGCGGCGATGAGGAGTTTGGCCCGGAAGCCAATGTGCTTTTTGATAAGAACATAAATGAGGTCTTTTGCACAGAAGACATAGTAGTTTTGGCAGAGATCATAGCGCACAAAATTTGATAAGATGGAAAAGTCCGTATTGGAGAAGAAGATATATTACCATGATACCGATTGTGGTGGCGTAGTCTATTACGCCAATTACTTAAAATATTTTGAAGAGGCGAGGACTGAGTATTTTGCGAAGAAGGGCATAGTCCTAAATGAGCTTAGCGCAGCCGGAACATTTTTTGTGGTAGCTGGTCTAGAAATAAAGTACAAAAGCCCCGCTCGATACGGGGATAAGCTTTTAATCGCTACGCATATTGAGAAAATTAAGGCTGCTTCGATGTATTTTTACCAAGAAATAAAAAGAAATGAGGCTTTGCTTGTACAGTGCCAGACAAAAGTCGTATGTGTAGATAGAGATTTCATCCCTAAACCTATCCCATCCCTAGTTTCATCAATTTTATAAAAATGCCATGAGAAAGTACGCAGTCATCATAGCTTGCTTAATTTTTGTAACATCGATGTCATTGCTATTGATATCTTTCAAAAAAGGGCCTGCGCGGGTACAGAATCCCGTGACAGCGCTAACCGGCGCATCACCCACTTTGCGCGAGGCGATGTTTTATCAACGGTTAGAAAATAATCAGGTGCAATGCAATCTTTGTTTCCGCAATTGCCTTATCAAAGAGGGGCAAAGGGGAATTTGCAGGAACAGGGAAAACAGAAAAGGCCTCCTTTTCAATATTGTCCATTCCCGGCCCTCGGCGGTGCATATCGACCCGATAGAAAAAGAACCGCAACTGCATATGTTGCCCGGCAGCAAGATTCTATGCCTGGGCACAGCCGGATGTAATTTTCGCTGCTGTTTTTGTCACAACTGGACCCTTTCGCAGCGACCCTTAGAAGAGATGAGCTATTGTTATAATTTGCCTCCCGAGCAAGTGGTCAAGATGGCCAAGGAGAGAAATATTCCAACCATATCTTTTACTTACAATGACCCCATCTCTTTTTATGAATATGTCTATGACGTGGCCAAATTGGCCAAGGCCCAGGGGCTTAAAATCCTCTGGCATTCTAATGGGACCCTCAACCCTGAGCCTCTAAGGGAGCTGCTAAAATACACCGACGCAGTCACAATAGATTTGAAGGGTTTTAGCGAAGAATTTTATGGCAATGTCTGCTTTGCGCAGTTGCAGCCCGTGCTTGAGAGCCTGAAGATCATAAAGGAAAAAGGGGTCTGGCTTGAGCTGGTCAATTTGGTTATCCCTTCGCTAAACGATGACCCGCGGAATATTAAAAGGATGTGCCAGTGGATAAAAGAAAATTTGGGGCCCGACGTGCCAATACATTTCTCCCGTTTTTCGCCGTCATACCGCTTGACCGATCTGCCGCCTACGCCAATAAACATTTTGGAAAAAGCCTATGCTATTGCCTGCGAAACAGGCTTGAATTACGTGACCATAGGCAACGTCCCCGGCCACAGATATAACTCGACTTTTTGTCCCAAATGCGGGAAGGTAATTATCAAGCGGATGCATTTTTCGGTATTGGACAATAGTGTTGAAGACGGTAGGTGTAAGTATTGTGGCCATTTGATTCCGGGTATCTGGGATTAAAAAAATATTTTGCAAAGTCGGCATAAAAGATAGTATAATCATATCGAACAAAAAGGGGAGGAAAAGATGGTTTTAGGCATTTTATTGATTATTGCCGGATTTATGATCGCCCTATATCCGCCGCTTTTGTCGATAATAGTGGCGACATTACTTATTTTTATTGGAGCTTTGCTTACTGTTATCAGTTACCGTTTTAAAAAAATGGGCAGGCATTTTCAGGACCCATTCAGTGATTTCTTCGTACGATTTTGATTTCTAAGGTGCTTAAAAATGAGAGAATATGATTTCGGTCTCAATTGGAGTGAGAAAATAAAAGAGGATTTTATTAACAGCTTGAAAGGCTCTTGCAATAAGAGGGGCTTGACTTTTCTTTGGATCAGCGATGAAAACGTCAAAGACGTGATCAGGAAAGTGATAAGCAGGGAATTAAAGATAAAGTTTCTTTTGGATACCTCGGCAAGCTACAATGAAGAGAAAGACCCCTACGCCAAGGTCTGCTACGCGGTTAAAGATGCCGGCGGAGTGATAATAAACGACCCCGACCGCGCGCGGCTGGCCACAGATAAATCGGTGATGCACTATGAGTTGATAAACGCCGGGATCAATACTCCGTATTCGGTGATTGTGCGTAACTGGGAGCCCAATACATTTAAATTGAGCGATGAGGAGAAACAAAGCTTAGGCGTACCTTTCGTGATCAAACCGGCATGCGGCTATGCCCGCCAGGGAGTAATAGAGCAGGCCCATGGTTCGATCAGGGAGATCGCCCAGGCCCGTAATTTTGACCCTGGCGATAACTTTCTGTTACAGGAAAGGATCAAGCCTATTGAATTAAAGGGGAAAAGAGCCTGGTTTAGGGTTTTTCATGTTTTCGATACAATTATACCTTGCTGGTGGGACGACCGTACATGCCTTTATGAGCATATTACAGAGGAAGAATTCAGGGAGCACCACTTATCTCCCTTAGCAAAAATAGTAGCCAGGATAGCGGACATCGTCCCCATGGTCTGGTTTTCTACTGAGATAGCGATCGATAAAAAATTCGGTCAACCCCGTTTTGTGGCCATTGATTATGTGAATGACCAATGCGATATGACTTGCCAGTCCAAGGATAAGACAGGGGTGCCCGATCCCATAGTCGAGTTTACGGCCAAGTGCATGATAGACGCAGCCCACCACCTTATAAATAATAAGGAAAAGGACCGGGATTATGTCATCTGGTTCCGCAGTAGCAAAAAAGTGCAGCTACGGGGTTTGGGAGATACGCCGGAACCACTAACGCCAGTGCCTGAAGAAGACCTATCTGATAAGAAAAACCATAATTCAAAAACCTAAATTAAAAAGGCGGCTAGAAGGAGGAAGTAATGGACATCAAAGAGATCAAGTTGGAAGATCTGGACATCCAACAATTCATTGAAAATAAAACAAAGGAGATCGCATCTAACGTGGGCGACGGTCTGGCGGTAAACGCACTTTCCGGAGGAGTGGATTCATCGGGAGTCACCATGTTGGGCCATAAAGCCTTGGGCGATAGGCTGAAGACTTATTTTATCGACCACGGGTTGATGCGTAAAGGAGAACCGCAGAGGATCGCCTCGATATTTAAAAACATGGGTGTGGCTGTAGAAATAGTAGATGCCAGAAAGGATTTTTTTAGGGAGTTGCAGGGCTTAACCGATCCTGAGGAAAAAAGAGAGGCCATCACCCGCGCTTTTTATAAAGAGGTCTTTGGCCGCTTAGTCAAGGATAGCGGCGCAAAATACCTGCTTCAGGGCACAAATTACACTGATGTAGAGGAGACAGTCGCAGGCATAAAGAGACAGCATAATATATTGGAGCAGTTAGGGATTAATACAGAAGAACAATACGGCTATAAAGTGATAGAGCCGCTGATAGAGCTAAGAAAAAGCGGAGTAAGAGAGATTGCCAAGGCGCTAGGCCTTCCGGAGGAAATATACAGCAGGCCGCCTTTTCCCGGGCCGGCCCTAGCCACACGCGTCATAGGTGAGATTACTCCGGAAAGAATCGAGATTATCAAGATCGCCACGCAGATCGTGGAAGAGCAGTTGTCAGAGACGGGGGCCTTTCAATACTTGGCCATTCTGCATGAGGATAGGGTTACCGGTATAAGAGAGGGCAAGAGGGATTTTGGATTGCAAATAGAGGTAAGATGTTGGGAAAGTACTGATGCCAAAATAGCGGCCCCCACAAAACTTCCCTACGAAATCCTAGAGCCCTTGGCTGAGAGGATAACAAAGGAAGTGCCGGGCGTAGTCAGTGTTACCTACAACATAACCAAGAAACCACCTTCAACCATAGAGGCGGTATAGGAGTGAAATAATAATGGCAGAAGAACATATTTGTGCTCAAGAGAAACAATGGCAGAAAGATGCCTTGGCTTTGAAAGAGGTGCTGAAATTGGAAATGCTTCCCGTGGGGATAAGCATTATTCAAAGCCAGCCTGTGGATAACCAGGACAAGATACGCATATGCAAGGCATTTCTAGAAGCAGCAAAAGGAAAAACTATCAAAATTAATAAAGATAATAATGCATGTTTCGGCGCGGCCTGGCATTTGGGCTTTCATAAGCTACAAGAAGGCTCAAAAATCATGCAGATGGTGCGCAAGTTCGTGGTTGAAGGGGAAAAGCTGTTTTCATCCTACGAAGCTTTAGATACTCTGATGTCGCAAATAGAAGATGTCCCTGACAACTCCGATTCGCATTTCCTTTTATGCCCATTGGAGAGTTGTAAGGATAAACCCCAAATAGTGATGTTTGTCTGCAACCCTCAAGAAGCCTGCCGGTTGCTTACTTTGCTCACATTTATAGACGGGGTGATGCCGAAGATCAAGATAGGCGGGCCGACCTGCAGGATGGCTGTGATGTACCCAATATTAAGCGGTCAGGCCAATATTTCATTTTATGATTATACCGCCCGTAAACTTTGCAATGTTGAGAGGGATAAAATGTTGGTTGCTATACCGTACCAGCGGATCCCTGAAATGGTGGAAAGTATTGAAAAGTGCACTGCCGGCAGGGCAAAAATGGAATATCCTCAGGAATTCCGGGAATTTTTGCAAAGAAGATTGGCAAAAAAAGCGGCTTAAATGTTAAGAATATCGCTTACACGAAGCGGAATTTTATGGCATACTTATACTTGTGGACGGATAATATTGTAAACTTTTTTTACAGTTTTTGAGGAATGCCGAATGTTGCAGAAAAGCAAAATAGACAGTAAAAGGGCTGTTCAGGGGCTGACTATGATCGAAGTCATGATTACAGTCGGTATACTGGTAGTCGCTTTATTGGGATTTTTAAGGCTATTTATGTATTGTTCCCAGCTTGCCCAAACGGCCCGGAACTTAAGCTTTGCCGTCAACGATGCCCAGGTAAAGCTGGAAGAGATGAGATATTACAATTTTGACCGCTTGGCAATCGACTATGCGCCCTCGGCAAATCCCGGTGATACCTTTAATCTGTCGCAATTAGACGGCATGGGCAAGATATATCTTACCCCTGTTGGCGGCAATCCGGAAGTCTTGCAGGTGGATATAGTGGTAAGCTATCGCGGAGGGGGCAATCACTTAATAGGCGAAGATGACAATTTCAATGGGAGCATCGATGGCCCTGAGGATGTAAATGGTAATAATAGATTGGATTCGCCGGCTGCTATAGTCAGCTATATTTCAAAAAGGTAATTATGATGATAAGGAAAAAACGCGGATTTTCCATGATCGAAGTCATGCTAATTTTTGCGGTATTTACGCTTATAATCAGCGTTGTCTTAGGCGTTTTGATTACAGGTAAAGCATCTTGGTATATGGGCGGAGCACATATTGAATTGCAACAGGATTTGCGTAGGGCCGCTGACTGGATAATGAGAGAATTACGGGAGGCGGGAAGTAATTCTATTGTTGATGTTCCTCCTAATGACACAGGTGACGATAGCTGGCAGACTGATATTACTTTCTATAAGCCCGGAGGAGTGGTTGGCGGATATATAACCTGGGATTTGACTACGCCTATACAGTATACATTAGGGGGATTGAACAACACCCAACTTCTAAGAATAGTCCCTAATGATCAGCAGGTTTTGGCCAACAACATAGTATCTTTTCAGGTAAGAAGGTATAAATCGAGTCCGGGAATTTTAGAATTTGACTTGCAGGGGCAAAAAACCGCTGCCGGACACCCGATTAGCGATACCCTTACTTTTGAGCTTAAACTAAGAAACTAGGTCTTTGGCGGGAGATGATAGTAATGAATATACGAAACAAAAAAGGCACTGCCCTAATAGTCACCTATATGGTTGTAGCGGTATTGTTAGTCTTAGGAGCCGCCTTCGCGATACGTAGCCTTGCAGAATCAAGGCTAGCGGAGAGGCATAAAAAGAGCAATCAGGCTTTTAGTATCGCTGAGGCAGGCCTGGAGCTGGCCCTATACCGATTAAGGATGGATTTCGAAAGCGGTGGCGCTAGTCCCTCATGGAGAGATGGTACCATCGATACGGTTATTTGTGGCCCCAACACCGTAGCCTATTATACATTTCTCGGGCCCGCCCAGCTGGGAGACGATCTATTTAACGGTACTTATACAGTGGAATTAAGGAACGTTACGGGAATGGATGATGAGATTTGGGTGCGCTCTACAGGCACAGTAGGTGATATTACGAAAATAATTGAAACCTATCTTAAAATTGTAGATGAGGCCCCTTGGAATAATGTGGTCTTTGGCGGGTCTGGCCAGGCAGGTGCGTTAATAAGCGGTAATGTTGAGATTGGAGGATCAATACATATTTTAGGCGATGGGCTCCTTGATACTGATTTTGCTATAAATCTGGTTGGAGGCCCCAGCATAGCCAATAATTATAAGACTATGGATGCGGACCTGGTCAACAAAGTCCCGCCTTGTCCTACCCGGATGTTTAATGGAGAGATGGTCGAGTATTTAGATGCAGAGGTGCGCATAAAGCAGGGCAAGGCCGGCTTGAGCGGTGCCTCGCAGATCGGGGAAGCAGATAGTTCAGGCGATGCCTTCAAAGAGACGATGGAAGGAGTCTATATATCCGATGGCTACGGAGGAAACCAAGGTGACAACAATGTTTATTCTGATAATGGAAAATATAATCTGTATGACCTGGGAGATGAAATAAGCTTTCTGCATTTAAGTGATCCCTATGGCACATTTGCCAGCTACCAGGAATTTCTGAAAGCCAATGCCTTGGTGATTAATGACCCGGCGCAGATCACCGAACTGGAAAACATTACCCCCAATTCAGTTTTTAATTATGCCGATGCCGACGGCAGCATCAGCATGGATGGCGCGGGAAACATGACCATAAGCGGCATAGTCTACATTGACGGTGGTGGCCTAGGAATTAAAAAGCTTGGAAACGACAAAACAATTACCTATACCGGACAGGGCTCAATCCTAGCGACAGAAGATGTCAATATCAACGTCAATTTATATACTCCCGGCAACAATTCTTTCCCTACAAATATCTTGGGCGTGATGACACCTAAGACTATTAACTTTCTGGATATGGCCGGAATGGATGTGATGGGTCTTTTTTATGCCCAGGATAAGATCACTTGCGCAAAACAAACAAATGTAGCGGGTGCTTTTATCTCTAACTATTTTGACATGGGTTCACAGGTGCCCAGTATTTATCAGGTCCCTTCAGTAACAGAAAACCTTCCCCCAGGCATGATTAATGCCGATCCTATATGGGTCAATAAGATTGTCCTGTGGCGTCAGCTACAATAACTTTTATGAAATACAAAAAAACACAACTGATAATGGTCTGGTTTTTACCTATTATTTTGATAGGCGGACTATTTATTCCTGTCTTAGGCTATCTGGTAGTGGCGATGATGGCCTTTTTTCTGGTCTTATCACTTTTTAAATCCAGATTCTGGTGCTGGAATCTTTGTCCCAGAGGGGCATTTTTAGATATTATATTATCAAAAATCAGCCTAAAAAGGCCCTTGCCCAAAATTTTCTTAAAAGCATGGTTTCGTTGGTCTGTATTTATTTTGTTCCTCGGGTTTCTGACATATCGCATTTTAAGCACTGGAGGGGATCTTATCTTAATAGGCTCTGTGTTCGTTTCCATGTGTCTTTTGACTACGATTATTTCGGTCCTCTTAGGTGTATCTATAAAACACAGAAGCTGGTGTGCCATTTGTCCTATGGGCACCCTCCAGGAGAAAATAGGCAATATAAAAAAGAAAAACCCCTAAACCACCATTTTTTTATAGACACAATGTCCCGCCTTAAGGTATAATAAACCGCCATAAATAAATTGTGTAATTAATGATTACTTAAAAACCGAGGGAGGTGCGGATGTCTTTAAATATCCAAGTCGTCAAGAAAAAGAATTATGTATATGCAGTAGTCTTAAAAGGCTCGATTGACGTTGACTCATATCAGCAGCTCGAGGAGGAGCTTAAAGAGATCATTAATGAGAGCACAAAGGCTGTGGTGGTGGATATGTCGGCGGTGGACTATATCAGCAGTATCGGCATCCGGGTGATAATGTGGGCCAAAAAGGAATTGCAGAAGTTGGACGCAAATTTTGCCATGATCGATCTCCAGCCACAGATTAAAAAAGTATTTGATGCCATGAAGATCCTGCCTATGATAGATATTTTTGATGATATGCCGGAAGCCGATAAATACATCGACCAGATAATAAAAGAGGAGATCGAGAAGCAAGGTATATGAAAGAAATAATATCTTTTGTAGACATAGAGGAGCCTTGGGAGGCCGAATATCTTAAGGGGTCGTTGGATGGCTCTAGCGATGTAAGGGATTATCCAGAGACCGCTGACTTGTTATTGGATAAAATAAACGAGACCACCATCCTTTCTACTTTTATCAATTCCAAGATCAGCAGGGAAGTCATCGATTCGATGCCAAGGCTGAAGTTCATCACTACCCGCTCAACAGGTTTCGACCATATTGATGTCGAATATGCCCGCTCAAAAGGTATCGCGGTTTCTAATGTTCCCACCTATGGCGAGAATACCGTTGCCGAGCATACCTTCGCTCTTATTTTGTCTATTGCGCGCAATCTCAAAAAAGCCCATTTTAGAGTGAGCGAAGGCGATTTCTCGATCAAGGATTTAATAGGCTTTGACCTTAAAGGCAAGACTATCGGGGTGGTGGGCACAGGCCATATAGGCTTAAGAGTGATCAAAATGGCCGTCGGCTTCAGTATGCATGTTTTGGCCTTTGACCCTAACCCTAACCAATTTTTAGCGGAGGTATTAGGGTTTAACTATGTGGATTTTCAGACTATCTTGAAAGATTCCGACATCCTATCATTACACGCCCCTTACAACAAACATACTCATCATCTCATCAATGAGAATAATATCAATATGATCAAAAAGGGAGCAATACTTATTAACACGGCCCGCGGTAGCCTGGTGGACACAAATGCCTTGACTAAAGCGCTGGATCAGAACATACTGGCCGGTGCCGGGTTGGACGTTTTAGAGGGTGAAGATATTATATTGGAAGAAAAGCAGCTTCTGGCTCGAAAAAAGAAAGACTTATATAATCCTGAAAAATTGCAGTTGACCTTAAGGAATTGTTTTCTCTTGCAAAGAGAAAACGTCATTTTTACCCCGCACACCGCCTTTTACTCAAAAGAGGCGCTAAAGAGAATATTGGATACCACGGTCTACAATATCAACAGTTTTATAAAGGGCAAACCTGTAAATGTCGTAGGCGGGTAAAAGCGCTATAAAAAATCTATAACTTCAATACTAGCAGAGAGATAGCTGCCAAAAACTGGCAGCTTTTAATTTGCTGGACATATGTGTAATATTAGGCTATAATACAAAATTAACTTGACTACGCAGTAATTTGGATTGCTGGGGCGTGCCCCGTTCCAAATTACTAATTCCCGTTGCTTGTGCTGTTCCACGGTTGGATTTATAGCTAAAGTGATAACTGTATCGCAGAGTTTTGCAGTAATTTAGAACGGGGCGTGGCGCAGCTTGGATTAGCGCGCTTGCTTTGGGAGCAAGAGGTCCTGGGTTCAAATCCCAGCGCCCCGACCAAAGGTGAAGTAAATTCAATCTTTGAAAAACACTTTAATAGGCAAAGTCCCCGTAGCTCAGTCGGATAGAGCATCTGCCTTCTAAGCAGAGGGTCGAGTGTTCGAATCACTCCGGGGACGCCAAGTGTTTCTTTGAAAACGGGGGTGACTATGAAAAAGTTTAAACGTTTTGTTTCATTTGTTGCCATAATAGTATTATTGATATGCATTTATTCTTTTTTGTTGGGAAACGATGTCTTTGACAAGGAGTTTTCAAATGACGCCCTATCATGGTATATCCTGGCAAAAGGATTTTTTTGTTCCCTGGCCCTATTGCTCTTGGTCTACATCTTAGAAAGCGTAAAGAAATAAACGTTTTAAAAGAGGCGGCTCTAAATGAGTCGCCTCTTTTAGTTGGGAGAATGACGGATGAAGAAGACTATATTTTGCATTTTGGTCGTTAGCCTGTTTTGCCCTTTGGCTATGGCAGGGGCGGATGATGAGAAAATAAAGATTGGCCCGGGGATGGAGTTATTGCAGATCGGGACTGTCAGGGTAATAGTGCCTAAAGGCACAAAATACGAAGATAAGGGTAGTAAAGTAGAAGTCGAGGGGATAGGTGAGTACGTGGGCCGTAGATTTCTAGAGATGGAAGAACGGTTTGCGGCACTGGAGGCCAAAGAAGAGGCCTTAAAAGAAGAGGTTGCGCGCCTAAAAGAGGAGATAGAGCAGCTCAAGACAGAAGAGGCGCCCGTACAAGAGGAAGGCCAGAGGCTGAGAGAATAGGATGTATGCAGCAAAATTGTCAGAAAAAGTTATAGTTCTATTTTCTTTCGTTGGCATCTGTATATGCCTGTGCGGTTGTGAGACTATGCGTGTTGGAGGTAAAGGGCAGGTGGGGCCTGTGCGCGGCAGTGGCGACATAGTCATCGATGTGCCCAATAAAGATAAATAGTGTTTACATGGCTGAATTTTCTTGAAAGGAGGATGGCGTGAAACTTGGAGTAAGGCTACAGGGGATTGTATTGCTGTTGACGGGCGTTTTTGGGGCTGTATTTGTAGGTACTTATGACATCCTTATGCAAAAGCCTGTAAACGATATAACCGGCCCTAAATCCATTACCGCCATTGTGATCTGCGCGCTGTTCATCGTCATGGGAGTCAAATTCATTCTTAGGGAGTCAAAGAAGTAGTTAAAAACAGTTTAATAACGGCAGTTGTTGGCTTAAAAAGGAGGTACAATGCCGCAGGGGCAGACAAAAGCAGACTTAGTCCATAATCTCAAAGAGGCAATACGTTCAGAAAAGATCACCGGCAGTTTCTATAAATATATCGCTGAACATGTGGAGAATGGCTATATAAAAAAGACTTTTAATAGGTTTGCCCAAGAAGAGGCGACGAAGCACAAGGATTTATTGCAAGAGCGCTTAACAGGTCTGACCGGAGAAACATACGAACCGGATTTGACAAAGATGGACGTCCCTCTTAAGGAAAATGGTTTTTCCCTGAGTTCCGCGGCCAAGGCAGCGAAAGAATCAGAAGTATCGGCCATAGAGTTTTATAAGTTAGCGCGCGATCAGGATGATCCAGAGTATAAACAGATGTATGACGACATTATTAAAGATGAAAAGCAGCATAGCTTATATTTGCAGCAGGATAAGTTGTTTGAAGAAGAAAAGCAGCTGTTTAAAGATAGCTTGGGCGTGAAACTATTCGCGCTTTTTACAGCTGGCTCAGCATAGGAGGATGTAAGTATGGCACTTATCGCCTGCCCGGAATGCGGAGGGAGCATAAGCGACCAAGCGCTGTCATGTCCCCGCTGTGGCCATCCGATTAAAAAAGATGATGCTATGGCCCATCCTTATATGCGGCAGTGGCGTGGTTTTGAATGGAGAAGCAAAAGCGAACTCTTTGGATTGCCATTGATACATATCGCCTTTGGACGCAATAAAAAGACCGGTAGATTGCTGGTGGCCAAAGGAATAATAGCGATTGGCCAGTTCGCCATAGGGCTAGTAACATTTGCACAGTTCGGTATTGGTATTGCATTCGGATTCGGACAGTTCATAGCCAGCACAGTCGCCATAGCTCAGTTTGCCTTAGGCATCTATTTTGGCCTGGGACAGTTTGCCACGGGTATTACTGCAATAGGCCAATTTGCGTTTGGCCGTTATGTCCTTGCCCAGGCAGGTTATGGCGAGCACGTTTGGTCTGTTAAGGCCAGGGACCCTGAGGCGGTTGAGTATTTTCACAGCCTTTGGGAGGCCACAAAATTTAATTTTCAGAGAATCAAAAATATGATGGGAGGGTAGATGATAAACGGTATTTTAGTTTTGGCTTTTTTGGGAATGTTCTTTGGTTTTGACGAGGCCCAGGCAGCGGATATAATCGTTGTCTTGGAGACAAATCAGGGCATAATAGAACTGAAGCTGATGCCTGATGTAGCGCCCAAAACCTGTGAGAATTTCGTGGGTTTGGTCGATAAGGGATATTATGATGGCGTTATTTTTCACAGAGTGATCAAAAATTTCATGATCCAAGGGGGAGACCCCAGCGGAACAGGAAGAGGCGGGGAATCCATCTGGGGTAGGCCTTTTAGAGATGAGGTAACAAGCGATGTAGAATTCGATAGGCCCGGCCTTCTGGCGATGGCAAACTCCGGCCCAAACACTAACGGCAGCCAGTTTTTCATTACAGTCGTCAAAACACCATGGCTTAATATGAAACACACTATCTTTGGCGAGGTAGTCTCTGGATATGATGTCGTGAAAAAAATAGAGAATGTACCTACAGGGGAAGCCAGCCGCCCTATTGAGGAGCAAAAAATCATAAAAGCATATGTAAAATAGGAGACAAAAGATGAGGGCCAGCAAAAAAACCGTACGTATCTTTAAGATAAAGAATAGACGAGGGTATGCTGCTGTTTGTTGTTCCCATTTGACTGAGGGAAAGACACCCAGGCAGGCCGCGGAGCGTATGGACAAGGCGCTGAAGAGAAAGAAAAAAAGGTCTTAGGCTGAATATGAGGGAAAAAATGGTTAATATAAAAAGATGTTCAGGAATGTCGGCCCTTCAAATCATCGGCATAGTTATAGGAGTTGCTGTTTTAGGCTTTATAATTTGGAGTATGACTTTGCCGGGAAGCGGCGGAGGGGTCAAACTGGCCAATGAGATGGATGCTTATGCCTTGGAATATATAGAAGAACATGAGCTTCTTAGTGACAGTGAAGAATTGGTGGCCTATTATGACGCGACTATAACGCTGAACGGCTCGGAAGCAGCTATCTTGACCACAGAACGTGTCCTGTACCATAAGAATGACCGCACGACATCTATTGCCATCGAAGACATCGCTGATATCCAACACCGCCAAGAAAGCATGCTCGGTGATATTATAGAGATCAAAAGCAAAACCGGGATACCATTTAAAATCGAAATCGCCCCTTTTAATCTGGGAGAGAGTTTTTATAAAGCGCTTATGGACGTTTGGCAGGCTTCTGGTGCTGGCAATGAGGTTTAGCCGCGCTATTTGACCGGGTAGCAAAGGACCGCAGGAGGTAATCATGCTAAGAAAAGGGTTAGCTTTTTTAATCGTAATTTTTTTTCTGGGTTCAGTAAACATGGCATTTTCTCAGCAAAAGGATTATTTTTCTGAATCTGAAAAGGCATTCAAAAGTGTCCGGGCAGATGAAGACGAAGTAAAAAGAAAAGCCAAAAGGGCAAGAAGAAAGGCAAGAGAGGCACAAGAGATAGCTGAAGAAGCAGGTGACGAAGACGCCCTTGAGGCGGCAGAGCGGGCAGAAAGGAAAGCGCGCAGGGCAGAGAAGAAAGCAGAAGATTTAGAAGAAGCGGAAGAGGCGTTAAGGGACGCGGAAAAAGCATTAGAAGACGCTGAAGAATCCGTTGACCTGGCTGAAGAGGCAGAGAAAGCGGCAAAAAAAGCCGCTGAGGCGGCTGAAGAAGCGGAAGAGGCAGCTGCAGAAGCCTTAGAATCGGAGTGAATGAAATGAATAAGACCATGATATTTTTGTTTGTCCTTATGCTTCTTGTGCCTTTTAGCTCCTTTGCCGGTTACAACCTTGTCTATGATTCCAATCAGTGCAAAGTTGAATTGGAGGGCGGAGATACACTTTTAGTGTATACTTTTCCCATAAAACAAGGAGAGGTGGTTTTTGTCCATCACAAAGTAGTGCCTTTGTCTGTCCGTGATTATTACGTGTTTAAAGGGATTAAAGACAACAATATAATATTGGAAGTAAACTCGGCCCATACAGACAACGATGATGCGATAAGAAAAGATGTCCGCTCAGTATCCACAGAAACATTATACCCTTTTCAAAGCTTGCCCAGAAAGACAGCGTTTGTCTATGTACAGGACGTCAAGATCAAACTTAAGGTTATGGACGAAGATGAGATATTGGCTGAAGTAGTAGAATAGCCGTTTAATTTAAAAGATCAATCCAAAAGGAGACTTTATGGATAAAAAAAGTCAAAAGAAGATATTGGTAGTGGACGACGCAGCCGATATAGTAGATGTGGTAAAGACATTATTGATGACAAGCGGATACGACGTCATTACCGCCTTTGATGGGGCGGCCGGATATGAATTGGCTGCGGCCCAAAAGCCGGATTTGATTATCTTGGATATTTTGATGCCTAAAATGGACGGCTATACCTTTGTCAAGAGAAAGAAATACGACCAGTCGATCAAGGATATCCCCGTCATTATTCTTACCGGCAAAGCGGAAATGGAAGACCTCTTTACCCTAGAAGGCATAAAGGATTATCTGGTAAAACCTTTTGATTCAAAGCAACTGCTGGCTTTAGTCAATAAATATTTGAAATAGGCGACTTGAAAAAGGGGTCCTGGGTGAAAAGATATCTGTTAGGGTCCATTATAATAGCTTTAGCGCTGGTTTGTGGTTGCATTAACCTAGAGCAGGAGACATTTCTGGATGAAGACATGTCAGGAAAAGTGCAAATCCACGTTTACAACAACAAAGAAACCTCTAAATGTGCTACAGCCGCTTATTTAGAAGAGGTGTTTTCTGGCTGTGACTCGGAAATCGGCAGAGCCTTGAAAGAAACTTTGATTGCAGCAACTGCTAACACTGCTTTCAGAGTGAAGATAGATGAAGGCGATTTGTCCAATTCGTTTTGCCAGGATGCAATAAAAAATAAAAAGTACCGACAAGAAGATATAGATGGTAACACGCACGCATATTTAGAATTCGAGTTTGATGACATCACAAAGATATATAAAAATGAGGAACAGATCAATATTGTCTCCAGTGAAGAAGTAATCAAATATATTTTTACAAGTGATGTAAAAGGAGTTATTGGAGAAGCAATCTCTAAAAACATTGAGAACAGCGAAAAAAAAGAATCCCCCGAACTTAAAAACTGCATTTTTAAAGATTGCCGTATAAAATATGTCTTGCATATGCCAGGTGAAATAATCGATTCAAATGCTAGCGAAATAAGTGGGGATACCGCAATTTGGACAATACCTCTGCAGGAGGCATTTGAGAAAGAACAGGCGACTACATTTTTTGCGACTGCACCAAGCCCTAGCAAACGAAATAAGTAAAATGTGTTAAATAGGTTCTAAGATGCAACAGAAAAGAACATATAAGCGATTTAGCTTTAAAAGCGGGGTAGAGCTTAAAACGGCAGATCGCAAGACCAGCCCATTAAACGCCAGCATTGACGACATAGGCCTGGGTGGTTTTCGCCTGCGCTCGCTGGAAGAATTGGAGATCGGCAGCAAGGTCAAATTCGCCGTGATGACTCCCTTTTTAGATAGGCCCTTGATGGGCAAGGGCAGGGTGAAGTATTTGAAATACATAGGAGGATATGGAAGGGGACGTTTCTCGGCCGGAGTGCAGTTTACGCGCGTAAACAGAAGCTTAATTAAGTACCTGATCGATAAAACTCAGGGGTGGAGAAACAGAGGATTGCTTCCATATAAGCTTAAACGAGAACTAGGTATACTCTTGAGGTTATTGCCAATAGTATTATTGGCAATTTATTTGATAATAAAGGCCTGTACCGTGTTTTCTGGCGATACAACCGGCTTCTCAGGGCAAGGATATGCCCAGCCTTCAAGAATAAATATTATAGTCCTACCTGAGCTATCCCGGCAGCAGTTGGCCCCATATCCTTCCTTTGATTCTTTTCGCGTTGAGATGTACGACGATTATTCAGGAGTAGTATACCCAACCCCAAGAAACCCTTAAAATCATAAATATTTTTGTAGGTGATAAGACCTAGGAGAGCAAGATGAAAAGAGATAAGCTTAATAATATTTTGCTTTCTGTTATCGGCGTCTTCGGAATTTTGACCAGCATAGGAATCGAACTTTGGTTGTTTACGTTGGGCCTGATGATCGTAATATATTCCTGCGAATTAAACAAAGAGATAGGCCCTTTCATAGGTCTTTGTATTTCAGCTTTTCTTGGGCTTCTTCCTGCCATTGTTGGTGTCGGTGTCTTAAGACGCAATGAACGTTCCCGGAAGATCCTTTTTTGGTTTTGGACAGTTGTATCCGCATTCATCGTAGGCCTTATTCTTTTATCCATAAAAGATATTTTAGCCAATACCTCTCTTTGGATTACAGAAGCGGTCCCCTGGTTATGCATAGCTATAATCGGTATCCTTCAGGTGAGATTCCTTAATAGTAATAGTGTCAAAAAATTGTTTAATTTGGAAAAAGCGCCGGAATAAGTGGGTGAAAATGAAAAAAGAGATAATAGTCATAAGGCTTTTGGGAGTATTTATAATTATTATGGGTTCTATACTATTACTTTGGCCCGGCATACCAGCATTTTGGATGCTTGCGTGGATATTAGATATGGCTAACTCACCGACATATAATCCCTCGCAGGAAGCAGTGCCGGCTTTTGTTTATTTAATTTACAGTTGCCTTTTTGTGGGCCCTATCTTGGCTATGATTACAGGTATTTTTCTGATGTTTTTGAAAAATTGGGCCAGAATATCAACCATCAGTTTAATGGTTTTATGGATCTTATATAAAATTAATGTAATTATGGCCGAGTCTTCTTTTAAACAAACTTTGGATGCCCCATCTCTTGTATCCTGGGTTCTATGTATTCTTTCAATTTACTATCTTACTCGCCCCAGGGTAAAAAGTGTATTTTTCAAAAAAGTTAATTGTAAGCATAACCTGACAACCGAAAAAGAATAGTGACTTGAATTTGCTCATCTAGGCCAAAAAAATCTTCCCTTGCAGCCTTACGTAAATATGGTATAATAGCGCATTACGATTAAGGTTACGTACGATAGGCCTTTTATATGGATTGGCAATTATATATAGTTGAATGCAAGGACGGCAAGTTCTATACAGGCATCACTAACGACTTAGACAGGCGCATAAAACAGCATAATCGCGGCCAAGGATGCAGATTTACAAAATTCAGAATTCCTGTCAAATTGATATATAATGAGGTCCATCCTTCTAGGTCCTCGGCCTTAAAGAGAGAAGCCGAAATTAAGGGCTGGAAAAAAGGACGAAAGTTAAAATTGATAGCTGAAAGTGGTTAGGTCCTTCGTTCCGCTTCGCGGGACTCAGGACCACCATTTCAGGCGTAGTATATGAAGTTCTTAGGTCCTTCGTTCCGCTTCGCGGGACTCAGGACCACCATTTCAAAACGTAATTTATGGAAATGGTGGCTGTAGCTCAGTTGGTTAGAGCACTTGACTGTGGCAGCCTCCGACGACAAAATTAATATTTTTTATTTTTTTCATAACTGTTTTAATTTATTTTAACTTACAAAAAAATCCTGTCTTAATCAATTTCTGAGAATTACCCCCTTTTTTAACCTTGAGTGGACACTTTTTGGACACTTTCCTTGTCTAATTTATACATACATAAATTACACATTTTTCCTTGTCAAGCTGCTCTTTGAGTGATAGAATAAGCACCTACCACAAAGGAGTGGGAATGGGTAGGAAATAGGTCAAATTCAAGGCAACTCTCAAGATAAGAGGGTTGTTTTTTTGTTTTTAGGGAGATGGTAATAAGATGAAAAGAATGTATGCGGTATTTGATGAAACAAAGATAATAAAAAA
This sequence comes from Candidatus Omnitrophota bacterium, assembly GCA_016939375.1. Taxonomy (GTDB): domain Bacteria; phylum Omnitrophota; class Gorgyraeia; order JAFGHF01; family JAFGHF01; genus JAFGHF01. The sequence continues at coordinate 5,249 of JAFGHF010000032.1, read as the reverse complement.
GTCAGAGAATAAAAAAGAGTTATTAGATTATATCAATTCTTTTTCCAACAGAGAAAGAACAAAGTTGAGATTGGCAAAAGAGATCCGTAGACCAGATAAACCTCAGCAGAGTACTTGGGCATTTGAAGAGGCATCTGACCCAAAAAAGGTTATTAGGGCATTTTGGATAATACCTTTTGTATTGTCTCCTCTTATAATAGTACCTTGGTTATTTGGGCCAGATTTGTCTATTGCGATAAAGATTGCTATATATATTTTAACTGTTTATGCACTTTGGGCAACTCTTTGGGGCTTTAGAACAGTATTTTCAAAAGCAGAAGATGCTATGATGTCCTATGAATTTTTGTATCATAGAGCGGAGCAGGATATTATCTTTGCTTTGGCAATACTATTTCCTTTGATGTTTATTGCATTGATCGTCGTTTTTATTCTAGGCTGTATATATGGTTGTCTAGGAGGGGGGATTTATCAATATCTACAATGCCAGAAATTGGCAAAAGAGCAGTATAAAAAAAAGAACTAATTTGATATATTAATAGAATTGATTATATGAAGGGTGAGGAGATTTAGTAAAGGATAGAAGATAAAAATGATTAAATCAGGCAAACAACGTATTATATTTTCTTTGTTGGTTCTATTGATTATCGGTATACTTTTCTTTTGGGGATGCATGCTTTTTTTAGCACCAAAAACTGCCCACGGACCAAAGAAAGGTCTAATAAGCTCATCGGGAATATTTAAGCAGGGTGGATGGATAAGCTTCAGTTTTGAACCAGCATTCTTTTCAATAAAAGGAAAGCATGCCGGTATTGTTACTATCGAACCCCTTCTTAGCGATAAACAGAAACAAAAAGGACTTTTGTGGTTGCCTGCTCGTCGCCCCATTGGTAAAAGATGGGGCAAAAGTGTTTCCGGTGGTTTTAGTGGTACATATGCTTCTAGTAAAAACTCAGCGATTACTATATCTCCCGTTTCTATAGATATACCAGACAATGCTCAATTGGCAGAAGAAAAAGTTCCCATAAGCGTTAGAGCTACTTTTCGTTATCCAAAAGGAGTAGGTTATGACAACTTCGTTAATCAACACGCAAATTTTGGCGAAACATTAGAGATATTTATAGAGAAAGGTACCTTAACTTCATGGGAAAAATTTCACCATAATATAGGTGACTTAGTAGCAATATTAGCTGTGTGGCTTGTCTTTGGAGCGTTAGCTGTTATGATTAAAATGGTTCCTTCAGTTAAATTAGTCCTTGGCTATCTGTTTGATTTATTACCTGCAATTGTTGGTGTTGGTTTTGGTGCGCTTATTTGTTATTTAGACATAATAGTGGGTTGGTGGAAAGAGTTTACCATTTTAAGATATATTTTTGGCCCGTTAATATTTCTATTTGGTTGCATAATTATTGTTTTTTCCATTACAATATATTTACACGGCGAGGGGCTAGGAGTATTTATTGCTAAAGAGGACCTTAAAGAGCAACAAAAAAAGAAGACAAGATAAAACAGTTAGAATTGATTATACGAAGGGTGAGGAGATTTAGAAGGAATAATATAAAAGGAGGTAGATTATGTCAAGCATGGTCATTGCGATTGCAGTTGCTATCTGGTTTTATATTACAGGTAAAAACAAAAAACAGAATCCGCTATTATGGGTAGTTATTGCTATACCGGCATATTACATTCCGCAAATTATTATTCATAGACCTATATACATTATGTCATGGAATGGTGTCATACAAATATTAAACGAAGAGGCTTTCAACTTCAAACTGGGTTTATTCTTAGTTTTAGTTGGTTTAGTAAGTGCTTACCTAGTTAATCGTTCGCTTGTACACAAGAATGACTTAAAGTTTCTTGAGCAAAGAGTTCCGTTATTGTTACCTGCTATTATTGCCTCTGTTATTGGTAACTTTGCAGAACTTTTTCCTGGGGTATGGGGTTTTGCAGTGCTTTTTGGCACAACTATTTTCTTTTTTGTATTTGCAATAAAACAGGGGATTCGCATCAGAAGACCGCTTTTCTGTTCATTAGTGGCAATTGGAGTTATTTTTGTTGGTTCAGCACAGTTCTATTTGTGGATTGGGAGAACCTCTGAAGTTTTTGAACTATTTCTTTTTACCATTGGCATAGGATTTCTCTTTGGGGGCTTAAGCGCATTTATTGCTAAGAAGAAACTTGGAGAAGTTAGATGAAATCCTTACTCCTAACAATCCTAAGAGAATTGATTATATGAAGGGTGAAGAGATTTGAGGAGGAATGATGGATAGAAAACCCCAAATTGGCATATTGTGTCTTGGAATAGTTAACCTGTTATTTGTAGCAACTTTATTGATTGGATTCTACAAAATCTTTTTGTTTGTTTATCGGAGTCTTAATTGGTATGGTTACTCTGCAATAGAACTATTACTTCAGGGTTGGTGGTTTGTTTGGCTTGTGATAATAATAATGGCTATTTACTATACCTTCTTAGGAATAAGCATGATAAGAAAGAGATTTTATTCAAGAAGAGTTATGATGATAGCAACTTTTTTAGTGGCTTCTTTGTGGCTTGTGCGCGTGATAAGTTACTGTTTTTGGTATATAAAAGAAGATATATCTATAATAGATATAATAGAGAAAATTTTACATGAGCCACTTTTCCCCAATAATTTTGAAATATTACTTTTTGTTATGGGTATTCCTTTAATCATTATTGATTATTTTTATCTTGCCAATTCTAAAGCCAAGGACATGCTTAGACAGGAATAAAAATGGCAACCTTACGTTAAAGAAATGGAACCTACTTCGCTGACTACCGTATAAACGGTAGGCGTTTTCGTAAAAATCTTGGTAGATCAAAACGGATTACCGAGATCGCCTTAAAAGACATTGAAGTCAAAATCGCTAAAGGTGAATTAGGCTTTGATAAAAAAGATGAAAGCCTTACTCCTAACAATCCTACCGGGCTTAATTATATGAAGGGTGAGGAGATTTAGGAAGGATAAAAAATGTATCAGAGAGCAAAAATACTAATCGGGATTGCGTTACTTGTTCTCTTGGTCCCATTCACAGCCTATTCGCAGGATTTAAATTCAGACCTACGCCGTGCGGCAAAACAAGGCGACACTACCACTGTGAAAGATTTATTGGCTAAGGGCGCTGATGTGAATGCGAAAGACGAAGAAGACCTGACAGCCTTGATGTGGGCGGCGAATCAAGGGCATACTGAAACCGTAGAGATACTGCTGGCTAAGGGCGCTGATGTCAATGCCAAAACCAGACGTGGTGGGACAGCCTTGAAAAACGCGGCGGTAAACGGGCATACTGAAACCGTAGAGATACTACTATCCAAGGGCGCTGATGTCAATGCCAAAGACAACAAGGGTTGGACAGCCTTGAGGTGGGCGGCAACGACGGGGCATGGCGAAGTAGTAAAAATCCTTAAAAAGGTTGGGGCCAAGGAATGACCAGCTTATCCAAAGAAACCTTACTTGACAAAAGCGTGCGTTTGGGTGTATAATATATACACAATTAAATATCGGTCCCGTGTTTAGAAGGGGGAACCCGGACGTTAAAAATCCCTAAAGGGATAACCCCGATGTTGAAAATCATAAATGATTTTACATCGGTCCTTTGGACTGATTGCTTCGCAATCTGGGTTAAGTAAAACCTTCGCCAGAAAAGGCGAGGGTTTTTGTGCTTTAAGGAGAATGATATTATGGAAAAGGAGCCACAGACTTACGAAGATTACTTACAAGCCTTTGGCAAGTTGAGAGGCAAGTTAAAAAAGGCATTAGCCAGGGAAGAAAGAGAATTAGCCAAATTAAAAGCTGTCAAGAAAGACTTAACAGCTTTTAAAAAGAAATTAAAACGAAAGTTGAGCAAAAGAAGGTAAAAGGGAGGCGATACCACATGGAAATCATTAAGTTTGCCTTTTACTATTACTTTTGTGCCATGTTCTCAATTTTTGTAATGAGTATCTTTATCGGCCGAGAGAATGCCTGGAGGCTATATGACATCTTGGTGAAAGCTAATCCCTTATATTGGATCCCCAAGGGGATATTTACCCTGGCCAAGAAGAAACTCCTGCACAGTAAGAGGGAGAGGCGCCTTTTTGGAATAGCCTTTATTTTGACGCTGGGCTATCTCATCTGGCAGCACTATGGGCTACTTCATAAGGGCTTTGATGAGGGGGTGTGGTATGTGATTACCAGGATCAATAGCTTGGCTGACCCGCAGGACCTATTTACCCTAGGTTTTACCACCTTTTTGTCCTGTGCCTTTACCCTGGTGCTTCTCATTTCGCCTTTGAGCTTCTACAAGGCTATAACAGAGTGGTTTAAACCGGTTTCGAGGCATTAGAAAAATGAAAAATGTTGGAATAGATTCAAATATATTAACCTATTTCATCAATGCAAGTGATGCAAACTATGATTTCACTAAAAACAATTCTGTCCTTGCAAAGGAATATAAGGCTATTATTCAAGGGTATCTGTATGTTGGTAAACCATACATATTAGTTCCTACAGTTTCAGCTCAATATAAACGAATATCTGACGCAAAGAAGAAAAAAAATCACGAAACAGTTGCCTATGCTATTTTTATAGATGGTCCTTTTAATCTTGACTCTACACTCATAGACAAAAGAAAAAAAGTACTTAAAAATAAGCATCTTGAAGGTGACGAAGACTGTCAAATTCTTGCTGAAGCTGAACTAAGTAATCTAAATTATTTGTTAACTTGTGATAATGATTTTATTAAACATCTTTCTTCCGAAACAAACGGAATATCTATAATGAAACCTTCTAGTTACATAAAAACTCTCAAAATTATTCCTGGTCAAACTCCAAAAATATTGCCAGATTCTTCTAACCATTTATATAATAAAACAGGGTGGAAAATTTAATAAGTTTTAACAACTCAATCCATTCGATCACGGTAGTATCCACACATCTTTTTCCGCCACATTAAGCTTGTAGCCTTTCCCCATAAGCTTACCCCCAATGCCCCAATAACCCTTCTTAAAAGCCTTTATCTAGTCCCAATCCAAATTATAGTGTCCCGGGCACTATAAATACACTATAAATGCACTATAGAATTGTAGCTAAGCATATGCTATGGTTGTAGTGAAAGGAAGCCATAAATAGACCATAACTAGGCCATAGATTTAGATCAGAGGATGTGCTAAGTTTGGAGTAGAAAAGAAGGAAAGGGGGTGTTGAATAGGGTGCTGAATAAAGTGATGAATAAGGTGATGAATGGGTTTG
>JAFGHF010000031.1 GCA_016939375.1 Candidatus Omnitrophota bacterium | reverse complement strand
TTTAGTAAGAAGGAGGTGTAGTAAGTAATGGCAAAGGGAACAGTGAAGTGGTTTAGTAACCAGAAAGGTTACGGCTTTATTACTTCCGAGTCAGGTACTGATGTTTTTGTGCATCATAGCGCGATTCAGGGTGAAGGTTACAAGTCTTTAGAAGAAGGTCAGCAGGTCGAGTTTGAAGTCCAGCAGGGCCCTAAAGGCGAGCAAGCCATCAATGTAGTAAAGATATAAAAGTGGAATTGCCCATTTTAACCCCTTGCAAATAAATCAATTGCAAGGGGTTTTTCTTTTGGCTATAATAGTTGAAAAACTAAAAAAGGTTTTTTATGCCTGATAGCGATGTGCTGGTTTCTGATTTATTGATATTGAAGCAAAGATTAAAAGCAATCTCTGCTTATCAATGGTTAGGGGTCTTCTCTTTTTTATCAGGCTTAGCCGCGCTTATATATGAGGTCATCTGGACCAGGGTCTTTGCCAATATCTTAGGCTCTACCGCCTTTGCAATGAGCTGCGTCTTCAGTGTATTTTTGCTTTCTTTGGCCATCGGCGCCCATCTATTCGGTAGATTGATTAAGAAGGCGAGACCCGATTCGCTTTTTCTCTATGCAATAGTAGAATTGATCTTAGGCTGTCTTAATCTATCGATGACCTATCTGCTTATCCAGCATAAGGTAAAAATCGCTCTTGCGCTTCCTGCCTCGGATTCCATCATCGCAACTCTGTTTATCCAGCTTGCCTGCGTATTTTTGTTTATAGGATTGCCGACCATGCTCATGGGAGGGACTTTTCCGCTTATAGTCACAGCTTCCAAAAAATGGGTCTCGGCCGAGAAAACAGTAGCCCCGCTTTATGGTTGGAATACGCTCGGAGGGGCCCTTGGCTCTTTTCTCTGCGGGTTTGTGCTGATTCTGCACCTTGGCCTATATGGTACTATTCTGCTTGCCTCTTTTTTGAACCTGATGATCGGATTGGGTGCAATTTTTCTTATTTTTAAAAACAAGGCCTATATCGCCACAGAGCAAATCGCTGCCCAAGATGAACCACAGAAAGAAATCCTCAATAAAAAGCAGCTTCTTATAGCACTTGCCTTCTTGAGCGGCCTGATCGGCCTTTCTTTTGAGATCCTCTGGGGCCGTCTGGCAAAATTTTTCTTAGGGGACAGGACCTTAGCCACTTCCGCTCTGTTGACAATTTATCTTTTATGCCTAGGGGCAGGTAGTTTTTTGGCTTCTTATCTACACAGCCTGCGTGGCAAAATCAGGTTTTTTAATACACTTCAGATCTTGGCCTTGGTCCTGGGGCTAAGCGGCCTTACTCACATTGTATTTATAAGATATGCATACTGGATTATCAATGCCGGTGCTTTTCAATCAGCTATACCGTTACAATTGATATCAGTTGTCCGCTTTGCAATCTCCTTTGCCATAATGGCTGTTCCAGTCACTATAACCGGCATCATATTTCCCTTCATAATGAGCAATGTTAAAGGTATCGCTAGCGAGACAGGTAGTACAGTTGGTTATATATATTTTGTAAATACCATAGGTTCGGCGCTAGGGGGAATATGCGCCGGCTATTTCATATCCCGCACTCTCGGTACATTGAGCGGTTTCTATTTATTGATCTCAATCGTCGTTTTTATATCTATGTGTCTATTTATGTATGCGACCGCCAACATAAAGGCCAAGACTATTTTTGCCGTTTTGCTGATAGGGGTTTTTATTTATCAGTCTTTTCAGTTTCCCGATTCTTTAGTCATGCTCTCAGCGGATGAAGAAGTAGTAGCCGAGAACGAAGACGAGTACGGAGTGCAGGTAATCAGCATAAATCCCCAAGGCCTGGTAAACGTAAAGAACAACCGCCTGCAGCTGATATATTACCTGGGACTGGGCACAACGAGTTTTGTGCAGCAAATGCAGGCCCACCTGCCGATGCTGTATGTCGGTGATTGCAAAAATGTGCTCAACATCGGCACCGGTTACGGTATTACAGCCGGCACTTTCAGCCTTTACCCGCAATTGGAATCGATAGAGACCGTAGAGATCCTGCCGTTTTTGGCGCAAAGGCAGGACGTATTTGGACCATATAATTTTGAGTATTTCAAAGACCCGCGGGTGCGCATTATAGTCGATGACGGCCGCCATTATCTAAATTCTACAAATACAAAATACGATGTAATCTCAGTCAATGTCTTAGACCCCTACCTACCTGGCTCGGCCGACCTTTTTACCGCAGACTTTTGGCAAGAAGTAAAACAGCACCTTAAGCCGGGCGGAGTGATGCTTCAGCTTATCTGGGGCGGTGATATCCCGCTGTTGATCAGGGGGTTAAAAGAGACGTTTCCCAAGCTATTGCTTGTGCCCGCTTACAACAATAGTTTTAATGTCCTGGCATTTAATGTCGAGGATGGCCAGGATATAGCTTATGACGAAAGCGCGCTTTCCGAAAGGGCAAAGCGGGCATTGGCGCAATTAGGCATAACCGACACGGAAGAGTTCCTAGAGCACGCCTTGAAGGTAAGTTCCTTGATCAGCGAAAGATATATGCGGGCCTTAGCCGAGAGGCCCTATAAAGGTAGATTGCATACCGATAGCACTCCTATTCTAGAATATAAATGGGCAGCCGGGACAAGCTCGGTGTTTGATTCTCCTTCGGACATAAAATGAGGTTGAGATGCCTGAAATAATCAGCGATAGAAGAATCGCGGGACTTAAATTATTGGCTGTACTATCCGGGATGGCCGGGATAGCCTATGAGGTGCTTTTTTTCCGTTTGCTGACAAATTATTTCGGAGATATGTTTTATGTGCATGCGACCTTATTGAGCATATTCTTACTGGGTATCGGCATAGGCTCAAAAAGGGCCTATCGTTTTCAGCGCTATTTATATATTGTACAGATATGTATAGGCCTATATGCCTTTGCGCTTCCTTCTATCTTGGCCTTGATACAGAGGATGCGCTGGTTGGCCCTGACCATTGACAATGCTGCCTTTACTTCCTTTTTGACCGCAGCACTATTAATCGTCCCTTCGTTATTGATAGGTTTCAGCATACCGCTTTTTAGTTCCTACCTCAAAGCCATAAGCCATGAAAATGCGTTTAAGAGTATTTATGCGGTGTATAACCTAGGGGCCTTTGTAAGTGTTTTGGCAATAGAGCTGATCCTGATCAGGAATTTAGGGATTACCGGTTCGCTTTATTTTAACGCCGGCCTGAATGTGATAGTGGGCGCGATCGTCTTCTTCGGCTATAACGATATAAGCAGAAAAGAGCCCCAAAAAGAGCAGGGAGGCAATGTCTTTGCCCCAGGCATAATTGCCGCTTTAGGCCTGGCCAGTTTCGCAAGTGCTGTGTTTCAGATGTTTTTTTACAAGACATGCTTCCATATTTTCGATACTAACCGGGAGAACTTCGCTATCGGCTTAGCTATCGGCTTAGTGGCTATTTCTATAGGCACGTCCTTGGTAAGGCGGTTTCGTCTGCGTTTTGAGACCTGCATGCTTTTGACTATATTTTTCTTGGGCCTGATATTCGGCAATTTCAAGGCAATCCATTCACTTTTCATCTCTATTTGGGATTTCGGGCAATACTCCTGCTCCTACCGGTTACTTAGCAAAATGGCCTTTGCTTCTATATATGGATTGGCGCCCATGATATTCTTTGGCGCCACGATCCCCGCTATTCTGGTAGAGGAGAAGTCCGTAGCCAGGGATTCGGGATACCTTCTCTGGGTATCCTGTATAGGCAATGCCTTGGGTTATCTGAGTTATGTATACTATGGCCATGTCCACTTTAGCAATGTTGGCCTGATCGGGTTTATCGCCGGGCTATGCCTTTTGGCTTGCCTGCTGATGCATGGTATCGGTTATTTGAATAAAAGGAAATTTGTCTTATCGGGACTGCTTTTGTTGATCGTGTTGATGTTTTTTAGTTGGAACGAGAAAGACTTCTATTTAGCCAACCCATCCGTACCCGATCTATATAAGAATGAAAAGATAAGTGAGTTCTCTTTGTATAAAAATGGGCCGGATAGCGTAGTTTTAGCAGGCAGCAGGGAAGACCTAGCGCTTTTTTATAACGGGCATCCAGGCATCGAAGTATTTTTTAAAGATAGAGTAAACTTGGGTGAGCTAGCCTCGGGGGTATTTTCTGCTTTATATACAGATGATTATAGCAGGGCTTTGGTGTTGGGCTTAGGCTCAGGGATAACCGCAGGTGCCAC
>JAFGHF010000030.1 GCA_016939375.1 Candidatus Omnitrophota bacterium | reverse complement strand
ATTCAGCCTGAGTTCGTGTTTGAGGAATGGGAATAGTATAAAGTTCATATATAATCTTCGATAGTAAAAGAAGAGAAGGCCCATCGTGTCTACACAATAGAGATGGGCCTTTACTTTAGATATACCAAATTATTATTTTTTTGCCTTGACACCCACACATTTGTGTGGTATACATAGATTGGTTGCTAAATTCACGGCCTTGGAAAAGTTTTCCGGAACTTGTGGTAGATTCGCAGAAAAGGAAAATGTTTCCAAGTAAAGCTCAACAGGAGCCTATGGCTTAAAGCAAAAAAGGGAAATATAATGGGGGCCGCGCTAACGGAAAAACAAAATCGCGTATTAAAATTTATCGCTCAAAGGATATGGCGGGAAAAAGGCGCGCCGACTATCCGCGAAATCGCCCAACATTTCAAATTTTCCTCCACAGGCACCGTAAGAGACTACTTACGTGTACTGCAGAAAAAAGGCTATATTAAATTAGCCAAAAAGAAATCCCGGGCCATTGAGCTGATCAATGAAAAGCTATTGCAGATCCCCGTATTGGCTCAGATCTGCGCAGGCACTCCCACATTGACCTATGAGGACATTGAGGGCTATCTTGATCTTGAGCGGATTCTATTTCAAGATGACCAAATATTTGCCTTACGGGTCAAGGGCGAGAGCATGATCGAGGCCGGGATCATGCCTGATGACCTGGTATTGGTACGTAGGCAGCTCTTGTGTGAAAACGGGGATGTGATCGTTGCCTTTATCGATGGCGAAGCTACGGTAAAATATTTCCGCCAACGTAAAAACAAGGTCTTCCTTGAGCCGGCCAACAAAGGCTACAAACCCATTTTAATCGACAAAGACACTTTTTCGGTAATCGGGAAAGTGATTTCGGTGGTAAGACGCTATGTTTAATCATAATGCCCGCCCCGCTAGAAAAGGCTTTTCTAGCGGGGCACGCTGGGACAGGCCCAGCCTGAATAATAAAACAAGCGTAAACGCCCATCAGGCAATCGAAGTGGTAGCCCGATTTGCACCCGGCAAAATAAGACCGCTTTACTTAAAGCTGAACAACCATAACTACAGGATCGAAAGGGTCAATTATTTCTGGCAGGACCGGCAAGGCCGGGAAAAACTCTATTGCTTCAATGTCACTGACGGGGCCAATGTATTTCAGATATATTTCAGCAACCAGTCACTTTCATGGAGATTGGCTAAGATTGAGTAAGGTTATATTGCATTTGGATATGGATGCGTTTTTTGCCTCTGTGGAGCAACAGGCCAATCCTAAGCTCAAAAACAAGCCCTTGATTGTCGGCTCACGCACAGACAGGCGCCGTACCGTGGTAGCGGCATGCTCCTATGAAGCCAAGGCCTTTGGCATAGAATCAGGCATGAGCTCCCAAGAGGCCTTTAGGCTGTGTCCGCAGGCCATATTCGTGCCCTGTGATTCTACTAAGTATATATATACTGCCCAGGAAATATCAAAAATGCTTAAGGACTTTAGCCCCCAGATAGAAATGAGCTCTATAGATGAATTCTACCTTGATATAACCGGCTGTGAGCGCATTTTTGGCTCACCAAAGGCCCTAGGCAGGCTTATTAAGCAAAAAATCAAGGAGCGCTTTGGCATTACCGGTTCGATAGGCATAGCCCCCAACAAATCGATGGCCAAATTGGCATCCAAAGAGAAAAAACCTGATGGGCTAGTGATCTGGGCAAAAAAAGACCTTCCTGGGATACTCAAGGATATGCCTATAGAAAAAATCTGTGGCATAGGCCCTAAAATGACCCTATATTTGCAGCAGATGTCCATATTTAGCTGCGGCCAGCTGGCCAATACCTCAATAAGACTCCTGGCAGAGCGTTTTGGCAAATATGGGCTTTGGCTCAAGGAAATAGCAAGGGGAGAGGATACAGACAGGGTAGAGCTATCGGCAACCCCTGAGTTGCCCCCTAAATCTGTGGGCCATTCTTATACCCTGGAAAAGAACATCTTCAATATTGAGGCCATCAAGGCCTGGATCAGGCTCTTGTGCGAAATGGTAGCCACAAGGCTGAGAAACCTGCTTTTGGAGGGCTCTGTTGTACACCTTTATCTAAGAGGGCCGAATCTGCAGTGGTGGTCCAGGCAGAAGAAATTTGCCGAAAGCACACTTGATGGCCAAAGCATTTATAAGCGCTGTCTGATCATTATGGACAACTTGGCCCAACCCCGAAACCCCATTAGGGCCTTGGGGGTCACAGTATCAGGGCTTGTGCCTGCGCGTTCTATTTACTTGTTTGATGAAGATAAAAAAAGGGATAGTCTATTAAGTGCCATTGATGATATTAATCAACGCTTTGGGGAGTGGTCTATATATCCCGCAAGGCTTACATCTATTAACTCTAAATAGGGCTCTTTAAGTACCCTTAAAAGGCTTTTAAATGGCCAAAATTCAAACGAACGCCACAATGGAAAGGCTGATAGCTTACTGGCAAGTGCACAGGCAATTTGATGCCAATATAAGTGATCTGGCCAAGTATGCCAGGGTATCCAGGGACACAGTTTACCGCTGGCTTAACAAAAAGGCTACACCCAAAGAACAAAAGCTTAAACTGATTGAAGAGTGGTTAAGGCAAAAAGATTCTGCGCAATAATACAAACAGGCCCGCCAAATTCACCCAACCATAACCCTTAAAAACCCTAAAAATCGCTCTCAGGGCCGCCAAATAGCCCTTTTCTCCATATCTGACACTTGGTGGCATAATATATCTTATGTTAACTTCAGCATCTTGGATATTTATATATAACCCCTTTTCTGGCAATAAGATAGGGGCATTTAGGAACAAGCTGTGGAAAAGTTAAAGAAGTTAGCTACCTTGGCTCTTCAGGGACAAATTGGGAAGATAAAAATAAACCTATACATTTCATTATTCGGCCAACATTAAGTCCCATAAAGGGCTTTTTAGCCTTAATTTAAACCGCTCAAGGCCCAAGGAGATTAAACTTTGCCTTTAAGCATGGCTGATAACTTGATCTACTTAAAGTTCAGTTACAAGCCTAAACGCCTGACTAAGGCTTTGGTTCTTCATTTACTTTACTGCGATTTACTGCGCAAATGCGTTTTAACTGGACTTACCTAGACTTACTTCAAAACTGACACTTACTTTTGCTTAATCAGGCTTACTGTTTTGGGCTCACTTACATAAATTTAATTTCCTTTACTAAAAATTGGCCACTTAACTGTGGCTAATCGGGTTTACTTTTTGAGGCAGATTTAACTCAAGTTTGATGCGCTTACTTTTTGGCCAGAATTTACCCGGTCTTACTTTTTCGGAGGCATTTACTTGGTCTTACTTTTTTGAGGAAACTTACCCGGTTTTACTTTTTTCAAGCAACTTACCTGGCTTTACCTTTTTGGGGGTTCTTACCTGCTCTTACCTTTTTGAGCCGACTTACTCGCTCTTACCTTTTTGAGCCGACTTACTCGCTCTTACCTTTTTGGCCCAACTTACTCACTATTACCTAAGGCCGGGGGGCTTACTTACTCTTACCTAAAAGTCCGGATTTACCGAGTCTTACTTAAAAACCGGGATCTTACCCGGCTTTACTTTTTGCAGCGGATTTACTTATTTTTACTTGACCCTGCCGATTTTACTGGCACTTACTCATATCCTGGGTATTTACCGAAATTTACTTTTTCCTGCCAACTTACTTGTTATTACTGGGGGGCCTTGAATTTACCGGAAGTTAACCGAAGGGCTCGATTTTACTGGAAGTTACTCAAGGGGCCTGATTTTACCGGTTGTTACTCGCTGGGCTTAAACTTACTGGAACTTAATCATGGGGTGCGATTTTACTTCTAATTACTCGTACCTCTTGATGTTACTTGAACTTAATCGAGGGTTCTGAATTTACCGGAAGTTAACCGAAGGGCTCGATTTTACTGGAAGTTACTTATGGCGGGCCAGCCTCTCCCCTGCTTTTTGCGGCAGGGAAAGGGGATTATAGCCTAAGTGGGCAAAAATAGCGTAGGCGGTTCCGGCCAAGGAACCAGTGCGGTCTCCCTTTGGGGTCCTCCAACCATGCCCTGTATCTATGTTGGCTAAGGAGGCATAGGGTAGACATCCCTGCCCCTGCCCTGTCTTGGAAGGGCTACAGATGACCATTTTATTTAATTCGTTTAGATAAAACTTGGCCTTCTGGGCAAAAAGGTCGGCTTTTTCGTGGTTAAGAAAAGAGGAAAAATGATCAGCCAACACTTGATAGGCCACGATCATCTGGGCAGTCCACTCTGTGGAGATCGCCCCTCCCCTGGGTGAGTTGGAGAACCGAGAGAAGTCAAAGCCGCAGACCTCTACAGAATGGCCATCCGGCCTTGAATACCAGACCCTGACCGCGCAATTTTCTTCGGCATAGGCAATAATCTGCTCCGGGTCCATGTCTGTCTGCTCCAGGACTCCCGGCCCTAATGAGCATATAGCCCAAGAAAAGGTGTCGGTAGCGATAGTGGCATCTCCCCTGCCGCGTTTCATAGGAGGATGAAAACTGTTATAGGCGTATTTCTTCAGCCAGTCCAGAGTCCGCTGGCGAGCCTGCTGGTATTTGATATCGCCTGTAACAAGATACAACATATTGAATAATGCATAGGCATCCAGATTATGTTCTGTGCTGAACCAAACCAACCCCGGCCCGCCCCTAATACCATAGTCTGTATCTAGGTTTTGGATCTCTATGGCCCAATCGGCAATCGAGCGGGCCAAATCGATATATTCGGTGTCTCGGCTTAGCTTAGTATATTGCATTGCCGCTATTCCTAGCCAGATATTGGGACCGGAATGCACTATATATTCAGCCACACTTCCCCTTTCTACCTCATAGGCGTTGACAAAGCCTCCTTTGACTTTTTCCGCCTTGTGCTTGTAAAAATCGAATATCTTCCTTGCCCTTTCGTAATCTCCAAAAAGCGTAAAGACCTGTGCGCTTAAAGATTGGTCATAAGTAAAGGCCCAATCTTCCAAATCCCTATCTCCCTCAAAACTGACCACCAGGCCGGATGTCGAAACCTGATGGGTCTTAAGCCAGTGGTATAGGCTTTGTAAGGTTGCCCGCTTAAGCCCCTGGTTCTCCTGCTCCAGCGATGCAAAATCTGAAGTCAAGGCATTCTTTTCCCAGCCCAACTGATTGAGTTGATCCTTAAGCCGCATCGCCCTATTTTCCATGTCCTGCAGCGTTTTCTCGAACTCCTGTCTTTGGCTTAAAAGTGCGTTGGAAGCATTGCGCTGCTCTCTCATGGCTTGCCGCATCTTCCCCATTTCTGTCTGGAGTCGCTCTTGCTCAACCGCATTCTGTTTGAGCTCATCCTTAATTATCTCTTCCCTGCGATCAGCCATCCATAGTTTCTGTCTCAGTTCGCTATATTGCGTAGCCAATTGCACTGTTTTCTCTACCAAAAGATAATTTTGCCTCCGGACCATAAAATCGTGGACCAGGAAAAAGCTTGCCGAGATCAATAAAAACAGCATAGCGGCGGTAATATAACGGGGCGTGTTGCGTACTCTCTTCGCGTAGGCAAAAATATTTTTTCTGGCCTGTTGGTCAATATCCTCGTAGTTGACTCCTATAAGATATTGCCTGGGAAATACTGCTTCTACGGTTTTTGTCCAGGCGACTTTCGCCTTGGCTTGAGTAGGCTGAGAGGCCAAAGGCATGTTGATTACAAGCTGCAGCTGAAGCTGAGGGTCTGATAAAATGGCCTGCGCTTCTTCGTTTAAGTCGCTGGTCTCGATACAAAGACCTTCGAAGCTTACATTTCTCGTAAAACCTTGATATATTCTCTGGATATGGTTATGGGGAAGGAAAAACTGAATAGCGACGGGAAAAACAGAGTTTAAGCGGATAAACCTTCTTCTTTCCATATTGTCCTGTGTTTTCAGGCATCTGCTATTACCTTGAAGTCGCGGTTTTTAAATAAGGGCACAAATTTCCTGACCACGCATGGGTCAAATTGGCTTCCGGCATTCTGCTCGAGCTCTCTGATGGCCTTTTTAAAAGAAAGTTTTGGCCGATAAGGCCGGTTAGAGGTCATTGCGTCAAAAGCATCGGCGCAGGAAAACACCCTAGCCACAATGGGAATCTCTGTCTTTTTCAGGCCAAGAGGATACCCGCTACCGTCAAACCACTCATGATGGTGCTGGATCAAAGGAAAGCCGGCTTGCAAAAACTTGAGCGGAGCAAGCATCTCCACGCCCTTTAGGGGATGTAACTGTATGATCTTTCTCTCCTCCTGCGTCAAAGGAGCCGGTTTCATCAGGATTTTGTCCGGCACCCCTATCTTACCCACATCATGCAGCTTTCCGCACCTATTGATAATCTCTATTTGCTTTCCGGATAGACCGATTTTTCGGGCAATGGCTATGGCGTATGAGGTGACCCGTTCGGAATGACCATGGGTATAGGGGTCGCGCGCCTCCATAGCCAAGGCAAGGGCATTGACCGTATTCAGATAATTTAAATGGACCTTCTCATGCAACTGGGCATTTTTTATGGCTACTGCGGCCTGGGAAGCGAATGTGGACAACAACATAGTATCCGTCTTTGAATAATTGCGCACAGATTCATCATAAGTAAGTATGGTGCCCAAGACCTCATCATTAAAGATGATGGGAACTCCAATGGCCGATTGATAGCCCTCTCGGTTAATATAATATGAGTATCTAACGCTCTCTTCTTTGTCTATTCTGGGACATATTGTAGGCTGCCCTGTTTTGGCAATGATCCCGGAGAGCCCCTCCCCTAATTTGAGCGGGGTATTATCAAGATATTTGGTGCTTACTCCGTGGCTGGAAACGATAGCAAGCATCTTGGTCTTTTTGTCTATCATCCTTAAAATACAGGCCTTGGTATTGATTATTGAACAGACGATCTTGGCAATAAGGGGAAAGACTTCCTGTGGGTCCAAAGTAGATATCACTTCCCGGCTTACCGTATAAACAGTGGTCAATTCTTTTACCGCGATGTTCAGCTCAATGCTTTTATCGCGGATCTGCTCTCTAAGCCGTTTGTTTAAGTTCTCGATCTTCTGCGAAGCCCGGCCAAGGTGCTTTGTCTTGGAAGTCAAATTTTTATTGACGCAAACAAGCCTGCTGTTGACATTTTTTAACTGGCATTCACATTTCTGCTTCTGCCGCTTAGACTGGACCTCCCTGGTCACATCCTGGACCACTTCCAAAACCTCTATTACCTTACCGTTTCGGGAGATAGGAGAGGTGGTAACTTTATAATATTTCTTAGAGCCGTTTTTATCGAACCCTCGTTGCACAGAGTGGAATCCAGACCTTCCAGTTTGAAATGCCTTCATCGTAGGGCAATTGGGACAGGGGCTACTGCGGTGGTTGTAAAGTTGATAACAAAGCTGGCCGTAAATCTGCTCAGGGGGGCCAAAAGCATCAGACAGAACTTTATTGGTCCAAACAATGCGCATATCCCTGTTGACCACGCTTAGACCTAATCCCAGGCTACTGAGGCTCTTGGATAAAGAATCGAACTTGTGTTCTTGGGCGAGAAAAGATTTTGGCGGAGACTTTGTTCTTCTGGCCACGGGCGGACTCCCTTTGAAAAACTTGGCAAACGGGAGAAAAAGCAGAAAAACCTATACCTATCCTAACAAGTATATATTATAAAGGAAGATTTGTCAAGGCAGGCTTTTTAAGGCGTTTTCTAAATACGCATAAAAAGTATGTATGTTTTTGACTGCTAGGCTTCTTAACTTACTGTAAATATTGCAGTTGTAAATTTACCACAATCCTCTCTGGCGAAAATAAGAATATACCCTTCCTACGGAAATAGGGTCAATATTAACAAACCTGACTCCGGTTTCATGCAGGCTTACGTTTTCCTCGCTGGTTATCGATCCATATGGTTTTGTCCACATCACCTCTCCTAAGCCAGAGATGGTCTTTTTAGGGTCATCGGGTACCGTGATTTCCAGCTCTAATACTGTGCCCGGGGAAAGCTTCTCGGTCAGGCAGACACCCACTCCTCCCCCACCGATATTCCTGGGCAAGCTTTCCAGTTTTCTCTTATCCCGGCCTTTAACACAATAGCGCACATTCACGATCCCTTCCACCCGCTGAAAAATCCTTTTGTCCTTTTCCATGACTATCATTTCCTTTAACGAGCACTTGAGTTACGGAACAAAGTGACGTAAATCAATCTTTTTTATTGGCTCTACTTAAGTTGTGCGAGTTAACCCCGCACCTTTATCCTTTTAATTTGTTAAAAGCGAAATGACTCTAACCCTATTTGATGCCAAAAAGGTGCGCGGTAAATTCGGCCATTTAAGTTACGTCGCTCGTCCCAAATATGGCACCGTAACTTATGGCCTCATTTATCTGCGATGATGATGCTGTACCAGGTAATTGCCATCAAAAATCAGGTGCTGGCTTTCTGAAAGATAATCCACATTGATCGGCAAATTGGGATAACGACCAACGTAGACCCATTCTTCTTTAACCATTCCCTGGGCATCAGTCTCCAACACCTTAATTGAATCAGGCTCACCCCAAATAGACCTTATCTGATCCTTGCTCATCCCAATCCTCAAGGGACTCTGCCCTAAAGGCTGACGCATTATCTCCTCAGGCCCAGGAGGGCTTATCTCAGCACACCCTGACATCACCACTAACAAACAAATGCCCGATAAAAACATATATTTGTTGATCGTCTCTCTCATTGCCCCTCCCGATTAACAAAATCACTGCAATTATGACGTATTCTTAACATGGTGGTTAATAAAATTTTGCAAAATGTTTAAGTCTTGCTCGTTCATCTCGATAAATTTGATTCCCGTAGAAAAGTATCTTTCTGTTTTCTGCATAATAAATCTTTCTGATATCTCTTTCACCCAGACTATTTTTCCCTGCGTCATTATTGGATGGGGTGCTTGGGGAAGGTCAAGTTCTAGCCTTAACGCTGTTTCCGGAAGCAGCTTCTCGTTTAAGGCCAGGTTGATTCCCCCTGCACTTATGTTTCTGGCCATAGATGATTGTCTATTCAACTTCTCCCCGCTGACCACTTCATACAATACATCGATATCGGTGTCTATGCGCACGCTTTTCCTTCTTTCGCTACCCGGGACACCTGTTCCATTCTTCCAAAAGCGATGCGTCTTGGCTCTTTTTCTGGTCAGTTTCTTCTTTTTGTATTCGTCCTGTAAGATTATTGCCAATACAAGCACCAAAAATATAATTATGCCTATCTGAATAGCAATCATAGTTTTAGTTTTAAGACTCCAATTGTGCCGAGACTATCTGGCTTACCAGTTTTCCTTCGGCCTTGGCGCCAAGTTCGGCCATCACGGCCTTCATTACTTTGCCAAAGTCTGATTTGTCTTTGGCGCCCTCCTGAGAAATTATCTTCTTTACCAGTTCCTCGACTTCCTTCTGCGATAACTGCTTAGGTAGATATCTTTTTAAAATCTCGCACTCGCCTGTCTCTTTTTCAACAAGCTCCTGCCTTTGGCCCTTTTTGAACTGTTCAATTGAATCCTGGCCCTGTTTTATCTGTTTGCTAATCACTTTAACCACTTCTGCCTCAGTAAGCCGCTCGCCTCTTTTTTCAATCTCTTTATTATGCAATGCAGACTTAAGCATCCTTAAAGTAGATACCGTAAGCCCGTCTTTATTTTTTAAAGCCTGCTTAAAATCGTCTTCTATTTTCTGTCTTATCTCCATATGGTCCGTGCTCCTTCTCTTCAAAGCCCATACTTACAACACTTGAGCTCTCAACTTAAATATTACGGTATCCGGCTTTACACACTACTAATATACTACAAAAAAAATGAATAATACACAAGACAAATTTTCTATAAATTAAATGCCATTAAATCTTGGGAGACGATTATTTGGCCATTAAATACTTTCCTTACCTGGCTTTTTATTTCCTCAGATTGGCAAACCGGATAAAGATGGATAAGCACTAGCTTTTTACAGCCGCAAGCGTTAGCAATCTTGCCTGCCTCCTGCGCAGTAAGGTGGCCCTCGACTTTCATTCCATCTGGAAATGAGCATTCTAAAATCAAAAGGTCGGCTTTCTGCCCAAGCTTGATAATATTTTCGCAAAAATCGGTATCTCCGGAATAGACTACCGACCTATCGGCTTGTTCCAGCCTAAAACCAAGACTCTCTGGCGCATGCAGCATGCTCCTGGTGGAAATCTTAAAACCCGCTTTTTGGAACGTCTCTTCCTTCACCTCTCTTAGATTTATCTCATATGCCTGGGGCTGAATCGCATTTCCGTAAAGACTTAACAGATTATCATAAAATCTCCTTAGGCCCGGCGCAGCAATTATCTCCAGCTTATTAGTACGTAAAGACAGGGGATATTTTGCAGCAAAAAGGATAGACGCCAAATCCAGCGTATGGTCAGTATGAAAATGGGTATAAAAGATATAGTTGATGTCGTGGTAGGTAATCCCTAATTGCAGCAATCGGGCAAGGGTCCCTGCCCCGCTATCGAAAAGGAGGGTCGCCCCTGCTGCCTTGACCAATAACCCTGGGGTGTTTCTGCTAAGATTAGGGGTTCCTGTGCCTGAACCCAATATGGTTACTTCCATATTTATGCGCCTTTTGCCCTTTTAAGGGGACATTTATCACAAAGGGGTTTTTTGCGACAAAAATCTTTGGCCAAACGTACGATTAAGGCATGGTATTCATTGAACAGGCTTGTCTTGCGAGGGAGGTTTTTTTCAAAAAGAAGCTGGATATGCTGATAATCAGCGTCTTTACCCACTAAACCATGGCGATTAAGAAATCTTCTGGTATAGGCATCTATCACGAAGACCGGTCTATTTGCCGCGTACAATAGTATGCTGTCTGCGGTCTCCGGACCTATACCATTGACTTGCAACAAGCAATCCCTTAAGGCACAGGTATCAAGGGAAAACATCGAGCCAAGATCACCTTTAAATTCAGAAAACAGCTTTTGCAAAAAGCTCTTAAGCCGTGCAGACTTAACATTGTAATACCCACAAGGCCTGATAAGCTTTGCTAAATCTTTTTTGTCTATCTTATATAATTTACGGGGATTGAGTAGCTTTTTTTTCTTAAGGCAGGTGATTGCTTTTTCTACATTTGTCCAGGCAGTGTTTTGTGTCAATATCGCACCGACGATTACTTCAAAAGGGCTCTCTGCCGGCCACCACTGCTGCGGGCCAAAAGTCTTATGCAGCTTCTTATATATATCCTTTAAATAGTGAGCGGTTTTTCTATCCCTGTCCTTCATCCCTGCTATTTATGATCCTTCTACGACCCCAACTTGATTAAGCAGACCTTTGGATGCAAAAATAGGACATCCTACCCTTAAGGCCAAGGCAATGCTGTCGCTGGGCCGGGCGTCAACAATTACCTCTTTATTGTGAGCGTCCACTAAGACCAGCTTGGCATAAAAAGTATTGTTGTGGATTCTATCAATGACTACTTTTTGCACAGTTGCTCCCAGCTGCCCAATGGCATCCTTGAGCAAATCGTGCGTCATCGGCCGTGGCGGCTGTATGCCGCTTATCTTTAGCTTGATCGCTGAAGCTTCAGGTATGCCTATTATGATAGGGAGAGTGATATTGCCCTGCTTTTCCTTAAGCACCACCATCTGCTCTCCTCTTTTCTCATTCATTAAAATCCTGATTAATTCCATCTCCACTATCATCAATCTATCCTTTCCTCGATATAATCAATGGGCGGCTCTTGGCCGCCTCTTAATAAACAGATCACTTAGCGATCAAAGCAAGGCTAAGTAATCGTCTAATTTAGTATATCAAAAATTTGAGAAAATGTAAAGCGTCAACGAGGTTGCGCCTTAGATAGGTTATGGGCGGTCCTTAAAGGCTGAGATATTCTAAAACAAGGATTGTTTTTTTACTTGCTGGTCGATTAGACTTCTTAAGACGCAGATGGGTCGTTGTGGGGCAATTGGTTTCTAAAAGACTGGATCACATATTGAGCGATGGTATCCTTATCCCTTTTTGTCAGATCCGTGAAGAAAATAGCGACATTTTGGCAAGCCGTATCCGCTTCCTTGACAATGACCGGTTCCGATCTTACTACTACACCGCTACACTTGATTTTTTTAGTCAAGACTTTTTTGCTACTACAGATCGGCAGAAGAAGAGTAAGGTCTATTTTAGACATAAGCGGTATTGGTTGTGTGACTCGACAGTAGACACCTGAACAGCTTATATTTCTTGTCTCAGTAATGACGTCCAAGTCTCTTTTTGAGATCTTAAGCGGGAGGATGCTTGCGGTACGAGGATGCTTTCTTCTTTCTGCTTCTGGTCTTTTCATGATTATCGGCTTTCCTTTAAAACTTTTCCGCTAAATTCTTTATGGTAAAGGCCATTTTTTCCGTTTCCTTATAGACAGAAGAGTTTCTCTTTATTTCATGCCTCTTCATCTGGCCCTTACTGTCATAGGCTCCATACAAATGTATTACCAGGCGGTTATCTACTACTGCCGCCGCAGACAATGACTGGATCTCAACGCTATAATATACTTTACTTTTCAGGTGAGCACCGTATTCGCTAAGTATTTGCTTAAGGATCGGCAATTTAATGTATTTACTTGCTTCTAAATTGTGCGTAGCGGGATCGGAAAATGTGATCATGCAACCATATTCCCTAAAGACGTCAATGGTCTTAGAAAGTATAGAGTCTTTTGAGGCATTGATATCGATTTTTACGACTTTTGCCTCTAGACCCTCTTTTTCCATCTTCATGTCTTCTCTTATATTTTTAAGCATCTCTAAAGCTTCTTCATTGTCGGAGTCTATATCTAAGATGTCTTTGACTTTCTCCTCGGCCTGTTTGTATTTCATCTCATCATAGTAGCCTTGAGCCTCCACAAAGTGCGGTTCCAGCCTCTCTTGCAAAAAGGCCTCCCTTATTTTGCCCAACATTTGTACGGCCTTTTCGTTTGCCGGGTCCAACTCAAAGATTTCATTGATTTTATCTTCCGCTTCCAGGTATTTACCCTCTTGATAATACTTTTCGGCTAAAGCAAAGACAGGGGATAAATGGTCCTCCATAAAGTCCTTTTGCTTCTTTGCCTCTACCGATATTTCCTGCTTTGGCAACTCTAAAACATCGCCGACTTTTATAATATTGTTCTTATATGTGGCTTTTACGTCTGCAGCAGAAAATTTCTCTCTTACCTTTACCGTTTTGACCAAACCGATTTTTTCATTTTTGCGGCGGATCTCAAAAAACGTATCCGTTTCTATACCATGCGCTTTGCCTAAATCGATTACCACAAACCCTTTGTTCAAATCAACGAATACCACCCGTCCAGATTCCAAACTGCTCTCCTCTGTCTGGGACCAGGCATCCCTACAAAAATCATTACACAAAAAAACAAGCATAAAGAATACCGCTATGATTTTCAAAACGGCGCCAATTATTTTCTTCATCCTGCCTCCTTGTTATAATAATGTCTTAGTCAAAGGCTTCTTCGAAACTGTATACGTCTCTAAAATCTTCGATCGAATCTTGTTCTGTCTTGCTTAGGATCTTGGCATCCACTAGACTAAAGACGATATTGCCAAAATCTTCAGTAGTCTTTACTCCCCAATGTTCAAATACCGTGCGCGTCATCGGGCCAAACTGTTCCCTGGCATACTCCTTGATGCCCTGTAAAAGTTCTTTTCCGCTGACGTGCCGGGATTTCTTGAATTTCCTCACGGTATAACTTAGAGCTTCCAACACAAAATTATACCCATCAATCTTATAGCGATTGTCGCGGTTAACGATTTTTTCTATCGCCTCTAAAATGTTTATTGTCTTTCTCATTTTAGTATTCGATTCCCTTCCGGGAAACAACGCCTTTTTTGTAATAGTGCCTGCGTTCTTTGATTTCACTTATTAAATCGGCGATCTTTAAAATATCGGGATGCGCATGTCTGCCCGTGATTACAACTTCCACTTTTGAGGGCGCCCGTTTTAAGGACTTTATAACTTCGTTGGCCTCAAGCAAATCAAAATAAACAGCGACATTCAGCTCATCCAAAATAACCACATCATACTTCTTGCTGGCTATTGCCTTTTGCGCATAAGCCCAACCTTCTTGGGCACACTGCCTATCTTTATAGGCTTCGGGCGAACCCTTTCTGACCCAGCAACCCCGGCCTGCCTGCTTTATCTTAAACTTTTTAAAATTACCGGCTGCTTTTATTTCGCCTAGGTTTGTGCCTTTTTTCATAAACTGGACCAGAAAAACACTCTTTCCATGCCCTAAAGCCCTGAAGGCCAAACCCAGCGCTGCTGTAGTCTTACCTTTGCCGCTACCAGTATAAACTTGAATCATATTTTCACATTTTATTATAAATACATAATTATCATACAGGATAAATCATGCCCTGTCAATAAAAAAGCGAATAGATATAAATCTATCCGCTTATTTTAGACATAAAAAAAGAGCCGATAAAACCATCAGCCCCGCAGGTATTCCCGCGCTTCGGTAACCCAGCCGCCGTATCGGCTAATGCCTGTGTACTTTTGTGTACACCATCAGTGCCCGACTTAGGCCTGTAGCTTTGCTTCTCCCTAGACCTCCAGGGGAAGTCCTTAATGGACGTCGTAGGCTTTCGCCTGCTTTGCCTTTATCGGCTCTAACTCTAATTTAAGTATATCACAAAAACATTGTCAAGTCAAGAATAGAGGGAGAAAAAAGGCTATTTTCCCATGCCTACCCTTTGCACTACCTGAAAGATCTTGCCCTCTGTTTGGATGGACGGGGCGATGATTATCT
>JAFGHF010000029.1 GCA_016939375.1 Candidatus Omnitrophota bacterium | reverse complement strand
CTGGTGGGCCCACTAGGATTCGAACCTAGAACCAACAGATTATGAGTCTGCTGCTCTAACCGTTGAGCTATGGGCCCAAAAGCCTATAGACTAAGTAGTCATTTATAATATCAGATTTTTAAGGGGATGTAAAGGGTGATTTTAGCGGCACAACCATTAAGGGGAGCGCTTAAATAGCGCCTTGGTCAATAGGTTTGTTTGTAAAAAATTAGCCTGATATATACTTTTTGGCAAATGACTTTATTGCAGTAAGTATCAATCGGATATTAGCAGTGTATACAATAGCAAAAAGCTTTTGCTCTGCGATATCATCCAGCCTAATTGATCTTATAGAATCTGTTACGCTAAATAGCCTCTCTGAAAGGGGTATGTCCCCGTAACGGCGCATTATATATGCAAGATACATAAACGGCGCATAACAATCTAGCCTACCAGATACTTGCTGGAAAATTGCACAGCGAATCCACCATTTTACTGCTTCTTCTAGCCGCCCTGCCTCGCACTCTAACCAACCATATTCATCACACAAGTGGCGCTTTCGCTTAGAGGCCAGGAGACCATCATCAAGCACCGCCCGGGCCTGGTCAAAGTCATTCTTAAGGGCGTAATGATGAGTCAACCAATAGTAAGGCATGTCAAGATCTGGATATTTCGATATTATTTGTCGGCAAAGCTTAACATGCTCGTCAGTTCCATTGCCGGATCCAAGAATGATGGCTGGCTGCACATCTGACATTGAAAAAGCATCTCTTCTCTCCTCCTCATCTTTCAGACCCCACGAGAGGCACTCACCTAAATAAACATCTATATCCCGCTTTATTTCAGAACTCATATTTAATACACCCATGATGGATAATGTGCTATACCGAGCTTCCTACATCTAAATAAGCTTCTTATCCTCTTTTTTTATTAGCCTTAAATTAGAACCATCTGGATTGACCCTATATTCACGAAAGCGATTGACCCAACCAGACCAAAATCCCGGCTCTATCTGATTTGTATAAAAGATGATTCCATCCTCTTTCCATTCCATATGACTTAAGTATTCCTTTCCAGACCTATAACTACGATTGGCTATTATTGAATCCGGTAAATCAGCGATTCTTGTAGAATTTAGATCTTCTCCAATTATATATAAACCTAATAAACCCGCCCCTTGTGCTCCTTCGTCTTTAGCGATAAAAGCTACTTTTTTGTTTGCCGATAGTTGGCAACATGCAGATTCCACTTCTTTTTCAAAGAGCTTATTTCCAGAATTTGCATCTAAAATGATCAAAGGATTTCCCGGAATCGTTTCTAAAAAGTAAAACGGGTTTGGGTCTCTGTATACTTTACTAAATTCAACAAAGATTTTGCTCTCACCAAATGTTATATCTATTTTCCGGGCAAAAGTTATATAGTTACGTGTATTACCGCTGGTAGCAAAAGTGAGTTTCTGAAGGTTGGTCTTACCGTCTTTGTCAGCCATAAACGCTTCTACGTTTGAAGTGTAGGGGCTTGTACCAACGTCAGCAAGAAACACAACTTTGTCTTTAAAATATTTTACAGAATCTCCTTTTACCCTATCACTAAAAAATATATTGGGAATATCTAAAGGCCTCGGGGGTCTTGGCGGCTCTTTTGCATTTAAATCATAAATAGGAACTGCACATCCCTGTAATATGATTAAAGAGCTTGCTAAAATTAAAACTAGGCTTCTCATTCTTATACCCCCTTTTTTAAAAATTGATGTTTTTATACAAAAAAGGGCAACATCTCCATCTTGAGAGTTGCCATGAAGTTAAACTACTTTTTTATCATTTTACATACCTCGTTGGCAAAAAACATTGTACGCCCCATAGCTTTTTATGTCAAGATAATTGTGTAACTGAGATATGTATAATAGCATGGGCTTTATCCATTGCCATTTATTGTCAATGATGTTATACTTGAGCAAGAACGAATAAAAAAGGATAGCAAATGAAAGGCCTATACCTATCGATAGTTCTGATAATTGCCTTAGGGATAGGAGTATATGCCAATTCCCTGGGCGGGGAGTTTATCTGGGACGATATTGTCTTAGTCAAAGAAAGCCCTTCCATAGAAAGCTTATCCCACATAGGTCATATCTTTAGCAATCGCACTGCCTTAGACTCAGGAGGAAAGTTCTATTTCTATCGCCCCTTGCAGATGTTCACTTACGCAATAGACTATTCTCTCTGGCAGGAAGACCCAAGAGGCTACCATTTAACAAACCTCATCCTGCACATTCTAGTTGCCATAAGCATCTATTGGCTGGTGAGTATCCTATTTAAAGACAGCCCGCTTGCCCTTTTTAGCGCGCTTTTATTTGTTGCCCACCCGATACATACAGAAGCAGTGGCATATATTTCCGGCCGCGCCGATTCCCTGGCCACGTTATTTATGCTGCTGGCCCTCATCTTCTACATAAAATACTGCGATCTCAAAAATATGAGATTGTTTATGGCGGCGATATTGTGTTATTTACTGGCTGTCTTTTCGCGGGAAAACAGCCTGATCTTTCCTTTAATAATCTTGCTGTATCATTACGCCTTCGAAAAAAAGGCGCAGAAAAAGCTGTTGTTGTCTTTGTTTGGCCTTTCTCTGGCCTATATTATATTGCGAGCCGGCTTCTTTAGCTTTAGCGCTCCGCACACAGAGTGCCCCAACACCTTACTACAAAGGCTTCCCGGGTTTTTTATCGCCCTAAGCAGATACATCAGGCTTTTATTTTTACCCCTAGATCTGCATATGGAATACGGCAACGATCTCTTCGCCTGGAACGACCCAAGAGCATGGCTGGGACTGGCAATGCTTTTATTTTTAGCAATCGTTGCTTTTAGGCAACGAAAAAGGAATATGGTTATTTTCTTATCCATTGCCTGGTTTTTCATTCTGCTTCTGCCGATGTCCAACCTCTATCCTATAAACGCTTACATGGCTGAACATTGGCTCTATTCTCCCTCCATAGGATTTTTTCTGATAGTAGCATTTTATTTAAGCTCTATGTATAAGGTCGAGAGGCTGCGTAAATTCAGCATATTTGCCTTGGCAGCTATTTTGCTCTATTCTTCTTTTTTGACAGTCAAACAAAACAGCTATTGGAAAGAGCCTGTAAGTTTATACAAAAGGACCTTAAAATACGCCCCCCAAAGCTTCTTAGTCTATAATAATCTGGGGATCATTTATGGCAGTAGATCGGATTTTGCCCAAGCCGTAGCATTATTTAAAAAAGCCCTGGCCATCAATCCCGAAGATGCTAGTGCTTACAATAACCTGGGCAAGGCGTATAAGGCTATGCATAAAAACAAAGAAGCCATAGAGTCATATCAGAAAGCCCTAGCGATAAATCCGCGTTTTGCCAGGGTCTATTACAATCTGGGCAATGCCTATAAAGATATCAATAAAAATAACCAAGCCATTGACGCTTACAAAGAGGCAATAGAGGCTGACCCTTATTATGCAAAGGCATATTATAACCTTGGCATCACCTATTCTGAGCTAGGAGAATATGAAAAGGCCGCGCAAGCATTCGAGAGGACAATAGAAATAACACCTGATTATTCGTATGCTTACGGGAATCTGGGAAATGCCTACAATGTCATAGGCAGGAAAAAGGAAGCCTTAGAATCGTTGAAGAAAGCAATCAGCCTCGAGCCTAATAATGCATATGCGTATAACAACTTGGCCGTGTTTTATCTTGAACAAAAAAATTATAAGTTAGCTATTCAATGCGCTGATAGGGCCAAAGATCTGGGTCTTGGCAACCAGCAACTTTTAGATGTCCTTAAACCCTACCGTAAATAACCCGAATATCTAAGGTAAATTGCGTTTGATTTCCTCACGAAGCTGCGGGTTAGATATCCCTAAGCTCTCGGCCTTATTATAATACTTTAAAGCCAGTTCGTGCATACCCTCTCTATGGTAGATCACCGCCAAGTTACTATAAGCGCTGGCATAATCTGGATTAATCTGTATGACCCTCTTGAAAAACTCTATTGCCTCTTTATCCTTACCGATCTTACTAAATAAAATCGCCAGATTATTGTTTGCGTCCAGATGGTAGGGGTCGACTTCGATGGCTTTTTTATATGCAGATACGGCCTTTTGCTTATTCCCCTTGGTGTCATATAAATATCCCAGGTTGTAATATGTGCCTGCATAGGGGGCATCGGGATAAAGTTCTATCGCCTTCTCGTAAGTGGCTATCGCCTTGTCCTTTTGGTTAAGAAAAATATAGACCCTGCCCAGATTGAAATATGGGTCGGCATAGGTAGGTTCTAATTCTATCGATGCCTTAAACAGCGATTCTGCCTTCTTCATATCCCCCATATCGCCGTATATGATACCGAGGTTATTGTATACGGTAGGATTGTCTTTTACGTATTTTATCGTCTGTTGGTAAAAATTAAGCGGTTCGCGCCAATACCTGTTTTGTTTTATGGTCAGGTATGAATAGAAGGAGAGTATCGCCACTAGGCAAAAAACGGCTATGGATTTAGTCTCGACTTTTCTATACACCCTACAGAGGACATCGGCCAGGATTAAAAAGAAACCCAGGGAAGACAGATAAAGCCAATGCTCGGCCATGTAGGCGTTAATGGGGTATATATTTGAAAAAGGCAGAAGTGCCGTAAAAAACCAGAGTATGGAAAAAGAGATAAGGCTGTTGCTCTTTCTCTTTACTATCCCCAAACTCAGCAAAATAATCACAAGCACAACGCCCAGTAAAGCCTGGGGATAGGACCACCTGAAAAGCACACCCCCATATCCTAAATGCAGGTCAAAAGGCAAGACTAAAAGCCTCAAATACCCGACAATAGCTACAAAAAATCCCGGTATCCTCTCGGCAAGCGTAGTGGTGCTGTCCACATGCATAAGCAAAGACCTTAATGCGGTAAACCGCAATATTATATAGAAAAGAGCAACGGCCAAAAGGGGTGCAAAACTCTTGAATTCCAACTTTTTCCCAAAAGCATAATGATACACAAGCAGTAAGACCGGTAAAAACAACGCGCCTTCTTTGGACAATATTGCCAATATATAACTTAAGCAGCAGAACACATACAAGGAAGCCTTTTTTGCCTCAATAAATCTTATATAAAATATGAAACTGACCAGTAAAAACAGTATGGCCAATGGGTCGGCCCGGCCGGCGATATAAGAGACCGCCTCGACATGCACAGGATGCACGACAAACAAAAGCCCGCTAAAAAGGGCCAAAAGCCTGTCTCTAAAGACTACGTTAATAAACCAATAGACGGCGAAGGCCACCAGGATATGTATCAAGACATTGGAAAGGTGATAACCAAAGACATTCAGCCCCCAGAAGTTATAGTCTATCATATAGGTTATCAACTGAAGGGGCCTGTAGAAATGATAGGTCCTGCCCGCTCCTTTTCCTATTCCCCCGGTGAAGACCTTAGGTAGCCCTGACCACTCTGTTATATATTTATTCTGCTTTACCAGGTGGAAATCATCCCAAAGAAATTCACCGTGCAAAGAATTGGCATAAATAACAAGCCCTAAGATGGCTATTAAAGCAAGGGGCAGCAATAATGCGATTTTATTGACCGGGACCTTAGGCTCTTGAGATTTTGGCTTTTTTTGCTCTTTTTCCAAGAACTTCCTGACCTTTTTTTCTTTGATGCTTAAGTCCCGGGCGATTTCAGAGACGGGCCTTTTACCGATATTCTCCAAGATATATTTTTTGTCTTCTGGTCTCATTGCGTTAAAATAGTCTCTTTCTCATACCTAACACATTACAGCAATTATGTTACCATTTAATAGGCTATTTTATCAAGGTAAATATTGATTGGATAAGTGGTGGGAATAGGAGAAGTAAATATTATGGCCTGTCATACGAAGCCTGCTACGTAAGTTACACCCGATAATAGGCGTAGTATGGTGGGCGTAAGAGGATTCGAACCTCTGATCTCCACAATGTGAGTGTGGCGCTTTAACCAACTAAGCCATACGCCCAATTATGTAACTTTAATATTATCAAGTAGTTGTGAAATATCTACTTTTTCCAGATTTTGGTAAGAACCCGAAAGTGTCCAAAAAGTGTCCATTCTTTTGTCCAAAATGTCCACTGCCCGCTTTTTATGGTCCGGGGAAAGGTGACTGTAGCGTAATGTCATATCAAGCGATTTATGCCCCAAAAGTTCCCTCACAGTATTCAAGTCTACCCCGCTCATTACCAGGTGAGAGGCAAAGGTATGCCTCAGATCGTGAAATCGAAAATCAATTATACCACACTTTCTAATCGCTGTCCACCAGCCTGTTTTAATATCTTTATAGGGCTTGCCTGTCTTTGTGCAGAATATATAGGGGGAATTTTTGCGCTTGGGAACCCTGATTAAAGTGGATTTCACCTTGCTATTCATGGGTATTGTCCTGGTCTCATTGTTTTTGGTTTTGACCAGTCGGATTACATCTCTTTTGAAATCGCAATCGGTCCACTTAAGGCTTAAAATCTCCCCTCGCCTCATTCCAGTAAGAAGGGCAACGATTACCATTGGTTTCGTATGCCCGGTACAGGCATCCAATAGCCTTTTCATCTCATCTTCTTCTAAATAACGAAGCCTCTGGTTGTTTAATTTGAATAGCTTGACAGGCTTCCCCGGGTTTTCAGTGAGTTTCTTCCATTCAACCGCGCGACTAAACATTGACCTTAAAACTGCCAGATTGCGGTTGACTGTCGCATGGCTCACTTCTTTGCATCTTTCGGTCTTGAATTTCTCAATGTCTAAGGTGGTAATCTCATGCAGGTATCTACCGCCAAAGAATCTATTTAATATCTGTATACACTCGAAGTCGCCCCTGTAAGACCTTTTGCTGGCAGAATGGATTTTTAGGTATTCTTTTGCAAAATCTTCAAACCTTATCCTTACAACTTTCTTCTTCATATCAAGAAACCGCCCTTCGGCAATGGCAAGTTTTCTTTTATGTAATACGCTCTCGGCAAGCTTCCTGCTTGTGCCGATTTTCTCTCTTATTCTCCTGCCATAGGCACGATAATCGATATAATAGTTTCCTTTTTTAAATTTTATGCCCATCGCTGCCTCCTTTCGCCATCGCACTTACAATATCTTTCCCGCCCATAGCTCGTGTAAGAAAACCTTCCATGGCAATATTTCTATCTCTCCACGTATCCTCTTCTCATTTTCATTACAAACTATAATACTCCTTTTAGGAGAATATTTCTGGGTAAAGGCTTCCAGGCCTTTTGTATCTGTTTTATCAACACGCCTGACTCCTTTTATCTCAATAGCGATTTTTCCTTTATCCAGGACAAAATCAACCTCATGGCCAAATTTCGTTCTCCAAAAATTTATCACGAAATCTTTTTTTGAATAAGCTCTATAGGCCACTATCTCCATAAGCATAAAATGTTCAAATGCCCTGCCAAACTCCGTTCCTTTTTCTTCTACGAGATGTCGTTTTGTTAAGTATCCGGCAACTCCTACATCAAACATATAATATTTCGATGCTTTGGTTATAACCTGCCTGTCTTGCCTTCTTTTAAAAGGCTCAACCCTGATAGCCAGTAACGTATCTATAAGAATTTGATAATACTCTTTAACTGTCTTGGAATCAATCCCGCATTCACGGGCAATATTATGATAACTGGTTATCTCACCATGCGAATAGGCAAAAGCATCAAAAAATCTGGAAAAGGCCGGTATTTTTCGTGTTAAGCCTTCAGCAAATACTTCTTCGCGTAAATAATCCTGCACATAGGCCTCTAAGGATTTCTTGCAATCTGAATCATTCTGTAAATAATGCATAGGTATTAAGCCATGATTCAATGCGCGCAAAAGGTCAAATTTTTCGATTTCAGGGCTCACAAAAGGATGCAGCTCATATCTCCATGCCCTGCCTCCCAAAAGGTTTGCATGGCCTCTCTTGAGCTTTCTTGCGCTTGAGCCGCACAATATAAAGCTTAACCCCTTATTTTCTATTAACCAATGCACCTCATCAAGTACCTGAGGAATCTTCTGTACTTCATCAAGTATTATCGGTTTTTTAAGTGTTGCTTTGTCTTTTGCTAGTAGGCGCTCGCGCAAAAGAGAAGGCTTTTTAGACATTTCTAAAAATAGATCAGTTTTTAGAAAATCATACCTCAGGCTATCGGGAAACCTTTGTTTTAGATAAGTGGTCTTGCCTGTTTTCCTGGCCCCCCATAAAAACGTAGTTTGGTGCCTGGGAAGCTTTAAATCCAGCATTCTTTTGACAATTTTCATCTTGGATTGACCTCCATATTAGTTCAACTATTATGGAGTATACTCCAAATTAGTAATATTGTCAAGTATTTTGTTAAATTTTATAATGTCCATTATATAGTGAACATTAACAGTAGATGAACATTACATTAGCTTATTTCTTCCACCCTTCTTTCTTTCAACCAATTCTCTATCTCCTTCAGATCAAATTTCACCAGCTTACCCACCTTCAAATAAGGGATCTTCTTTTGGCATACCCATACATACATTGTCCCTACAGTCAACCCCAAATACTCAGCCATCTCCTTTATCCCTAAGAATCGCTTTTCCATGACATCCCCCTCTTGATTTGAGCTCTATTGGCTTCAT
>JAFGHF010000028.1 GCA_016939375.1 Candidatus Omnitrophota bacterium | reverse complement strand
CTTCTTCGCGCTTAGCGCCGAGGACTTCGATAAGATCGGCACCATCCTCTATGATAAGGATGGAAACGTCGACCCGGCCAAGACCTTTAACTTCCTGAAAAACACCGTCTTCTATATTGAGATAGTCAACAAATCCAAATATGCAGATGGTATATTCAAATTCCATGCTGATGTACATGATGTGAACTTCAAGAATTTACAGGCTGCTGATTTTGATAAGATCGGCTTGATTCTTTATGATAAGGACGGAAATGTTGATCCCTATAAGACTGCGGCATTTTTTGAGGCAGTAGTTATCTTTGTAAACGGGAAAGACGCAAGCCCATATATTAGACAGAAGATAGCTGAGTTGAAGGCCCAAGGCATAGATGTAGAGAACCTGAAAGCGGAAGATTTCCCCGAACTCGGCTTGGTGATCTTCAGTCCTGAATATTATGTGGCTTTGGGCTGGGAAGGATACAACGCCGGAAATTACAGGGAAACAGTGCAGTGGATAGAATCCATGTTTAACAGCTTCCCTGACTGGGTAGAGATCGCCCGCGAGCAGCAGAAAAAGGCAGAGGAATTAGGTAGATATCCTATAGCTTTCAGCGAGCAAGACCTTAAAGATATATATAAGGAATACTGGGCATTATATCATTTAGGGACAGCCAAATATATCCTTGTCGCCTCTTACATGGAACTTTATGGACAGACTCAAACTCCCGAATACAGGGAAATGGCTTTTGAGGCGGCCAAAGACATTGTCGAGAATTATTCCTATGCCCAGAGCTGGGATCAAAATGGCTGGTTCTGGCCGATAATAGATGGCGTAGAAGACAATTATCCAGAGCTATATAGAGAAGCCGTAAAATACTTAGAAGGTCTATCAGCGGCAGAAAAGACCGAGATGTTTGCCTATCTATTAGACATGTTGCTGGGAGCCGATAAAGCCTACGCTCAGCCTCCGATCGACTTTGAAACCATTAAAAAGCAGAACGAACTTATCACAGCGTTTTTTGAATCATGGAAGATGTCAGATAGAAGAGATGATATCAATGAATGCATTCTAAAGCCTATGGGCATAGATTTTTCAGATGATCCTTCTCCGGAATATATAAGGCCCAAGGAAAGGAAGAACCTGCTTTCTCCCAAATACGGCGTTATTTACAGTGCAGATGGCCCACGCGATCCAAATAAGACAATGGAATATTACGAAGCCATACTGGAGTTTAAAGACGGCCAGAAGACCAGTACATATATTAGGAGCAAAGCCGCTGAGCTAAAAGGCCAAGGTGTCGATATAAATAATCTAAAGCCCGAAGACTTAGGTAAGCTCGACAAAGTCATTTATTCGCCTGAATATTATGTCGTCCTGGCCTGGGAAGCATATGGCACGCAAAAATACAATGCAGCTATCGACAGGATAGAATTGATGTTCAAGAGACACCCCGATTGGCTAGAAACCGCAAAAGCTCAGCAGAAAAAGGCTAAGGCAAATAACGATTGGCCGACCAATAAATATGAAGGATACACAAAATATTGGGCTTTATACCATGTAGGCACTGCATATTATATTATCGCAGATTCCAGCATGAAACTAGGAGATCGCCAGAAGGCATTAGAGGCAGCGAAGGAAATAATGTTGCACTACTCCTACGCCCAGAGTTGGGATGATAAAGGCTGGTTCTGGCCGATAACCACCGGCTTAAAGACACTAGACTTATATAACGATGCAGTGAAAGAAAGTGGCGCTACTGACCAAATGGATCTGCAGGAGATTATTCATGAAGGAAACGAAAATAAGTGGTCGGGAAATTATAACCTGGCGATACATTACTACGAGAAGGCATTGGAGCGGGCAGAGCGCAGCGGTGATTATGAATTAGCGGAAGATTTAGCCGCCAAGATCGACTATTGTAGGCAACGCATCATTAAAAGGCAACTGGATCAAAGGGAACTCAAAGAAAAGAGCAAAAAGGCAAAACAGCTGAGTTTATTAGATAGGATCATGGGCGTGACTATACTGGAAGCCGCGCCATTAAGCATCGAACAGCGAATAGGCCATATCCACGGAGTCACCATTGATGAGAACTTTAAGAAAGAAGACATCTCTGAGCTTAAGGCAATGGGAGTGACCCATGTACGTACATATGCCCCGTACAAAAATGTAGTAATGCTCTTAGATGATCTAGCCAGAGCCGGCATTAAAGTAATAGTCGGCATTCCTTACAATGTGTATGGCGGCTCCGTGATCAATGTAACTATGGACACATACGAAGAATTTATCAAACAATACAGAGGCCATCCCGCGATAGAGGGTTATGAATTCGGCAATGAGCTAAATTACCACCTTGACTGGTTTAATGACAGCGAAGAAGAGATGCTTAAGACTATAGAGGCAGTAGCCAAGACTATTAAGGAGATCGATACTGAGGCATTAGTGTTTACCGCATATGGATTTGGCGCTGTGAGAAATGAAGATTTGATCAAGGCTGCCAAAGAATGTCCCTCTGTGGATGTATGGGGCCTTAACGTATATGCGTGGGACCATCTTTTCTATGGAGAGGTCTTCAGCCGCTGGCAAGAAATTTGTAAAGCAGTAGGCAGAGATATCCCTATGTATATTTCCGAATCAGGGGCCGACTCTTATGATAATAATAAAAAGAGAGAAGATGAAAAAGCTCAAGCTAAGGCCATCACAAATATTTGGAGGATGGTCGAGAAACATAAAGATATTTGTCTGGGGATCACCTTTATGTCTTGGAAAGACAATCCAGCCAAGACTGAAGTGAATGCAGGCGGCTTTGCCTATGACAGTTATGCTAACGAGGCCTATTTTGGTGTGGTCAAGGCAGACGGTAGCAAAAAACAGGCGTACTTCAAGTTACAGGAGTTCTGGGCGCAAAAAGAAGATATCGCTACCGTAGAAGAAAGCAAAAGGCCATTGCTTAAAATGGCTCCAAGCGAATCAATATACGGTAAATTTGTAGACAAAGTATGCATCTTGGCAAAGCCTTTAGTGAAAATGATAGAAGAAAGACCAGATTCTAAAGAACTAAAAACGCTGATAGGTGAAATGTGCAATATAGATTTTGATAAAATAGATTTAGATAATCCCAATGGCCAAGTTGTTAGAGAGCTCGACGTGGACCAACTGAGCATGTTAATCGTCGACCATAACGGACACGAGAAGAACCTGGATGAGCAAGTCGGCTTCTTAGGGGAATTCATTAAATACAGAGATAACCTTTCTGCTGAGGAAAAGAAAAGATTGTTTGAGGAAAAAAGCCTTGATGTAAATAAGCTGAGAGTGGAAGATTTTGGCAAATGGGCGCCGGAAATATTTAAGACAGGAAGATATACCGCAGAGGCATGGTTCAAGCATAGCACTGGGCATTATCAGGCTGCAATAGATGAGGTAAAGAATATGCTTGCACAGTTTCCTGACTGGCAGAAGTTGGCCAAGGTGCAGGCCGATGCTTTAGCCAAGAAGCTAGGTATATTATCAAATTATCCCGAAGAGAGAGCAAATCAGATGATCTTGTGGTCGAAATCAAGAGATAAGAAAGAAGTTTTTGGTGGCGACACAGGATTTTTAAATGATGTGGCTGCAGTACTGTTTGTGGTTATGGAAAGCGCTTTGAAGACAGACCAGCATGAGTTGGCATTGTGGGCAGGCAGTATAATCTATAGAGACCTTAACACTGCATTGATCTGGGACCACAGAGGTTGGTTTTGGTCTCCGATCGACTGGATCGAGACCTCCGGTAGCTTCTATTATGAGGTAATGTTAGAAGCGTCTTCCTTAAAAGAGATTCTGAACCGCGCAGAGGTGTTTTATAACAACAGGCGGATCTATGAATACGAAATAGCCTTAAGGCTTCTCAGATCTGCACTGAGTAAGAAAGCAACCAGTGAAACAGAGCCTGAGCTAGTAGAGAAGGTAAAAGGTTTGATCGGGGAGCTAGAAAGCTACTTTACGCAAAGACACAAAGAAGAAATCACTGAGCTCATTAACCAAGCAGAAGAGGCCAAGGTTAACACGGAATACCATAAAGCAGGCAGTATCTTAAAACATGCCTTGAAGCTTGTAAGGTTGACAGGGGATACATCTTTGAAGGCAGAAATAGAGAAAAATATCAGCCTCTATGCCGAGAAGCATCAAAAACAGATCAGTATGTTCCTGGAAAAAGGCTATGATAAGAGGACATCAAGAGAATATAAAAAGGCGCTTGAGTTCTTCCAGAGAGCCTTACAGCTTGCCAGAGAGATAGAAAATGATTCCTTAATTGAGGATATCGAAAATAATATTGAATATTGCCTGAATGTTAACATCAAAGAGCAATTAAAAGAACTAGGCTATAGCAAAGAAGTAGTAGAAGAATTTATACAGATGGTCAATGGATTGACACTTCTGGGCCCAAAGAGGGCTTTGGTCTACTGGAGCTATAATTTGGCTCGAGCGAGATTTCAGACCCAAGAAGGAAAGGCGCCTTATACAGAATTTACCGAGGCAGAGGAAAGAGTGATTCGCCAGATGATCGAACTGGTGGATAAAGAGATGGAAAATGACAAGACCAGCTCTTTTGTCGCCAAATTAGATAAAGCAGCGCAATGCAAAAATGTCACCTTTATCGGCTCAAACCAGGTATTATATATTATAGCTAATACTCTAGAGTTACCGATAGAGAAGTTGATCATCAAGCTAATACCCGCCACCGAAGGCCAAGAAAAGCCGATAACAAAACCAACCGTTCTACCTATGAAATCGGTCATTTTTGAGCCTATGTTTGTTAAGCAGCAAAAGTCATTGCTGGAGAAAATCGATGATATTCTCACCCCTGACTTATATGGTTGTCCAACTGAAGAATCCGCTAGTTTCAAATCTCAATTAAGGCTTCCCGGCCAGAATAAGACCGACAGCGTAAAAGTTACATTAATCGCGGCCACTGGAGTAGTCGCGACTCTGACAGTGGCAGCCATGCTTTCTTATGGCGGTTTTTATATTTCTTGGCCATTAGTGATGCTTTTGAATATTTTAGTCATATCTCTGGCCAATAACATCCACAAGGGCAAAGATGTCATCCGCAGGATAAAGAAGACGCCCAGGCTCTTGGAGATAGATAGGGATCAGCCTCAAGAGATACAAGATTATGTCACCGCTAACAACAGATTTTATAAACTGCAGAGCAAGGTCAGTGTCCAATTAAGGGGCTTTGACCAGAAAATAAGGGACTTCCAGGCATATAACGGATGGGCAAAGACACTGGGCTTTATCAATAGGATGTTTGCTAAATACAATATCAATGTCAAGCTCGAAGTATTGCCCGAAGACGATCCCAGAATCAAAGGCAAAACCAGCACTACCATAGGCAATGTTATCTACTTCAATGAGAATGCCACCAGGGCAGACCTATGGATGTATCTCAACCATGAATTGGTACACTTAAGGGGAGGAGAAAAAGAGGCCCGTTTGGTAGATGTAGAGGTGATTAGAAATGCCAAGGAACTAATCCAGGCCTTAAGAAATCTAGAGAATATATCTAAAGGAAAAGTGCAAGCTCACTTGCATATGGTCGCTGACGCCATCGAATGTCAATTCCTTGACTATGAATTAGACATCCATACAGCACGTCTGCAGATGACAAAAGAAGGCAGGCAGTTCTTAGAGAAGAATGGCTTAGGGAAGATCGAACATGCCCCGCCGATATATTCCTATATTGAAGCCACAGCCGCTTCTACATCCTCAGTAATCCAGACACACCCCTCACAAGTAGAAACCCTTACCCACTTCCTAAGAGAGCTTATCCAGCCCGAGAGAGAAAGATCGCCAGACCAAGAACAGGCTCTGATTAAAAGAATCAACCTGTTGATACTCAGGCAACTTGTCGAATTTACATATTTTATGTTTGCCCGCAGAATGATCTTGGGAGAGACTTTCGCCTATACTAATTTCAGAGAAGAAGATTTAAGCGCCGAAAGTATTCATAGCAATTCAAAGACATTAGCGCATAGTATGTGGGTCGATGAAGGTAAGCCGCTTGGCGAGGCTTCGGAAACGACTGTGAACAGATACCTACGCGCCGAAGCCGAAGTAATGCGTATGCAGCAAGAAAAACAAAAGACTTTGAACATACTCAGGACCATCCAGAAGATGGACGATGTATTGGAAGAAAAAAGAGGATGGAATGCTATCGTAGTCACAGTTCCCGGCCCGGGCGAGGAAATGGCGGAATACTTCCGCACGGTATTAGGTCAGGCAAAAGGCACTCTCTACCATTCTTATGAGCCAGAAACTATAGCCGGATTCTCAGCCGAAGAGCTTTATGAAATTTATAATACCGAATTGATAGTAATGACCGAACAGAAAAGATTGGGCAACTTTTTGGGGACAGTCAATGCCGCGCAAGAGGCAAAGCTAGGATTAAGGAAGCGTTATTTTGAAAAGAGAGTATTCAATCTGGATTTCGATAGATTTGCCGCCTTCTTTAAGCTTAACCCTGTTCATTATGAGAATATATTAAGGATAGTAGGCGATGGCAAGTGGGGAAAACTTCCTCTGGAGAAAATCGATCAGATATATGAATATCTCTGGCAGAATGTGATTAAACTAGTAGGAGTGCATACAGCAGGCAAGGCCAAAAGAGTCCATCCTTTGGTGCTTTCCGGTGAGTCCGCAGCCAATAAAGCCTTAATATTAACACCGGCCGGAAAGACCTTTATCGAGCAGGTCATCAGACAGAGCTATCAGATATTAGACGATACCCCGGAAGGGACTAGTACGTGGCTTGCATCGGATGACTTCTGGGTCCCACTACAAGATTCAAAAGGAAAGGGACAGGATATCCAGATATATGTCATCGAGCAGACATTGGGCAAGCAACATGAAACATTCGGAGTTTTAAGGGCAGACAAAGAAGGCAACTTGACAGATGCCTATGAAAAAGAGAGCCTACAATCCCTAAAAGAAAAGTTTCCGGAAGGAAAGGCACTGATCGGTATTTGGAATAACCGCTGGAAGAGCAGAGTGATGGATGCTATGCAGGAGATCTATCATGATTGGATAGAAGAA
Organism: Candidatus Omnitrophota bacterium; assembly: GCA_016939375.1. GTDB lineage: Bacteria > Omnitrophota > Gorgyraeia > JAFGHF01 > JAFGHF01 > JAFGHF01. The sequence continues at coordinate 24,717 of JAFGHF010000028.1, read as the reverse complement.
GGCCGAGAGCTGGACTTTATGAAGGATTTGGTAGAGGGAGTTGTTTTGACTAAAGAGCAATGGTTGAGTAAAGGCTTAGCTGACTGGAACAAAAAACATCCCCATGAGGTTATGACTGAAGGAGAATGGCAAACTCAGGATGAAAAAGTGCGGGTTAAACGAGGCGGTCGCCCTCTAGATGTATGGGAAAAAGCGCAAAATGCAAGAAGAGATATTAATAGTATAGGAGTAATAAGGCTTGCTTTTTGGGAAGCCGTAGGCAAGCTGGTGGAAGTAGAGAATGTATTTACCAAAGCCCCTTATGACCCTATAATGAAAAATCTCCTGGGAGTGAAGAAAAATATCGTCGATTCACCGCAAGTAGAGAAAGCAGTAGAAAAAGGAGACTTGATGGTAGAAGAAGGGGCGATGGTGGTGAAGTCAGACATACGCCACGGCATCATCAGAAAAGGTTCTGTGGTGGTCGATTCGGTGATTGACACATTATATACAGAAGGCAAGTCGATCGTTTGGGGTCTATTGGCCAGGGGAGAGAGGCACATTATCAAGGAAGGGCTTTTGGTATGCGATATATTCTTGGCTCGAAACAAGGTTACCCGTATTTCCTTTCCGGCACTCGAGATCGATGTGCAAGCCGCCTGGTTTTCCCAAATTTTCCATAAGTTTACATTGGATGAGATGAACAATATGATCAAGAAACTCAATCCCAACATGATGAGACAGACAAAACAGGCCTATCGCAATGGTGTAGACATAGAGAAGATCCCTGGCAGGATTGACCTTGAGCTTCTTGTCCCCGGTTTTCCTTTGAAACAGGTGCCTTCGGAAATAATCATTGATGCCACGCAAGAGAGACGTTGGGTGGGTACCATACAGGAGATTATCGCTAAACGCAATGAACGCCATTTTTGGAAGTTTATGCAGATGTTGGGCCTGGATAGAGAAGCAAGCGTTAGTGAAATTAAAATGGCAGTTGAAAATTTCATGCTAAGGCTAGAGCAGGGAATGGATAAATTGATTTGCCCCGGAGATATTGAGACTGTAGAAGGCGTTACTCAGGTGGCACAGGGAATATTAAAGCATTTTCCTCATCATCAAGGCTTTGTCCTTACCGATGAGGCTGCCGAGAGGACTCTAGAGGCCAAAATACCTACCGAACTTATAGTCAGATTGGGATATTCTGACCTTGATCAGATGATACGCGAACATGGCGCAAGGACGGTATTGGCTATGGCTACCTGGGCGGACAGCAGATATGAAGATGGTGTATTTGAGTGGCTGAGAAGACATAGCGTGCCATCAGATTTCGCATTACAAGATATTCAAATCAAGATAGTCGATATAGAACAGTTTCCCGATCTCTACAATGTAGGCGGCACACGGCTGCTTGACCGCGCCGCTGGCGTAGTCATTGTAAACAACCTGCCCAAGAGAAACTGGGGCCGTTTCCCCAAAATACGCTATTATTTAGCCGAAGTCAGTAAGGCTATCGTTGAAATAGAACTGCTGAGTATGATGGGTAGAGAAAACGCAAAATACGAGGACAGGCACGGTGATGGTTTGGCCGATTGCCTTAAAGGTTATAAGCAATATGCGGATACTGAATTAAGCGGGCGCTGGATATTCGATGCCGGTGTACATAGAGAGATAATCAAGAGGCTGCAGATAGCAGCGGCTAGGATCGAGAGTAAGGCCTCAAAAGAAAGAAATATCGACAAGCTGACTTTAGCCCACGACTTAAGAAGAATGGCCAATGTTTACGGTGTGGCAAATGTGGTCGGTGATTCATATATTACCTGCTGTGCCTGGACTTGGGCAAGCTACAGCATGAAGGGAGGCAAGGGGACGCCCAGTATTTATGCCAGCCGGGTAGAGCGTAATTTGGCTGCTAGATGTTTTCTGGAAGTGTTTCTTGATATGAAGGACAAAGGACTTTCCAAGATAATCGATGATGTAGTTTTAGATCTGATGATGAGAGGCAGACAATCCGAAGATGTGCTAAATTTTATTTTACAGTTGGATCGACCAAATTCCGCCCAAGACCACGCTAAACCCCGTAAAGGCTTTACAGAAGAGGACGTAATAAAAGAAGCCACGCAAATAATAATAACCGGCCAGATCGATAAGTTTAAGACCATCGCCATGGATGACCCACGGATAAATGCGGTATTGAGATTCTATGAACTGACCAGACAATATGAGAACACAAGAAAACTAAAGGCTTTGGTGAGATCGGGTCACTTGCGCGAAGGTCCCCTGATGAGCGCTTTTGGCGCCAATGTCGAAGTCCGTGGTGAGCAGTGGATTCTCATCGCCACCAATGAAAACCCCGATCCGGCCGCGGTAATAGTCCATGAAAACAATGATAACGGCCACACATGTAATTCGATAATAGAACAGACGTTTATCTTAGCTAACCTCGAATCGCATCTAAAGAAAGCTTGGCTGTTCAAGGTAGAGCAGGGCATAGTCAAGCCACCCCTTCCTTTAATCAAGTTCCCCCAAACAAAGAAACTGGGAAATTTCATAGTTAAGCTTCTACCATATAGAGCAAAGATAAATATTCCATCTTGGCAGAAAGAAGGAGAAAAGAACCTTTATTCTCCGCATCAAGAAAAAGATTTCTCAAAATTGCCGGAAGAAGAAAAGATTATAGATTTAAGTCTAGAAGGAGCTGTCTGGGCTATCGTAGCGAATATTTATCCTTCCAACCTTTATCAATTTATGTTTGTGCCGAATTTTAAGGCAGTGCAACATCTAGATAGATCAGATATCAAAAGAGTAATGCAATTGCAAGACGATTTTGATACACCTATAACGATTTATTATCATAGTCTTTTTGCGGGAGCAAGTCAGAATAGCAAACACTTCCAGGTAAACTTTGTTAAATTCCCAATATTTGATTGCGATTCTGAAGAACTTTTTCAATACAAGGGAGTTTCAGTAAGGAAAGTCGAAGATTATCCCGGAAGTCATATAATGCTTGAGTCAGATGAACCCATCGCCTTAACCCGAGAAACAGAGCGAATAATATTCTATCTGCAAGCCAATGACCAACCATTCAATTTTGTGATTAGAGGCAATAAAGTCATTATTTTCCTTGTGACTAAGGAGATCCCTTCTCTTTTCAATACACCCTGGGGAGCTCCGGAGCTATCCGGCCTAGTTATCGCTACGACGCAGGAACAGTTTGACAAAGCCAATCAAAAGACAATCTCGGAAGCAATAAAAGAATTAACAACAGATCACGCAAAGGTATATAAGTTATTAAATACGTTATTTGTGCAGGAGAAAAGAATAACCGTTGATTCTTTATTGGAGCACATCAGAAAAGATGGCAGAGTTTCTACTATCCTGGCAAAAGGAGGACTGGATAAGGATGTCTTAAAGGAATTACTGATATATCTTAAGAAAGGATTTATTATTTATGTGGTAAGCGAGACCCAAAGGCTGGAGCTAGAAGAAGTGCTCGCTCGCTGGGGAGATACAGGCATTACAAAGTCTTTGGAAAAGATGGAATTGGAGAGAGGCTTCAGGGGCGATATCAGAAAAGCAAGGCTGGCAGTAAAGAATAGAGATGCAGATAGCTTCCAGGAGTGGTTTTATGAGATAAAATATGCCAATCCAATAAGTGAGCAGGTAAGAATACTTAATCTAGCTTTAGAGTATTTCCAAAGAAGCGCCAAAAGGATTATCCTGGTGCCAAAGGTGTCGTTAAGACAGTTAATGGAGATTTATGATCCTCAAGGCAAAGGCCGTAATGTCCTGCAAGTCATCTTGGGAGATAAATATGAAGATGCGGTTAGCCCAGATACAAAAGCCGCAGATATACTTATGATGTTGAGACGCTTTTCGGCACAGGATATCACCAAAGGCATATTTGGCAATACTAATATTTACAAGGCCCACAAAGGAAGCGTGCGCGAAAAATTCAGTAAATTGATATACAAAGATAAAGGGATAGTAAGACTGGCTTACAGGAACGGCTTTAATATCGCCAATAGAGAAGATAGAGAAGAAGTGATCGGCCTTATATGTAATGGCATTCATGTGGCCAAGGGTAAAGAGTTGCATAAAGAGGTAGAGCTTTTAAGCCGCAAGGGCCGCAATTGGTTATTAGCAATATTAGAGGAATATAAGGCTTATCCGGGGACTATTACCCCGAATTTCGATGATGAACGTCACAGCACGCAGATGTTCGCGATATATCAGGGTGGCAGGGCTACTCTTCATTATGAAAAGAATTATTTCCATCCGCTATTCATTGATGAATTGATTATATTTGAGCGTCAGCTTTCGCAATGGTTAGCTCATCTAGAAGGGGCTCCGCCAAGAGAACTGAAGATCGGATTTAAGACTGCCTCTAGGCTTGCCTGGGTCGATAAAGGAAGAGTCTGGTTTAGTTATGCCGTATTGAGATTGCCGGAAGAGGTGCTCTATGATATATTGCGCCACGAGATCCAAGGAGAGCTCAAAGGCTTAGGGGAAAAACAATCCCGCCATATCAGCTACCAGTATTTTACGGCCCACCCTCAAGAACTAGCCGCATTTTTAGAATCAATAAAGGATTTCGATATTAGGCTTGAGCCGATATACTACAACCATTTGAAGCAAATCAGGCGCAAGCGTTCTATACGTTATTTCATCTACAGAGCAGTAGAGAGAGCTCAAGAAACAGAAAATCCAAAAGATATAGAGGAAGCAGCCAGGCGCATAAGAAATAATTTCTTTAATCCTGACTTCAAGAGCCAAGACAACTGGAGATGGGCGGTAAGTAACCTTAAGCTGCTATCGCGCATGAACCCAAAAGCTGTTATGCAGGCGCTAAAATATGAATTTAGCACACCAAATTACAGTTTGTTAGAGCGTTACTACCAGGTGATGAAAGAAGAATTGGGATGCGAAGGTACAGTCATCGTAGAAAGACTATCGAAATTATCGCAGATATCCAAGCGAAGGAAAAAGAATAAATTAATCGTGATCTCGGCCACATTCAAAGGCGGGGGGCCGGCTGAGATGTTTAAGACCGCCGGACCATTGTTTAAAGAATTGGGAATCGAGCTGGCCTGGTATATTCTTTATCCACCCAAGCCGAGATTTTTTGATACGACCAAAGATATACACAATAATATTCACGGCAAGGAAATACCCTTAAGCAAAGGTGATCTAGGGCAGTTAGACAGTGTAGCTGCCGTAAACAGCGAGGTCCTGCGTTCAGTATTTAGCGATCCCCGTGCGGCAATAGCTTTTGTCGAAGACCCTCAGGTCGTGGGGATGCTTAAATATATAAAGGCAATAAATCCGCAGCTGCGTGTGGCCTGGAGGTTACACACCGATATAAGCGGTTTTGAGAAGAAAAACTATACCGCCATGTTGATATGTGATATGCTGCTTTCCTATTTCGAACACCTTGACCAAGACCGCGATCTCCTGATGTTCCAGCCGGGGCTGGTGCCCAGCAAGATAAAGGAAAAGTCTCACCTGGCGAAATTCACTCAGTATCCAGGTATAGATCCTTTATCAAACAAGAACAAAAAGATGCAGCCGCAGCTTGCCGAGAAGCTTTTAAAGGGATTGGCCGCAAAAGAGGTCTGGAAAAGAGAGATCAACGCCACAAAACCTTTCATCGTCACCGGCGCGCGCTTTGATTATTGGAAAGGTATCCCAATAGGCATCCAGGCCTTTATTGAGCTCTCAAAACAAGGCCAGATTCCCTCTTGCAATCTCTTGATTTTTGGCAATATAGCCGATGATGACCGTTCTCAGGGAGAAGCGCATTTTGAGCTGATCAAAGAGATGATCCAAAAGAGCGGCTTAAGAGATAGGATATTTTTGGTGCTTGCTCCCAACGACCAGGAAGTAGCCTCCTTGTATTATCTTGCCGCTAAACATAATATGCCATATTTGGCCCTTTCTTTACGGGAAGGATATAACTTGATGGTAGAAGAGGCGGCATGCCATGGCGCGGTATGTGTGGTCAGCAATGCCGGAGGATTGGTAAGGTTTAAAGACGGGCATGATGCCTTTGTAGTAGACACAAGAACCATGGCCGGGAATATAGATAGCGTACATAAACTGTATAAAGATTTTAACGAAATAAGACCTTTATTGGAAAGCGCCAAAGAAAAGGTCATCAGCGCTTGTCGCCTTTCTTTCAAGCGCTATGAAAGTATCAATCGCAACGCTAGAAAAATGACATATCGCAATGGGTTACTGAGCATGCTGAGAAACTACCTGGCCGTAGCGGTAAGTCCGCCGTCTATTATACAGAAGGTGGCCCATGCCCAAGAGATTCCCAGCTTGGATGAATTGGACAAAACCTTACGCGTGCAAAGCGCAAAGGCACGTTCCTTAAAAAAGAAGAAGAGTGTTGTTCCTGGTTTGATCGAACTCAAGAGAGGGCCGGCCATGAGCTCTTGGTGGCAGGATGCGGTAATGGAAGATCTAAAACGTAATCCCGTTCCCTGGGGCCAAGACGCTATTGTCCCTGTAGAGACCCGGAAAGATGTGATCAAAATAAGGATTACCAGGGAAATGCTTCAGGAATATGATGTTGAGACTAACCCTAAAGGCAGAGATATCTGGAAGTCCTTCCGGAAATATGAGGAGATAGGACCTTTGGCCATTGCCGGAATAAGGCATATCATGAATATCGCCAATATTCATGATACAAGACAAGTGAAAAATTCATTTGAGAGACTTTTGACCATCCTTTCCTTAGGCCTAATGATCAAGATTCTTTATAATAAAGGGGCAAACTTCGCTTATCAGATCAACTATGGGCACGAAGTGAGATATCATAGCAATGAGTTGCAGGATATCGCGGTACGGACATTGGCGGCTATGGGGTTTGTCTGCCATGTAGTGCCGGAGAACAAACCCACGGCCATTTGGAACACATCTACGATGGGCAAGTTCTTCAATTTCGTGCTTTCTTTCTGCGGGACCGCTTCCCATGCCGAGAGCGAGATAGACGGCCTAAAGATCATGGATTATGAAGGCAGCCAGTTTTTGATCAGCGCCATCGAGGCGATGATCACTATTCAAAGGGCTATATTGGAGAAAATCGAGAAAGACGGCTATCTCGACTTCTATCTTGCTGCTGAAGATGACCCCAGGATCACTGATCAGCTCTACCGCAGCACTAATAACGGTATGCGTGTCTATAGAAGATACCAAGAACACACAGCTGCCGATGAAGTGATTTTGGGATTAATAAGAGATCTCGATCCGCGCCAGGTGCATATTGATTGTGCTCATGGTTCAGGTTATAGGACCTTAAGCGCCTTCTCAAAAGAGTTAGGGCTAGAGAGCACTACTGAGAGGATCGACTGGATGCATACAGAAGAACGTGCGGACTTCGGCAATATCGGCAAACTCAAGGAAAACCCCAAGACCGGCAAAGAAGAGATATTCGACTTAGGCGCAGACGGCACGCAATTATATGAAAAAGTGACGGCCAAAGGAGAGGCACTAAAATACTTCCCGGTGCTTGGTACCGCAGATTATCCGCAAAAGTTCGCCGCCATGCCGCTGGGAGACATTATTCTATTTACCGATATGGATAATGACCGGCTTTTCGTAAGCCAAATACTGCCCAATACAGACAAGACAAGAGCATTATTGAATGAGATCGGCGTAGTCTACAACGTGATCAACGATAAAAAAATAAACGCGGTATTCATCCCTAATAAATTTTTCCATTTCTTGCACGAGATGAACTTCAAACGATTGATTGCTTTGATGAAAGAAGGAAAAATCGATAAAACCAGGAAGCTGGTAGTGCTTAAGACATTGGCTTCTACCCCGGCTGTGGATAAATGGGCCGATAAAAGGGCTGAGGAAGGCTATCAGGTAGAAGTTATAAATACCGCTGTCGGCTTTGCCAAGTTAGCTAATGTTATGTATAGGGCGGAAGGACAGATGAAAGCCCATCCGGGTAAAGATGTCATTATCAGCGATGCCACAGGAAAAGACGTAAATGTCGGTAAAAACCCCATATTGATCGCTGCCTGGGAGGAATCAGGGGGCATCATCGTAGGCATAACCTACGGGTTTAAAGATTTATTAGGCAGTTCATTCCTGGCTGAAAGGGAAAAAAGCGCTACCGAATCGATATTCTTATCACTGGCCCTGATCGCAAAACTGCAAAAAGAAAAAGGAACAGTGAACTTAGCCGATTATCTAAAGGAATTATATGATAGAGACCAGATCGATACTCCCATTGACCTGCGTTTTGACAATAAGCTTTTTGTGCCCGGTACCTCTAAAGAAGCAGCCCAAGAGGAAAAAGCCGGCAACCAGAGAAAAAACAGAGTCTTTGGCGCATATCTGGCCATCGTAATCGCATACATGCGCAAAGAACTCACAATCAAGCAGGCCAAAACTGTCTTGCAGGATGTATTCACTCAGGAATATGAAGCAAGGAAGGCAAACGAAAAGTTCAAGCTAAAAGATGTTTTGCTTGAGCGCCTAAGACAGGCGGATATGCAATACCTGATCGATATCCGTTTTACCGGAGACGGAGTGATGTTTGTATTTGAGCGGGAAACAAAGAAATGGTTTGTATTGTTCAGGCCCTCGGGGACAGAGCCTAAGCTGAAGGCTTATGGTTTCGGCAAAGCTCCAGAACAATTGACTGCATATACCTGGGTGTTTGCCTTCACGGAGAATGTCGCCGGTAAACTGCCCGAGTCATTTACGTCCAATAAAGCTTTGATGAATATCTGGGGTAAAGACGGCTTAAAAGCGGTAGAGAAGGCCAGAAGGATGCAATCTGCCTGGGAAGATTTTGGCTTAGTCGTCGACTTGGATGACCCGCAAGACTTAGCCAGGTTGAATATTGATCAGGCAGGCCTTGAGGCCAGAAGATTAGTGCGTAGCTTTACTCCGCCTGATGACCACCTTGAAAAGGTAAATCAGTGGCTTAGGTCAGAAGGTCTTTCCGAGGTCAATATTGATTTCAGTCGGGTTCAGGCCATGCCGCAGCAGGTCATCGTAGAGTTACTTAAGGCTATTCCTGATAAGACGTATAAGAAACTAGGCAGGACAAAAGAAGAAGTCTTGACCAAAGAGGATTCAAGTGATTCTGAGCGCTCTTATCCCGCAACCTCTACAAAAGAAATACCCAAACCTAATGTGATTCTCGTCAGAGAGCCGGGCGAGGCTGCCTTTAATATAACAGCTGTTGGCAAAGGATCCCAAGGAGCAGAAAAGCTCAGCCAAGAAGATGAAACCTTGCCAAATCGTATACAAGAGCTATTAGAAGGCCTTTTTGTCCACGCCCCACCGTGCAAAGCGATTAAAGTAGTACTTATCGGCCATAAGGGCCAGAAGATATTCGACATCAAAGAAGAGCGCAATGCTATTGTCCTAACTGTCCATTGGGTACTGCTACAAGACCTCTCCTATTCCCAAGATATTCAGGATACTTTCCAGACCTTCGTGCAAAAGGCTGTAATCCAACTGCACGAAGCCTTACACATCCAAAACCTTTCCGCCAAAGAATCAGCTATCTGGCAAAAGACTCTCAGGCTTTATAGATTCTCGGACAACTTAGAGACATTATTCGCCCTAAAAGAGGTGTGCACCCATCCTCAGGTTTACGGGATAGAGTTTGAAAAATCAGCTTTGCAGCAGATCAAATGTATCGTAGAGAGCAAGCCCATAGCATCTTATCTGCGATTAAACAAGACCACAGAGGAATTTAGAAAAGTATATGATGAAAAGGCTTTGCTCTATGAAAAAGCGATGCTTTCCGGATCGTTCTTGGAGTTGGTCCAGGACACGGTAGATGAATATCCGATGAGGATGAAAGTGTTGGATGTGGGCACAGGCACCGGTGTGGTGGCCGGGGCCTTCGCTTACCACGGCGCGCAAGAAGTAGTGGGCATCGACATATCAAAAGAGATGCTCAAGATCGCCCAGCGCAGAACCAGCTCTATGGGCAAGATCAAATTCTTGCAAGGCAATGCCGCCAAGGTTCCCGAGATCCTTAAGGCCAACGCAATAGATGCTAATTTTGATATAGTCACTTCTTCAGCTTTACTTCTTTTGTTTGACGATGGGGCAAAGAGGATAATGTTGGAGTCATGGAGAAGCGTTTTGAAGCAAAACGGCTATCTCCTGCTTTTCTCACAGACTCCGGACAGCCGCAACCGTGGATTGACTCAAGAGGGCTGGGAAAGATTATTAAAAGAAACAGGTTATTGCCTGGATAGTTATAGGACTTCAGGGAATATAGTAATCATAGAAGCAATCAAAGTAAAGCACGAAAAAGTCGTTGATAAAAATGATGTTATCAGGGCGCTTGCGCCAGTGTATTCGAAAGAGTTAGAGAAATATTTGGCTAAACACAAAATAGACCCTAAAAAGACATTGCTTTTTGCCATGAGCGGCGGTGATTGTGCCGGACCGAACTCCGCATATTATGGTGCGGTCATGGAGGCGGCCAAGCAAGGATATACTGTTATCGGAGTATTGAACGGGTTCGATGGCTTAGGGGCGGATCCGGAAAAATTTGTCAAATACCTGATGGTATTTACACCTCAGACGATAGCCAGATTAAAAGGCATGCCCAGCATCCATATAGGTTCATCGCGGGCAAAATTCAAAGACAAGCAAGAAAATATCCTTAAAAACTGCCAGCCCTTTGCCGGAGTAATATTCATAGGCGGCGATGACCACTCCAAGCAGGCCGGTAAACTAGCGGAATTCGGAATAAACGTCATAGTCATACCCAAGACCATAGATTATGATTTTGGCGCCGAGTCAATGGGTTCTAATACCGCGGCCTCGGAAGTACGCAATGATGTCTTAAGAGCCCATCGGGACGGCCGCGAGCGCAAACTTATCCAGGTCATCGAGATCATGGGTAGAGATGTCGGCTGGATAACCTTTTTGGCTTCAGCAAAAATAGGTGGGTCTTTATTTAGTCTTATCCCGGAAAGGCCATCGTATTTTAAGGATGTATTGATCAAGGCCTTGACTATGATTTTGGAATATGGATATCTGACTGTCCCCATGGCCGAAGGCTATAACTTCTTAGACTTCGATAAGAAACACAGGGATAAAAAAGATACCCTCTTCTATAGATTCTTGAGCATGACACCATTTTTACACGATAAGTTTTATTCTCCTTCCCAAATAGATGAACACGGCAATCCCAAGCTTTCGGGGATAGCTGAATATCTTTCCTTGGCGATCAGATTCTTGCCTCGGTTGGCAGAATATGACGATGATATTAAAGAGTTGAACGATAGATTAAGGGAGAAATACAGTTGCTACTTTGGCAAAGACTTAAGGTATGGCATTCAAGGAGAGATCATAATAAATGTATGTCTTTCTATATGTGGTTATATCCCCAGAGGCCTTACTCCTAGCAGATATGATGATTTGCTGGCAGAGCTTTATGGAAGAAAAGCGGTTCAGCTTATCCTAAAAGGAGAAAGCGGCTTAGAAGTGACGGCAACAAAGGCCCAGGAGATCAGCGATTTTGATTGTCTAAATGTAAAGTATCCGATGAAAAACATCAAAGCGGTAAGCATTTCTAAGATAGCCAAGAAGGAATATGTGGCTAAACACAGAGATCCAAAGAAGGCCAACGAGAACTTTGCTTTTGGAAACCGAAAGTTGGCTCAAGCCGGCGTATGGTGGAAGGGTTGTGAGGAATATCTCGATGGCGCGGAAGAAAGAAGAGAAGAAGCTGATATCCCAGAAGTATCCGGTCCGGGTACCTTAGAACAGGCAAAGCGGCTATATTTGAGTACGCTTATTTCTGCCCTGACGCATACCAGGTTTTCCATATTTGTATTTAGGGGAACCTGGGGCATAACATCAGATGAGATGGCTGCCTATGCTGCTAACCAGGAGATCACTGCAGAATTGCCTGCGGACCAAAAGTATTGTCTAGAAGAGGCCAAAGGCAGCACAATGGTCCTGTTGGCCCATAATCCTTACTGTGAGCAACCTCCTCACTTAAGAGATGTTTTGTTAGAAGTCCTCAAAAGGATGACCGAAGTAGTAGTATTAAGAGATGAACTGGGTGAAGTAAGAAGGGATATGAGAGGTTTTGTCAGTCTGGCTGTTTCCGATGAATTCACACTGGCGGATTTCGCGGAAATCGCCAAAAAAGATGAAAGAGAACTGGTTGACGAACACAACCCCAACCTATTCCTCAGCTTGTTAAAGCTCGACCAGGTCTTGTATGATAGATATTTATATAACCGGACATTCTTTGATGAAGGAAAGCCCGGCCTGATGGAACTTTCGGGTACGCTCTTTTCGGCAATAACCCACTTACCTCAATTAGCAGAATTTGATGAGGATATAAAGTATTATGTAGATAAGTTAAAGGCAGGAAGGCCTGAGATTTTTGGTAAAGACCCCGGGCGAAAAGAGAAACTCATCATTAAGGGTGGCCGAGAGACTTTACCCAATCAAGTCATAGGAAAGAAGGTACTTCCTATAACGGCGCTTTCAGAGGAAGACTTAAGAAAGAAAGGAGTATGGTGGCCAGAGCAAGGGTCTGCATATCCTGCTGTTGCCAATAGCAAGGTAGAAAAGCCCATAGTTAGACTGCAGAAGAAACCTGGCGAGGGGACTTTCAAGATTACTTCTATCGAATCATGCATAGAAAACAAAAGCGTATTGACTAAAGAGGAAGAAGAGTTATTGCCTAAACGCATAGAGGAACTTTTGCAGGCTCTTTTTGCCCATGTACCTCCTGAGAAGACATGGAAGGTCGTACTTACAGGCAAGGAAAGCCAAAAAATATTCAGAATAGACCAAAAAGAAGATGTGATTACATTAACTATCCATTGGATCTTACTTATAGATCCCACCGATCAGCATGCCGATAGAGAGTCTTTCCAGCGCTTTATCAAAAAAGGCGTGATCAGGCTCCATGAGTTGATTCATCTTAAAGAGAACCAGGCCAAAGAAGAAGATATCTGGCTGAAGACATTGATCCTCTATCACCTACCACAAAATAAGTCTATACTCGGAGCCGTAGATGAGGTGCTTTCCAACCCCGATGTTTATGGCATAATAGCCCAGAAACCATGGAAGTGCGAAGGCGATATATACACCTGGATTCGGGACAATCAATATCTTTTGCGACCGGAAGTGTTGCTTTCGCGCCAACAGGGGCAAGCGCGCACCATCGAGCAGTTGAAAGATACACTGGATGTCTGGTTGATGCTTTTTGATTTCAATAAAATCAGAGCAATGAACAACGTCTACAGCAAGAAAGTTGTAAACATTATTTTGCCGCATATGTTCGGAGCCATTCATGACTTTGCCCATGTAAAGTCCGGTTTTGCCTATCGCTACTATAGAGGCGATGAAGTAGCTCAGACCCTGCCGGCAAAATTTGATTATAATGAAGCAGCTCAGATCTTGATGGCCACCCGCTCAAAAGTAAAGAGTGTCTTGGAAGGCGCTTATGGGGTTGCTTGGTTGTCTCAGCCGCAAAATGCAAACAACAGCCTCTTAAGGGCTATATCCAGGGAAGTAGTCACGGTTAGCAGATATGCGGGAAAGATATATGTGATCTTTGAGGTAGGTAAAGATAACGACATCGAACAAGTCTCAAAGCAGCTAGTAAAAAAGATTAACAGAAGCCTAGGTCGAAGAGGGCCAAAAGTCGAATTAACTCTTGATAATTTCAATGGTGGTTTTCTCTGGGCCCCCACTCTTTCCATAGGAGCGATTAGGGCCAGCGATATGATAAAGGCCCTTGGGGAAGCCAAAGACGAAATATATAGAGGAAAATTGACCTATCAAGATCTAGAAAAGTTATATGGCGCAGTCATGCAGGGGGCAGAGGCGGTATTAGGCGTTTCTAAAGAGCTAGGAGGAGATGTAGAGACCGTCCTTGACCGACTGCATAATGTGGCGATGAAAAGACTGAGGGACTTGGTGAAAAACCAGGTCAACCCGCATACGCACGAAAGGAATCAAGGGCAGAAGAGCTATTTGGCGAATTCCCAAGAGTCTCAAGAAGTATTAAAGCAGGTAGCGATGATCAATAGAGACCTTCAGCCCTTCGAAGCTTATAATCCTGTTCCTATACATAAGAGAGACGGACAATATAGGCGGTTTTACGAAAGACAGTTTTTAGCTGATGCCTTGAGCGGTCAAGGAAAAGTGAAACTTTTGGGTAAGTTGAGACCGGCATATGAATTAAGCCCAAATATCAAAGAAACTGTGTATAAGGCCATTGATTCAGGAAAATTGCAAAGCGAAGAGGATATAAAAGCGGATGCTCCGGGTTACTACAGATTTAAAGCCATCAACGATGGTTTAAGTCACGCTGAAGGTGATATAGCCATCAAAACATTGGCTTATTTGGTAGAACAGGTGATATCCCAATATCTTGGTCAAGATATCCATGTTATACGTGGCCCTCCCGATGAATTCTACATCGTAAAATATGCTCAGGACGAAAAAGATCTTCCTAAAGCAGAAGATATGCTAGAGCTCTTGGATAGGATGCAGCAGAGATTTAATGAATTATTGGAAATCAAAATCGCCTTTGATTGGGCAGCAGTGACCTCGGAAAAAATAGGCCCAAGCGTAGATATTATTATTGACGAAGTAGATAAACTGAGCATAGTCAAAGAAAGCGCTCAGAAGATAGTCTCTCCTACAGACAATGTAGTTAAGTCTTTCGATAGTAGTAAAGTAGAACAGGTCGATGCCGAGAATGCACATATAGAGGCAGAGGCCCAGCTTAAAGCCAGAGAATTATTATTATCCAGTCGCAATGTCCAGAACAACCGTCATCATAACTGCCAGCAAAATGTTTTCCAAAAAGACCCGGGCTACGATGAAGAAAGGGTCAAGCAGGCGCAGTTCGAAAAATGCATACAGACTGTCAATCCGCATTTCGAAAGACTTCGCCTAAAGGCATTGACCTTACTCTTACCTTTAATCAAACGTAAAAAGCGTTCACTGGCCCAGAGGCAGATAGATCTAGAAAGCCACAGTTGTTACTCCGATGGATACTCAAGCCCCACAGAGCTACTTTTTAGCGCATACAAAAAGCGTAAAGTAGCTTTTGCCATCACCGACCATAATACACTGCCGCCTCAAGAAGCCTATCAAGCAGCAAAGATCATCAATCAATACTTAGAAGCGCAGAACAGAATAGATGGCACAAAAAGGCCGCCGCTTGTCTACATCCCGGGAATCGAACTTACCGCCTATGAAGGAAGTAAACAATTCCACCTCTTAGTGCTGATGCCTCGTTTCTTTGAAGAGTTTGACGAAAAGAAACAGAAAGAAATTCAAGCTTATGTAGATAAGTGGGAACTTGCCAAGGAATATAGCCTTACCCGAGTCCTGCGCACGATAGATGCAATGCTCAAAGACTATCCCCATCTACAAGTTTCCCCGGAAGACCTGACCAGGTTTGCCCATGGAGGGAGCGTCTATTGGTTTCACCTGCCGATCGTGCTTTGGGATAAATACGCTGATTTCTTCAAAAAGGAAATGGGTCTGGAAGGGCCAAAACAGATATGGAAGGACTTTATCCTCAAAAACAGATATCACAACGGTACTTCCAAAGAAGAGTTGGAGAAGTACTTCCTTAGCCTAGAAGAAGTAATCCGCTTTGCCAGAGTAATAAACGGAAAAATCGTGCTTACTGACACCAAAGAGTTGGTCAAAAAAGGGTTGCTTGACGTGGTCCTGGAGAAATTGGCAAAATACGCGGTTGACGGCAAGATATCGCCGGTGGCAATTTTGGGAATATCCGTATATGCCCATAGGCTGACCGGTGCCTACCAAAGAGAGTTAAAAAAATATATCCATTGGCTGAACACCACTCATCCATATTACTCAAAACACAATTTACTGGAGCTGCCAACAACTAATGCCCATGCAGTGAGCGGCAAGACGGAATTCTCTCGGCTTTATTTAGACCTGGGCAATAATTACGCTAAGGATAGCGTTGCGTATAACGAGACTGTTCTGCAGGCAGTCTTTAGGCCTGTTGATTCCTATATCAACCAAAAAGACCGCTTGCAATATAGAATAGATGGATTTAAGAGGTTTTTCAGGCGCCTGGTCAACAGGCATATTCTTAAGGGGGCCCAAACAGTTACCCTTAATAAAAATAGATTTTCTCTTCCTGCCCAGTGGGTGCAGGGATTTGATAGAGAAGAAGACATATATCTAGTCTGGGCACCGGGAAAAAGAGAGAATAAAATACTTATCTTTTCAGAAGATGAATATTTTGACAGGCGCAATAGGCTATCAGGCCGTCAAAAAAGATTTCTTTCGATGTGTACATATCAAGAGAAGCTGGATAGGCAGAACAGGATCTTATTAAACGAACACCTATTGAAAAGAGCTCAAGTTCAGAGCAGAAAATTAAGGCTGGTGGGCGCAGGTAGCTATATAGAAGTATGCCCGGTTGTTGATACTTCGCGTTTATTTATCGCATTAGATTCAGAAGAGCTGGCTTATGAAGAAAAACACTGGGCGGCTAGGCAGCAGAAATATTTAATTTCTTTGGCCGCGGAAGACAAAGAAATAGCCATACATGATATATGTCCTTTAGACGAATCACCCATAGAACCCTTAGACCGGGCTTTGTCTATCATCAATGAATTAGCGAAAAAAGACCAAAGGCTTAAAGATCTCTACGCCTTAGTAAAAGACCGCCCGGAAATAGAATTAGTAATTACCGGCGACCTCGCCCAGGCAGCCAGGACCAGCGCAAATCGCATACTTGAGCATTGGGTGATAAAGGAACGCGCACCGCCTTTTATCCAACAGATAGTCCTTGCCGAGGAAATCCTTTGTTGTTATTTTCCCAACAATATAGAACTAATACATCAGATTATCGATGAGTTCTTATCTGCAAGAGAAACCCATCCTTTATTTAGAAAAGCACTCTCAGATATACAAAGAGTGGGCGTCTATCCAGACCAAAAGTGGTACACAAAGCTAGAGAGAAAATATCTTACCAACAATCTTTTTGGCGCCCTAAAGCCATTTTTTAAAAAAGCCTTTCATTATTGTATTTTATATATTCTTCCTATAGCTGGTTTAACGACCACAGTGTACCTCTTCAGCCAAATGGATAATATACGGTTATATGATTTTGCTGGCCTGCCGGCATCATTTAAAGAATTGATTTCAGGATATGACCTTAGAGTGATAGGGCTTTTTTCTCTGGCTGTTTTCTCAAGCATATATAACCTGATCAGCAGCTTGATCAAGAAGAGACTCAATATCGTTAGCCTTCTGTTGTCCAATGCGTTTCTGCTGTTGGCCGTATTATATATGCAGTGGCAATTTATCCTGCACCAGTTGCAGATCAATATAGAACAGCTGAGGACGGGGGCAATGGGCTTAGGATTACTCGGTTTTCTTGCCGATGAATATGAGGCAAAGCATGAGGCCAAGGCAGAAGAGGCGTTCGATGGCATCAACAACTCTTCTTATGTTGATTGGGATAAGATATTGGATGCTTTAAGGATCATCGCAGGCAGCGATTTTTCTCAAGCCAAACCTCTGATTAAAAATCTGATCGTAGTCCTGAAAAGCAAAGATATTTCCAAGACCACTAGGTCGGAAGGTGCCGATGTGGCGCTTTCAGCTATCAATGCAGAACTGGCTAATTTACTGAGCAAAGAAGTAGAGTATGATTTCTATTTAATAAGGTCGCTTATCAAGGCCATGCCCCATTCTACAGAAGAAGGCTTAAAAGGTCTATTAGGAGCTTTGGAGGAAATAGATGAAAGGTTTACCGATAATACAGGAATAGCCGCAGACTTACGTCAGGCATCGCACAGGACATTAAATAGTGAGCTATTGTCTCAGGTGAGAGCTTATAAAAAGTATTACCTCACAGGGGAGATAGACCTGAATAAGTTAGGGAGGCATCCTTCTTTTAAAGAGATCGAGCTGCGGAAAAAAGGAGTGGATTGTTGGGAAGTAAAATATATTTTGGGACTTCTACAAGAGGCCGAAGAGGTGCTTGCGCGCATGTTTGCAGATGTTCAAGAGACGGGATATTTGCAGGAGATAAGATCGTGGAGGGCGAGGATAGCAAAAGATGTCGACTCTTACGATATGTCAAACTTAGGAGAGCTTTTGGTGGAACTCGCAGGCACTCTTGTGCAAAATGATTTGATTAAGTCAATAAAGACCTTATCCAAGGCAAGGTCTCTCATACATCAGTCTATAGACCTGGTCAGCGCTAAGGAGAGGTTGATATTGGTACATTTAGACTTATTCTTACAGAGGACCGCCGATATACAATTTGGTAAGATTACCCCTGCTTTATTCAAGGATAGGCAGAAGAACCTAGTTAAGATTTTAGAACTTACCCAGATACTTATTCAATTTACCCTGTTGGACAAATTGGGCGGTAAACATACTGAGAAGTTTGGCCAACTCCTCGATCTGCCCGAATTGACATACTCTCAGTTGAAGGATTTGATCGGATTGATATACACTGACGCCCAAGATATCATCAATGCCGTCGATATTAAGTTCAGAAAGGCGGTTTCCGCGGCTATTGCCAAAGGAGATTGCGCAAAAACAGAGCAGGTCTTGGCAGATATCAAAAGAGAAGAGACAGATCTAAATAGATTAATCGAATATTTGTTCGCCATAGAGAGTTTCCTTAAGACCCGAAGGACTTATAAGTTCGGCCAGGGAAAAGTCTATAAGGGGAGAAGGGCTCTGCTGGCCGATCCGTTAAATGACATCATTGCATTGGATAACCTCAAAGAGAGGGACCTGGAGGCGATCGATTACATCCAATATAAATATGGAGGAAAGGCTACTTACCTTTTATACATGCGGGCTTTAGGCGTTTCTGTTCCTTTAGGATTTATTATCCCCAGCACTGTCGCGCTGCATAAGGCGCATCAGGGGCAGAAGAAAGAGCCTTTTATGATAAAAGTCAAAGATATGCTCACTCGCTTAGAAGGCCAGGTGGAACAATCGCAGATGTTTAGAAAGACATTCGGCAAGACAAGAGTCGGCTTTGGCAATGTCGACAACCCTCTGCTTTTGGCTGTGCGCACGGGCACAGTGATGATGATGCCGGGAATATTAGACACTATACTCAATGTGGGCATGAATGATAGCATAGCTCAAACCCTGGCTATTAGGAAAAGCAAGTGGTTTGCATACGATACCTATGTGCGTTTTCTGCATTCTTACAGTACGGCAGTATTTGGTATCTCTGAGAGTGTCTTTGAAGACATCGAAGAGAATATGTTAAGGCTGCGCCAGGCCCCCAATAGACAAAGCTTAAGCGGTGAAGATATGCGTAAAATGGCAGAGCAAATGAAGGGCGCTATTGCTAAGGCAGGATATGGTAAGAAATTGCAGGAAGCGCTAGATGATCCCTTCCTACAACTTGAGAACGCTATTTATTCCGTGCTTAATTCCTGGGACAGAAAAAAACCAGTTGATTATAGGCATGCAGAAGGTATCTCTGATGCCTGGTATACTCCAGCTATAGTACAAGTGATGGTCTTTGGCAATAGGAGTGAAAATTCCGGCAGCGGAGTAGCCACTTCACGCAACAGAACTACTTATGAACGCGAGCTGGAGGGGGAATTTAAGTTTACCGTGCAAGGCGATGATATCGTCCAGGGTCGGGTAATACCGGAATGCATCAAAGTCTTAAAAGAAAAAATGCCTTGTGTCTATTATCCTTTTAGAGAGATAGCGCATATGTTAGAAGAGTATTTCGGCAACATCCAAAATATAGAATTTACCATAGAGAGCAAAAGGCTATATATATTACAGACTACACGCGCCCCGCCGTTTGAAAAAGGAGATAGTTTTGTTGCCGGCCTTAAGAAACCTTTAGCTGTAGGCAAGGGTTGTGGTCGAGGAGCGTTTGTGGGCAGGATCGTATTCAGCCCTAATCGGATAGCAAAAGTAGCCGCAGGGACCGATCTCTCTAAGGTCGATGGCGTAGTATTAGCGATGAAATACCCCACTCCACACGATTCAGCTAAAGTAAAAGATGCCGGGGCGCTGATCACCGCCCGAGGAGGCATTAACTCACATGGCGCCTCTATCATCATCGGCCATGGTATACCCGGGATCGTAGGCTTAAAAGAACTTATTATCCACAACTGGAATTCGGCGACGCTGGCCGGACATAAGGTCAAAGAAGGAGATGTAATCAGCATTGACGGAAACAGCGGAAAGATATATCTGGGCAAGATAGAGAAGACCAAAGACAAAACAGAGGTGCTCAATTATCCCGCCAGCATCAAACTAACTGACAAAGAGAAAAAACTAAAAGAAGCAACGCTTACCATCTACAATAAAAACAAGGTTTCCATAAGACATAAAAATTCCACAGAAAAGAGATTAAACAAATCGCAATTAGCGCTTTTAAGAAGTACATATATTCAGTGGAAAAAAAGCTTGCCTAAACGGCTACAAAAGATCCTTCCCGCCAAGATCAATATCGGCTTTAAGGCCCAACGCAAGGTAGCCGAGATAGGTAAAGATGCAGTCTGGTTTTCTTGGGCGATATTTCGCCTGCTAAACGACGAGGAACAAGAGAAGGCCTCCTCTTTCATAAAAGGGGTATTCTATCATGAATTCATTTCCCACCTGGCAAAAGGTCTAAACGAGCTGGTCGCTTTTGAGGATACAAAGGCTTATTTGGAAAATAACCCGGATATCAAGAAAGCCACGATCTATGTTTTAAAGCATAAGACTCAAGGCGTGCAAGGCCATAACTGGCTTATATTCCTGCAATACAAGATAACCAGGAAGCTGTTTTCCTACTCCAGCCTATCGCTTTTTGAGACCTGTCCTTTAGCGTATTATCTTAAATATATAGCTCGGGTAAAGACTAAAATGAAGACTGCAGAGATCGTCCTTGGTCTTACCTTCCATGAGACCATGGAAAAGCTCTATGCGGATGTTAAGAATAAGGCCCGTATCCTGCCTAAGAAAGAGCTGAAGAAACAACTCTTAGAATATTACCGTAAACGTTGGCAGAAACATTACGATAGCCATGTACGGATTGTAAGGCCGGGAATGGTCGAAGAGGATTACTATGCTAGGGGCAAAAAGGCGGTAGAAGAATACTGTGAAGAATATTATCCCTTTGACCAGGGACGTATCATTGGTTTGGAAAAGAGGATTATATTCAATCTAAACGAAATCTATCGCTTGGTGGTAGTCATAGACCGTTTATGCCAAAGACCCGACGGGACCTATGAAATAGCAGATTATAAGACTTCGGCGACCCTGCCTTCTCAGAAAATAATCGATGAAAATAAACAGCTAGCCTTTTATCAAATGGCCCTGGAAGATACTTGGAACGATGTAGACGGCGTAGAACTTGTCTGGCATTATGTGATTTATAATAAAAGACTCACCTCTTCTAAGAGCAAGGGGCAGCTTCACAGGTTGAGAGAATATGCAGTTAGGTTGATTGAAAAGATCGTGCGCAACAAAGAATTCAAGCCTAATGAAAATCCTACCTGCCCGTGGTGTCCATATAAATATATGGACTTGTGTCCGTTGTATAAAAAGTTGAAGAGCAAAAAGGCTCAGGTAGAACAAGGGAAGTTGGTCGAAGAATACGCCAAAAAGAATGCGCTAAAGAATTCGTTAGAAAAAAGAGCTGCGCAGATAGGCAAAGACCTGGAGAGGATCAAGCAGCAAGTGATCGCCTTTGCCAAAAAAGAGAAGCTAGAGGTGCTAGAAGGAAAAAAGCACGAATTAAGGCTGACAGAGAGACAGACCCTAAGGTTGCCCAAGAGAGATTCCCAGAAGCGGATCGCGCTGGAGGCTCTAATCGAAGAAGCAGGGTTATGGCAAGACCTTTCTTCTGTGGATAGGTATGCATTGTTGAGGGCCATTGACGAAGGCGATATCTCTGAAGAGTTAATAGAGCAGCTCAAACGGCTCGTAGAGATCAAGTCAATACATCAAATACGCGTCTCTGAGAGGTCAGAGAAACCCGTTGACCTAGCCTGTACCGAAGACAGAGAAGACCTTAGCGAAGCCCAAAATGATATCTTGAGGATTTTCAGCTTCAGAAATAAGGAAAAGTTCGATTCCTTGCCTGATCTATCTTTGCAGGATATCAAGTCTCCCTGTAAGGCCCTGGAAGAATGCAAAATATTTTCTCTATCGCACATTTTACAGGATGCCCATATAAAGATTGCTTCAGAGAAGCTGTTTAAGAAAGTCGAAGACAAAATTGGCAAGAAGCTATCGGCATTTAGTTACCGGCTAGGTTCTGAAAAATATATTATTCTCAAGGCTAGCATTGCCCAAGTAGCGCTTGATTTCCATAAAGCCCTTATTCATGAAGCAGGAGCATTATTAGGTATGCCCCATCAAGTCAACAGAGTGCTGGAGCTTGTGGCATCCGGAGAATTTAATATAAAAATGCTACTTTCTCCCACATTGGCGCTATATCATGTCGACCTTACACTACTGACCAAAAAACCACATCATAAGGGTATACCCATCAGAGAGGCTGTAGAAAAATTGGCCAAAGATGGACTAAAGAACAAGACCGCGGCAGTTTGTGTGTATCCCCAGCAGCTACAGTGGGTCGGTGCCATATTAGACAAAAGTAATTTAGGCCGGGCCGCAGTGATAGCATTTCCCAATGGGTTGGGTACAGAAAACGGCAATCCTTTAGAAAAAGCGCAAAAAGAGGTAGAGCAGGCGGTTAAATGGCAGGCGACAGAGCTAGATGTAGTAATAAACTTCAAAGCGATTTTAAATGCGAGGTTTGAGCAGGCCGAAGAAGAGTTAAAGGCATTGTGCTTGTGGGTCAAGAAAAATTACCCATACTTAAAAATAAAGACAATATTGGAGACAGCCGCATTAAATGAATCATATTTGATAAAAGCGGCAACACAGATAGCGCTTCCTTATTCAGATTTCATTAAGACTTCTACCGGAAAGCACAAATCGGGTGGAGCAAACTTGGCTGCGGCAGAGCTCATCCTGCAGCAGATAAAGGCATACCACAAAAAGACAGGTAGACTAGTGGGATTTAAGGCTTCCGGAGGCATAAGCCTTTGGGATGATAAAAACAATCCCGATAGAGGAGCTTATAGATATTTACGACTGGCCTTAGAAGTAATGGGTCCAGATTACCTTTTAAGCCGCGAGCTATTGCGCTTTGGGGCTAGCTCTTTGGTCAAAAACCTGCGTGGAAAGAAAAACTATATAGTCTATTTAGGGGGAGCAATCGAGTCCCTAATGGATAAAGACGCGGGAGCAGGTTGGAGAGACTGGATTGCGCCTATACTAAAAGAACGTTTTGGGATCAAATCCTTGGATCCGCTGAAGGCCCCCAAAAGCCCCGAAGATGTTAAAGCGCTCAAGATAAAACACCAATTAAAAGTGGATGGCAGATGGGATATCCACAAAAGGATCATGGACGTAGTCACTATAGACGACTTGAATATGATCTTAGAGGCAGGTGCGTCGGGAGGTTTCTTATTGGTCTATTTGGATACAGCTATTCCTGCTTTTGGCACATTCTGCGAGATGCTCGAAGCATATAAAAGAAGAATACCTATCTTTGTGGTCTCGCCCAACAATGAGGCTTGCGAATTACATAGTTATACTCTTCTTTTGGCTACGCGAATATTCAGAAGCTTTGAGCACTTGTTTAACTATATAGAGAACTCCTACCGCAAGGGTGAAAAGGCAAAAGACAATATATTTGGCTCTTTGCCCATGGAGAAAGTGCTTTGGTCGCCAGCTAAGCAAGCGGTAGAACCAAGGGCAGACTCGCGGCTAATAAAGGGAAGAGGATTTTATGTCACCTCTCAGATAGAGGCATTTCCTGGGGCCGGCATCAGGCTTAAGCACAATCTTATCCGTTGGCTTAAGAGAAAAGGAGCATCCATAGAAGACCCAGCGACAAAATATCATAGAGAGGGCCCCGTAGAAGACAAACTACTTAAATATTATAAACGTACCGGAGCATGGGATAAGTTTTATCAATTGGGATACCAGGTGATTAGGGATAATATCTTGGCTATATCACGTATAGACCACGCAAGAAAGGTTGAAAAAGGAGCGTTTGTGGCCTTTATAGATGAGTCAAAAAGGACATCCGGATTAGCCGTGGATATGTGGGAGGCATATTGCCGTAGGATACCTATTTATCTTATACTTGCCGGGAAAAAGTCCAAGGCAGAATATAATAGCTGGATGCTCAATATGAGCACTTTTGTATTTGAGAAAAAGGAAGAGTTGTGTGCTTATTTGAGGGCTCATCCGTTTATATTGTGCAAAGCGGCTTCCTATATAGTGCGGCTTAAGAACAGGATCCTATCTTTTGTCCAGAAGAAAAACAATAATAAAAGCCTGCAGTTTAGCGAAGAAGAAGAAAAGCCTTTTGCCTTTTATAGGGACCAATTATTAAGACACCTTGACTTACACTTTATTGAGAAATTGGACCAGGGTGGCTTGAAGGTATTGAAGGATGAGATCGTGCACCGCGGTGTAAGAAGGATTACCCTGCCTTGGGAAAAGGCTGCTTTAGTAGCTGATTATCTCAGTGCAAAAGGAATCAAGCTCAAGGAGAAGCGGGGGCGCTATGCATCGATTTTTGGCTTATGTACTTTGGAAAATATGCAGCAGGCGAAGGCAAAAGGCTTAAACATAATTGTCGATATAGATGTATACGATTTAAGAAGGGGAAAAGACGAAGAGTTCAAAAACAACCTGGCT
>JAFGHF010000027.1 GCA_016939375.1 Candidatus Omnitrophota bacterium | reverse complement strand
GTATCCGCAAATTGATACCTACAAAAATCCGCATCCCTTGTTTTATCGTCATCATCGCCACTTTCGTGACTATTGTCGAATTGGTCATGGCCGCTTATTTTCCTGCTCTTAGCAAACAACTGGGCATCTTTGTGCCTTTGATAGTAGTCAACTGTATAATCATGTGCCGGGCGGAGGCGTTTGCTTCCAAATATTCTGTGGGCAGGTCGTTGTTCGATGCCCTGGGTATGGGCGCCGGTTTTACTTTGGGGTTGGTGATAATCTCTGCGCTTCGCGAATCGATCGGCTCGGGAAGGTTATTCGGATATGTATTAATCGAGGGGTATCAGCCGGCATTGACACTGATTCTGGCTCCCGGTGCGCTTTTAGTATTAGGATTGCTATTAGGATTATCAAACTTAATATTTAGAAATAAACAACCATAGCCTTGAGTACCAGTTTCCGCAGGTATATGTAGACCTTAAGGAAACTAAGTACCAATAATAGCTATACGGCCTTCAACAGCTTAAAGCAAAAAAGGAAATACAAAGATGGATTTGAGCTTATTTCTCTCGATAATAATCGGCAACATATTTATCAACAATTTCATCCTCTTTAAGTTTTTGGGTCTGTGTCCGTTTATTGGTGTTTCCAAAAAGACAGGCCCAGCCTTGAGCATGGGCTGCGCGGTCATCTTTGTGATGGTGCTTTCATCCATAATTACTTGGCTTATTTATAATTTTTTGCTTGTTCCTTTCCAGATAGAGTATTTAAGGACTATTTCTTTTATATTGGTAATCGCCAGTTTCGTACAGCTTGTAGAGATGATAATTTTAAAAACCAATCCTACGCTTTACCGCGTCTTAGGGGTATATCTGCCCTTAATCACTACCAACTGTGCTGTATTAGGAGTAACGGTATTAAATGTCAACATGTTTTTAAAGGGCGAATACGCCATGCCTAATAGTTTCTTCTATACTCTCTTGCAGGGTTTTTGCGCAGGGCTAGGATTTATGCTGGCCATGCTTTTGATGTCCGGGATCAGAGAGCGCCTGGAATTGATGAACGTACCCGAATCATTAAAAGGCATCCCCGTTGCTTTTATAGTCGCATCTTTGATGGCCCTTGCTTTTATGGGATTTGCCGGGTTTAAATTTTAATACACTGACGGACACTGACTTTAACGCAGGCTGACACGGACTTTGAGGTGGAGATGACACAGTTTTTGGCTCCGGTACTTACATTGACGGGATTGGGGATATTTTTTGCCCTTGTGCTTTCCTGGGCTTCTAAAAAGTTTGCCGTGGCCCAAGATCCCAGAATTGCCCAGGTATTAGAGAAGTTGCCTGGGGCCAATTGTGGTGCCTGTGGCATGGCCGGTTGCGCCCGTTTTGCCGAGTCCGTGGTCAAAGGAGAAGTTGCCCTGGAGAGCTGCAAAGCATGTTCGCAAGAAGCCCATTCAGAAATAGCTCAGCTGTTGGGCATAGAGCTTGCTAAGACCGAGAAAAAGATCGCTCTCTTACATTGTCATGGCGGGGAAAAGGCCAAGGAAAAGTTCGAGTATAAAGGCATAGAGCAATGCCAGGCTGCAGCCCAGCTGATGGGCGGGAATAAGCTTTGCTCTTATGCGTGTCTAGGTTTTGGCGATTGCATGAGGGCTTGCCCTTTCGGCGCGATAACCATGAGCAAAGAAGGTCTACCGGTTATCGACAAAGAACTCTGTACTGCCTGCGGCAAGTGCATCCAGGCCTGTCCGCGCAACCTTATAAAATTGATTCCCTATAAAGCCGAAGTATATGTAGGCTGTGCTTCGCGCGATCCAGCCAAAACAGTCGCTAAGATCTGTTCAGTCGGGTGTATCGCTTGTAAAAAATGTGAAAAGGTCTGTCCGGCCGATGCGATAAAAGTAGTTGAAAATCTGGCAATAATTGATTATGATAAATGCACCTCTTGCGGTAAGTGTCTGGAGGCTTGCCCAAGAAAGATAATCAAACGAAGCCATGGCTTAGGGAGTGATAGCGAACGTAAGCCTGCTGGCTGAGTTTGATACTTGACATCTTTTATATCAAGTATCAAATGCTTATAATAAGGAGCAAGAAAGATGAATATCGCCGTCTTTTGTTCCGGTAACGGCAGTAATTTTCAGGCTATCGCCGATGCTGTAAAGCGAGGCGCCATCAGAGAGGCCAGTCTTGCCCTTATGGTCTGCGATAACCCGCAGGCCTTCGCGCTTGAGAGGGCCAAAAAAGAAGGAATAAAGAGCCTTTTGGTGGAAAGAAAGAACTTTGGCGCCAAGGCCGAATATGAGGCCGAGATCATCAAGAGCCTAGAGCAGGAAAAGATCGATTTGATCTGTCTGGCCGGATATATGCGTCTTATAAGTCCCGAGTTTGCCAAAAAATACAAATATAGGATCTTAAATATCCATCCGGCATTACTTCCTGCCTTTAAGGGGGGCCAGGGGATAAAAGACGCCTTGGATTATGGAGTAAAGGTGACTGGCGTTACAGTGCATTTTGTGGATGAAGAGATGGACCACGGCCCGATAATTCTACAGAGGTCCCTTTACATCAGTCAGGAAGACACCGAAGATTCTCTGGCCGGGCAGATCCATGAGATCGAACATCAACTTTACCCTGAAGCGATCAAACTCTATGCACAGGGGAAATTGCAAATAGAAGGACGCAAGGTCCGAATTACCTAAAATGACTATTCGTTTTGGCACTTCCGGTTGGCGCGCGATCATCGCTGATGAATTTACATTTTTTAATGTACGCAAGGTCACCCAGGCAATAGTGAAATATTTAAAAGAGCATCGCCTGCAGAAAAAAGGGATGCTCGTAGGCTATGACACTAGATTTCTCTCCAAAGAGTTTGCCGCGGCCAGCGCTCAGGCCATAGCCGACAACGACATTAAAGTGTTCCTCACCGACCGCGATGCCCCTACGCCGGTGGTCGCCTACCATATTTTAGAGAAGAAGACGGCCGGGGCGATAAATATCACCGCCAGCCATAATCCGCCGCAATATAACGGCATAAAATTTTCTCCCTCCTATGGCGGCCCTGCTCCACCCGAAATAACCAAGGAAATAGAGAGAAATATCAAGGGCAGGCTCAAATTTCCTAAAGACAAAGACAGGCCTTTTAGAAAGTTTGATCCCCGTCCGTCGTATTTAAGGCGTATTCGACAACTGGTCGATATCTCTGCTATCCGCAAAGCCGACCTTAAGAT
>JAFGHF010000026.1 GCA_016939375.1 Candidatus Omnitrophota bacterium | reverse complement strand
GACGTTCCATTCCTTCGGATTTAAGATATTAAAGAGATATGCCAGGTCTATCGGTTTTGTCACCTCGTTTTCAGTATTAGACGAGGCTGATTCTGAGGAGCTCTTGCATAGATGTTGCGTAAAGTTGGGCTTCTTTAAAAGAGAAAAAAGGTTTCCCAAGAAGGATACTTTGCGAAATATAATAAGCATGGCTATCAACAAGAAGATCTCCATCAAGGAGGTGCTTAAGAAGGAATATCCGCATCTGCTTGAATATGCATCTGAAATCAAAAAGTTGAGCAAGGCTTACGCGCAGAATAAGATAGAAAAAAACTATTTGGATTACGATGATCTGCTTGTATACCTGCAAGTACTGCTGGAGAATGAACAGATACGAGAACGGATTACAAAGAAATATAAATATATTATGGTCGATGAATATCAGGATACCAATCCCTTGCAAGGGGATATTACCTTTCTTATGGCCAAGGGCCACAGAAATATAATGGCGGTAGGTGATGATGCCCAAAGCATCTATGGGTTCCGGGGCACCTCCCATGAGAACATCATGGCCTTTCCTAAGAGGTTTCCCGAATGCAAGATCGTAAAGCTGGAGGAGAACTACCGCAGCACTCAGTCAATTCTTGATGTAAGCAACGCTGTGCTTGAGAATATGAAAAACAAGTATTCTAAATGTCTTGTGTCGGCAAGGAAAGTCCTAGGTTCAAGCCCAAGGCTTTTTTTCTTTAAGGATATTTACGATGAGGCTGATTGGATAGCCAGTGAGATCAAGAAACTAAGGGACCAGGAGGTGCCCCTTAGGCACCAAGCGGTCCTTTTTCGCTCTTCTTACATCGCCATTCCACTGCAGGCGGAATTAAGCAGGAGAAATATCCCTTATCAGGTCTTCGGGGGGCTTAGATTTTATGAAACAGCCCATGTCAAGGATGTAATGGCCCACCTTAAGGCGCTTCTAAACCCAAAGGATGATCTAGCCTGGAGCAGGGCATTGATGTTGATTGGGGAGATAGGGCCAAAGACTTCAGAGCTGATAGTCAACGAGATCCTGGCAGCTTCGGGGTTTAACGGCATCGTCAAAGATGCTTTGTCAAAATATAGTAAAGGCTACAGATATAGCAAGGGATTGGCTAAGCTGTCTTTGCTTTTTAAAAATTCAAGCGGTGAGAGATTAAGCGTAGGGGAGAAGTTTGAAAATGTATATAAGTATTACAAGCCGATATTAAAAGCAAAATTCGATGACTGGCCCTTGCGGCTCAATGATTTAAAGACGTTGAGGCAAATATCTTCCCGGTATGATACGCTAGAGGAGTTTTTGGCTGACTTGGCTATTGAACCACCTGAGAGAGGGGTGGCCAGAGTCGACCCATCCTCTAGGGAAGACGAAAGACCGCTGACCCTTTCGACTATTCATTCAGCCAAAGGCCTGGAGTGGGATTGCGTGTTTATTATCGGGCTGATGGAAGGGGTCTTGCCTGTGAGCTTTGCTATTGGAGATGAGGACGAAGTCGAGGAAGAAAACAGGCTGTTTTATGTGGCGATTACCAGAGCCAAAAACCGCCTTTTTCTATCGTTTCACCATGAGGGGAATCGCGGGGGGATCACTCAATTTAATAAGATATCCCGTTTTGTCGACACCGCTAATGTTTTAAGTAAACTGGAAAAAGAAGGTGTTTTTGGAGAAGATCCAGGGCGTATGCCCTATGATGCTGAGTTTGAGGAAGAAGTTTTGGTATATGATAAAGACTCGCTGACGAAGAGAGTGATAGACTATTTTTAAGAAATTATTCAAGCGAAGGGAGTAAAAATGACGGAAGAAAAAAAGATAAGCGAAAAAGAACTTGCTCAATTGCACTTTATACAGTACATTTCCATTTTGGCCAATTCGGGGATGATGCAGCTGGGAAAGATCATGAATCCTATAACCGGCAAGATAGAGAAAAATCTTGAGGCCGCGCAGGCAACGATCTCCCTACTTTCAATGCTGAAGGAAAAGACCAAAGGTAATCTTTCGGCCGATGAGGACAATGTGCTTGCGGAGGCGATAGCAAATTTACAACTGAACTTTGCCGATGAGGTGAGCAGGAAGATACAAGAGCCCGAAAAAACAGAGAAAAAAGACAAACCCGAAAATGAAAGTCAGGCCTCATGAACCATTCTGAGAATCTGGATTTTGAGATATCTTTTTATGAGAGCTTGCTAAAAGAGAGCCCTGATTTTATAGACGCCTTAATAGCCTTAGGAGATGTCTATACCAAAGCAGGATGCTATAAGAAGGGACTTGAAATCGACTTGAGGCTCTCGCGCTTGAGGCCAGATGACCCTATTGTCCATTATAACCTAGCCTGTAGTTATTCACTACTTAAAATGGCTGATGAATGCATCGAGGTCCTTGAGAAAGCCATTGGATTGGGTTATCGCGAGTTTGCGTATATGAACAGCGATCAAGACTTGAAATTTATCAGAAAAGATCCGCGATACAAAGAGCTTATTTCGCGCTATGCAGAAGAAACAAGTAGTTCTTCTGATGCAAATTCCACAAATTAATGAAAGAGATAAAGCCTTGAGAGCACTGTTATTTTTTGTGATAGGGCTTGCAGTGGGGATGCTGGGAGAAGCGTGGCGTTTTAACCTTGTGGTGACTGCCCCTGCTCCTTGGATACCCATTATTATTGGATACTTACTTTTCTCATTGTTTGCCTTTGCAACATATAAAAAGATCCGCAACGAAGCCCTCTTTTATGTAGTGTTCGCGCTCCTGGGTATTTTTCTTGAGATATTCGTAATGGGTGAGCTTCCCAGTATCATAGCCTCAGGGCTGTTTGGTTGGTTTGGATGGTTCAGTTTTTGGGGCTCGGTAGCCCTTATCCCCAGATTATATATTACAAATAGGATAAGCAGGTGGTATGTGTTGTATTTCTTTTGCGCACTTACGTTTTTCTTATGGTTTCAGGCAGAGACTGCAAATCCTGGATCCATGGGCTTATTTTACCAAAGTTTAAATATAGTCTACATCTACCATTTTATGTGTCACAGAAGGCAAAGAGAGCAATCTTATCATGGCGTCTCTGAAAGATATTAAAAATCTGGAATTGGCGGAACTTAAAGAAGCTTTGCATAAGATGGATGAACCTTCTTACAGGGCTGAGCAGATATTCTTTTGGCTTTACCATAGGGGAAGCCTTGAATTTGCAGCCATGCGCAACCTGTCAAAAAAGTTAGTAGAAAAACTGAAAAGCAAGTACTATATCAGCGGCCTTGAACTCAAGCAACATCTTACTTCCTCTGACGGCGCGGAAAAATTTCTTTTTAGGCTAGCCGACGGCAAATATATCGAAACTGTTTTAATACAAGCAAAAAACAGGAAGACTGTTTGTCTTTCCACGCAGGTTGGTTGTAAGTTCCGCTGCATATTTTGCGCAAGCGGCAGGAAAGGTTTTGTGCGCGACCTGACGCCTTCGGAGATAATAAACCAGATCTTATATTTGCAGCATAGGCTCAGGCACAGGCTAACCAACTATGTATTCATGGGTATAGGCGAACCCCTGGATAATATCGAAAACCTTTTTAAAGCAATCAAGATAATGAATGAGCCCAAGGGTATGGCCATAGGCGCCCGGAGAATGACTGTTTCCACATGTGGCATTGTCCCGGGGATAGAAAAACTGGGTGACTTGGGCAAGCAGATAAACTTGTCTGTATCTTTGCATTCCGTATCTGACGACCAGCGCAGCAAGCTCATTCCGGTCAATAAACGCTACCCTTTAGAAAAGCTAATCAAGGCCTGCGAGAGATATATCACTGCAGTCGGAAGGATGATAACGCTGGAGTATATTCTAATTGATGGCGAGAATGATTCTTTAAAAAACGCCCAGAAGCTAGCGGCTATTGCCAAGAAGCTGCATGCCAAGATAAACCTGATTCCTTATAGCAAGATCGCAAAACAAGGGTTTGAGGCCCCATCAAAGAGCAAAATAGATACGTTTGTAAAAGAGCTTACTGAAAAAGGTGCCAATGCCACAATAAGAGAGTCAAAAGGCCTGGAGATCAAAGCAGCCTGCGGTCAGCTGGCTGGCCAAGCATAAAGCAGACCTTGGCAAAGATTAAATAGCGATTGAGACCTTCAGTCTTTAAGCATATAATATACCTGTGCAGCCTGTGATCTATTTTGGACCAGGCTTAAAAAAGGGGACGATGCGATGGTATCGAAAATCATTAATTTTCTGACGACCGATATCTGGAGGATCAGGCTTAGAGACCTTTCAAAGCCAAGGTCCTTTTTGGTTAAAAACCTAAGGATTGTGCTGGCAGCTTTAAGGGGATTTAATGAAGATAAATGCCAACTAAGGGCGTCGGCTTTAACCTTTTATTCATTACTTTCCATAGTGCCTGTGGTGGCCATGGCTTTTGGAGTGGCCAAAGGATTCGGTTTCGAGAAGGTCCTGGAAAGACAGATTTTTGAGCGCTTTCCAGGTCAGGAGGAGATAATAGCGCAGGTCGTGGGGTTTGCTCACAGCTTCCTGGAGAACACAAAAGGTGGTATGGTCGCCGGGATCGGAGTCATCATCCTCTTCTGGACCGTAATCAAAGTGCTGGGTAATATAGAGAAGTCCTTCAACGACATTTGGGGTATAAAAGAAGCGCGCAGCTTAGGGCGTAAATTTAGCGACTATCTTTCTATAATGCTGCTTTGTCCGTTTCTGTTTATCATTTCAAGCAGCACAACGGTATTTATAGCTACCCAAATAACGACTATAACCAATAAAATTGCCCTATTGGGATTTTTTAGCCCTTTGATATCCTTTATGATGAAACTCCTGCCCTATATTGTGATCTGGGTGTTGTTCATTTTTATCTATGTCTTTATGCCAAACACAAAAGTGAAATTAAGATCGGGCATTATAGCCGGTATTTTCGCAGGCACCGTTTATCAGATTGTGCAGTGGGCATATATCAATTTTCAGGTTGGGGTAGCTAAGTACAACGCCATTTATGGCAGCTTTGCGGCCTTGCCTTTGTTTTTGATGTGGTTGCAAATAAGTTGGTTGATAGTGCTTTTTGGGGCAGAGGTCTCCTTCGCCCACCAGAACGTGGATACTTACGAATTTGAACCCGACTGCCTAAAGGTAAGCAATTCATTCAAAAAGCTCCTGGCTTTAAGGATAACCCATCTTTTGGTCAGCAACTTCTCCAAGGGTGATAAGCCGTTGACCGATACGCAGATCTCCCATGTTTTGGACATTCCTATACGTTTAGTGCGCCAGGTCATCTTTGAATTATTGGAAAGCGGTATCATTTCAGAAGCAAACGGGCATTTATATAGGCAGCTTGCATATCAGCCGGCCCGGGATCCCGCTCGCCTGACTATAAAGTATGTAATCGACGCTTTAGATAAGCATGGTAGCGATACCATACCTGTAGCTCAATCGGAAGAAACAGAGAAGCTATCCCAATCTTTGAATGATTTTGACCAGGCGCTTGAGAAATTACCGGCAAATAAAACATTAAAGGACATTTAAAAGGTGGGAAAAATGAGAAGACTACCCATAATGATTATTTTACTTTCTTTGGTCTTTATCGGCTGTGACAAAAAAGAAGATTCCCAGGCCAGAAACCTTAATAAGGAAACGCCGGATATTGCTTCTGACATCGAACAGGCCGCAGATGAGGCTGAGGAAAAAATTGATGAATTTTCCACGCAATTTGAGAAGGTCGCTGATATAATCGCAAAGAAAATCGATAAATTAGGACCAAAAATAAAAGAAATGATGGAAACGATAAAGGAAAAAGCTGATCAAATATCTCAGAAGTTGCCTAAAGAAGAACCAAACCCCTGAAATTAGCAGGCTTGCCTATGATTCGATCATTCCCTGATTTCGATAGTGGTTTTGCCGTTTTCTAATTCTTTTAGCTGAGCGTTATATCCCTGGGAGCGGATATTTGTTATAATCCTGCCGTACAATGTATCTCTTAGCTGCGGATCCTTATCCAGCCTCTCTTCCATTGTCTTCCAGTCTTCGGCCATGAAGTTGGGGTATTTCTTTTCCATTTCTTCAGCCCACAGGCTTGTCCCCTCAGACCTACCCTTCAACTCATACATGGTTATGGTAGAATCGACCACAAAATTTACATATGTGTCTTCATCTATTGCAGACGCTGGACCTGAACAAATTAGCAGTAAAAACAAACAAAAAAGCATCCTTTTCATCTTTACCACCTGCCTTATTTAATTATGTAATTTTTGTAATTGCTGGATAAAATTGCTCAATTCTTCTATGGCTACCCTGCCAATAGCAAATTTCACCTTCGGCCCCAATCCAATCTCGGGATTATCAGCAGCCCCGCTTATGATAAAGTCAAAGTTTATGTTGCCTTCACCCGACATCAGATAGGGAGCCAATCTGTTGACCGAGGCTTCCAAAAACTTTGCGTTTTCTTTGCCGGGGTCGACCATAAGGTTGAGCTTTTGAAAAACAATTGTAGTAAGAGAGTCGATTTGGCTGTTGTGCATATTGAATTGGGTAGTGGAGCTAAATAACCCTTCGCTGAATTTAAATGGGGTAGACTTCTCAAAGTAGGGTAAGAATTGCGTTAAATCAATATTGTTTGTCTGCAAGGTCGTCTCAGTATTAAAAGAATGCTTAAGCACAGAAATGTTAGATTTTAAAGAAGCCTTTCCATTTCCGTATTTAGCATTAAGAATATCTGCGGAGCCCGTACATATTAACGGTACAAAACCATATTCTGTTTGGGGCAGACAAGTCAGATTCAGGTCAAAATCATCAAATATAATTTCTAGAGGCACTGAAGCGACATAATGATCTTTGAGTCTGACCTGCAGGTCTTTGAGGGTCATTTTCTTTAACAGATTAACCAATTTATAAAACCCGCTTTCTTCGTCAGTGACAGCAGCGTAGGCCAGTCCGCGCCCATTATGTATTTTACCGGGTTCTATCCGTGATACGCTAAAGATGCCGTTTTTATCGCGGATGAGGTTAAGAGTGCCTTTTTCAATAATGATTTCCTTGATAGCAAATTTTTTCTCCTTTTTCAGCTTGGCCTCATCCAAAATAATTGTGAATTTTTCAGCATCGATAGCGTTTTCCTCAAAGTCGATTTTACTGGCGACCTTAAAACCTTTAAACTTAAAGCCGGGTTGGCCTAAATTTAAACCCACACTTTCGAATTGGACCTGGGAGCCGACCATATTGCTTAAGGTATCGGCCAGGGCCTGCTTTCCATAAATGTTCAAAAATAGGGATGCTGTCGCGACAAGGACAAATATCACGACCAAAAACCCGAGAATGAACTTCAAAAAACCTTTCAGCATATTTATTTTCCCGAATCGATTATTTTTTTCATCTCGCTTGCAAAAACGTCAGCCGGGCGAAATCCAATAACTCTGCCGATTTCCTTCCCTTGGGCGTCTAAAAATATGACCGTAGGGAATCCTCTAATGCCATATTCTTCAGTTGCCTTGCGGTCGTTGTCTGCATCAACCTTGACGCATATAAAGTCAACTGCCAAAGAAGAAACTTGGGCACTGGAAAAGGTCTCCCTATTGAGCTTGTTACAAAATCCGCACCATTCTGTGAAAAAGTCGACCATCAAAGGCTTATTTTGCTGCTGGGCAGCTTGTAAGCCTTCATCGAGCGAATGAAGCCAATCAATACTACCGGCATTATCAGATGCCGAGCAGGCAGAAAATAGAAGGATGCCCATCAATACCAGTAAGATGACTTTTTT
>JAFGHF010000025.1 GCA_016939375.1 Candidatus Omnitrophota bacterium | reverse complement strand
CTGGACAAGGTCCCAAGGGTCCGGCTGTTCGCCGGTTAAAGCGGTACGTGAGCTGGGTTCAGAACGTAAATTACATTGCGTTCTACCACAGAAATGTGGTACAATAAATCTGACTAATATCGGTGAAACCCGAACTGAATTCCGAACATTCAGAGGGCAATACCGAGGGAAGATCAGATTGGTGTCAAGCGAAGAAATACCATATATTGCAGGTTTTCTTGATGGCGATGGTTGCGTAATGGCACAGCTTGTCCGCCGTAAAGATTATGTTTACGGCTACCAAATAAGGACAAGCATCGTGTTTTACCAACAGTCAAAGAATCAAGAGATACTGCAATGGCTAAAAAACCAATTAGAGTATGGATATATTCGACAACGAAACGATAACATGGTGGAATATACCATAGTTGGTTTAAGGGAAGTAAAGAGTGTTTTAAAGCTTCTCTTGCCGTATCTTCGTTTGAAGAAAAAGCTTGCTGAACAGGTAATAAGGCTTATCGAGCTTCATCCCAAAAAGATGACGCCGAAGGAGCTGATTAGATTGAGTAAACTAGTTGATGGCACAGCAAGGTTCAATTACTCAAAGAAAAGGACAAACACAAGCGAAACAGTTCAGCAGTTTTTAAAAACCAATCTTTTCCCCGTAGAGACTGAAGCGTAAGCTGAGATAGCTTCAAAAGCTATAATACGTCAGCCCCTCCTTGAAAATGGCAAGAGGGTGAAGATATAGTCCATGCCGTTAGTAATAGCGGATAAACATGCGTAAGACAGTTCGGTCTCTCTCTGTCGTGGGCGCGAGGATATTTGATAGGAGCAATCCCTAGTACGAGAGGACCGGGATTGACGGACCGCCGGTGTTCCAGTTGTCACGCCAGTGGCATCGCTGGGTAGCCGTGTCCGGAAGGGATAAGCGCTGAAGGCATCTAAGCGCCAAGCCCCCCTCAAGACTATATATCCCGTCCCTTCGGGGACACAGGCACCTTGGAGACTACAAGGTTGATAGGTCTTAGGTGTAAGACGAGCAATCGTTTTAGCTCAAAGATACTAATCTGCCGATCGGCTTGACCACATTGTATTTATAGTTAATTCTATTTGGCTATGTAGTTGTTGTTATTTCTTAGATGCTTCGCTGCGCTCAGCATCAATTTTCAGCGTGGCGAAGAAGGAAAATTGAATTCCGAGTGACCTTGCTGAAGGGGAAACACCTGTTCCCATTCCGAACACAGTAGTTAAGCCCTTCGAGGCCGATGGTACTGCGGTGGTAACGCCGTGGGAGAGTAGGTAGTTGCTCGGTTAATAATTGAATGCCCCAAGGCATAAGCTTTGGGGCATTTTTTTTGTCTGTTTGCGGCTTTGCTCAGCACTTCCCGTTCGCTCAAAAAGCACATTCGCTCACTGGGAAGTGCCTCGCCGCCGCAAAAGCCGTAAAATGCTCCATTCTGTGCCCATACCCATTCAATTATCCTCCTCGCAATGAAGGGAGAGGGCGAGCGGTTGACTCGGGGGTACTTCTGCTCGTGGGCCCCTCCGCCCGGTGTGGATCCTCCCACTTCGCAGAACGCCCCCGAGTTCCCGCTCGCAGCCGAAAAAAGGCCCTTATGGACCCCTGTAACCCTTTAATATCCCCCTCGCAATGAAGGGGAAGAAAGGGCTCATGAAAGAAACGTTTTCCAAGCTAATCGGGAAAGTGTTTTGGCTCTGAGCAGGAAAGTGTCCCCTAACTGATAGCTGAAGGCTGATAGCTGAAAACTGATAGCTGACAGCTCAAAAGCAGACCTCAAGATAAGTCTTGAGGTTGTTTTATGTTGGGGGTATAATGGCTCTGGAAGAGCAAAAAAATAGCTTCCAGAATAAGCTGACTAAGTCTCTTGTATGTAGGAAGGAGAGTAAAGTTGAGGAATGCAATTATTGTATTACTGTTAGTCTTTTTATGGACCGGCATATCAGAGGGAGAATCTCGGTATATTCCATCGGATCCGATCAGGCTTAATGATGTACGTGAAGTAAAATATTTGATACTTGTTGAAGAGGCAGATGTAAATGCTGCAAATGAGAAAGGTTATTTCCCTTTGTGCGAAGCGGCTGGGTGTGCTTCAGAGGAAATGATAAGTTTATTGTTGTCTTTTGGAGCCTACATTGAAGGTAAAGGCGATACCGGGAAAACACCTTTGATAGAGGCGGCTGGGTCAAACAATGCTAAAGCTATCGAACTTCTGATAAACTCTGGGGCAAATATTGAAGCACGAGATAATGTACAGATGACACCATTAATGCATGCGGCCTGGCACGATGCATATGAAGCCGCAAATATATTGTTGGAATATGGTGCAAATATCAATGCCGTTGATATGGGAGGATACACGGCTTTAATGTGGACGGCACAGGCCAATTGCCCGAAAGTCGCAGCGTTGCTGCTACGAAGAGGTGCCGATAGAGGCATAAGAGATAGTCTTGGAAAAACAGCTGTAAGAATTGCCACGGAACAAGGGAACGCTGAAATATTGAAATTATTTAAGTGAGCCTAAAAGATATTTTTTAGAAGAAACGTTTTCCAGGGTGATCGGGAAAGGGGTTTGGGCTTAAGCAGGAAAGAGCGTGCCTTAACTGATAGCTGAAGGCTGATGGCTGACAGCAGACCTCAAGATTTATCTTGAGGTTATTTTGTTTTAGGGATATAATGCCTAAAAAGAGGGAAAATAATGTTTAAAAACCTATTTAAGTCTCCGGATGTTAAAGAAATTAAGAAATCGGGAAATGAAAAGCAGCTTATTAAGCTTCTTGGGCACAAAGATGCTAATTTGAGGGCTGAAGCAGCAAAAACACTTGGTCAAATCCAGTCACAGTCGGCCATTCCTTATTTAAAGCAAATGCTTGCGGCCCCCGAAGATAATGTCCGTCGGTCTGTCGTTGAGGCCCTGTCAGCCTCAAATTGGCAACCCGCAACTCCTGAAGAAAATGTTGTATGGAGATTGGCCTGTAATCAACGCGAGGAATTTTCCAAATTTAAAAATTCCGACATCCCTTTGTTATTTGAAAGCCTACAATTTAAAGGTCTGCAGATTAATGCCGTAGTTGCATTTGGCTATGTTTGGGATGAAAATATCTTAAAGTTATTGCCCCAATTATTGTGTGCCGATGACCCTCAACTACATGAAGCTATCGAACAAACTTTAGTAAAAATCGGCGGGCCCGCACTAGAGCAACTTAAAGAAATGTTAAAACAGGGAAGGGAAACATTTGTTGAAAACTATTGTAGAGAAAAAAGAGCTGAATTTATGTCGGGAGGTCAACTTAAGCTTATGACGCCAGACACCACTTGGATGATGATGGCTAACCAAATCTTTTCACATTCAAAAAGGATCATATACCTAATCGAAAATGGTTCATGGCCAGATAATTTCATCCTAATTGAAGATAATAAACTCGCAGCGGGTATAGGCA
This sequence comes from Candidatus Omnitrophota bacterium, assembly GCA_016939375.1. Classification (GTDB taxonomy): domain Bacteria; phylum Omnitrophota; class Gorgyraeia; order JAFGHF01; family JAFGHF01; genus JAFGHF01. The sequence goes on along the minus strand of JAFGHF010000025.1, from coordinate 50,213 downwards.
AAGTTACAAAGGATGGCACTTATAATATCCTCATAGAGGCTGAGACAAATGTTCCGTGCGAAGGAAAATATACACATACTATGAATCCGGGGCAAAATTCTATCGAATTTCAATTATTACAGGGAGATGCCTTTGTGGCGAGAAATAATTGGGAAATAGGCCGGTTTAAGGTAACTCGTTTTCAATCGGACTTGGAAGAGAAAACGGAAACGGAGATATCCTTAACAGTAACAGCTGAAGACAAGATATTATTAAAAGCCAAAGACGTAAAGACAAACCGTCAATTGGAAATCTCACAAGATTATTAATTTTTACTGTATAATAAACGTTTTCCAAGCTAATCGGGAAAGGGGTTTGGACGTAAGCAGGAAAGTGGCCCTTAACTGGCAACTGAGTACTGCAAACTGAAAACTGATAGCTGAAGGCTGAAAAGCGGACCTCAAGATAAGACTTGAGGTTTTCTTGTGGATTGTGTATAATGGTGAGCAACAGAAAATCAGGGAAAGGGGTAGGGTGAAAGTTTCAGAATCTTTACAAGAATAAAAAAGGAGGTAACATGGGATATCAACAAGGTAGGGGTGGATTCGACAGAGGTCCGCGACAGATGTACAAGGCGACATGCGCAGACTGCAACAAAGAATGCGAAGTTCCTTTTAAACCCAGCGGGGACCGTCCGGTATATTGTAAGGAGTGCTTTTCGAAGCGCAAAAGCGCAGGCCGTTAAAGGGCATAAGAAGCGCTTTCCGGGATAATTGGAAAAAGGTTTGGGTTTAAGCAGGCTGATGCCTGAATACTGTAAGCTACAAGCTGATAGATGAAAGCTGTCCTCAAGATAATTCTTGAGGCTTTTTTGTCTTAAAGGTTATAATGGCTCAAAAAAAGGGGCTAGATATGGAAGAGAAAAGAGGCAAGGGGATCACGGCTTTAGGGACGGTGGCAATAGTGCTTAATTGCCTTTATTTGGCACCGTTCGCCATGTTATTGGCGATACCGACGGAAGGAGACACTGTACTTAAAATCCCGCTTGCGGCAATCCCTTTTCTTTTGACTATATTGGGGATTTTCTGTGGCTCTAATCTGATACACAGAATAAGATTGGGATTAACGCTTAATATTCTTAAGGGCACAATCATTTATTATATTCTTTTGGCTATTTTTGCATTCAAGATAGAACTTCCCGATATAGTTGCATTAATTGTTGAACCGATAATATTGAACTTAGTAATGTTTGTTATAGTCCGCCGTCCAGCGGTCAAGAAGCAGTTTAAATAAGAAGCACTCTCCGAGCTAATGAGGAGATTCAATAGATATGACAGAACTGTTGATAAAATACCCTTTTCTAATCCTCTTAGTGGGTTTTCTATTCAGCGCAATAGCCTATCTTGTTGTTTTCCTGTTGACGAAAGCAACGAAGATGAAGATACCAATTAGGGTCCTGGTGGCTGTTGCGGTTATGTTAGGTTCGGGGGTTGGCGGTTTTTTCGCTTTAAGATTAATGAAATCGGACTTATCGGGTATCCTTTTAGTTTTTGGAGTGGTAGGGTCGTTGATCTATATTTCATTGGGCTTGGCTTTAATAAGCATGGACAGGTCGGCAAGGTCCTGGACCATCAAATGGGTGTTTTTCGCGGCAGCATGGACATCGGCTTCTTTTATATTCCAGGGTAATTATCCAATCGTTACGGCCGAGACTCTATTGCGTTTAGCTATTGTCTATTTTTGCCTAACCAATGAAGAGGGTTTTAGATAACTAAAATGAAGAGAATCTTTTTGATTATATCGCTATGTTTATTGCCTTTAATCGTTCTGGCGCAGGAGACCCAGGTGCGCACTTTTGATGTGCACTCGGCTGACCCTGAGTTTTTGGTCTCTGTTTTGGAGGATATTAAGAGCATCCAGGGCAAGGTCTTTTATGATGCTAATACCTTACAACTGGTAATTATCGATACCCCCGAGAGCTTAGATAAGATTGCCGAGATGCTGGAGAAGCTGGACCCAGAGACGAGGATGGTCAATATTGCGGTTACCATTGTTGAGGCATCGGATGAGTTCTTAAGCGATATGGGGATAAGGTCAGGACAAATTGTGATCCCTGGAACGCGCTTTCAGGCACTATTAAGTGCGATAGAAAACAGCAGCGATTCCTATGTTAAATCAAGGACGAATGTGAGCACAATCAGCAATAGCCCTGCGTGCATCCAGCTTACCGAGGACTTTATAATCGGATATGAGCAGAATATCCATCAGCAGAGTGGCAGCAGGACCATCACCCCTATCAGAGAGTCTATTGGCCAGATATTGGAGGTCTTACCCAAGGTGCGCTCTGATAATTCCGTGCTTTTAAGCATCCAGCCTTCAAGGAGCACCATAGAGGGGAATACCCCATATAAAAGGTCGATTTCCACGCAGGTGAACATCGAAGATGGGGATACCTTAGTCTTGGGCGGCCTTAATACAGAGCATAGTTCGGTTGAGTCTGATTCCAGCTTTTTTGGGTTGCCCCTGGCAAGCAGGCAGACCGAAAGAGGCGGCCGAATGGTGATGTTTCTTACGGTAGATGTAAAAAAGTAGGGAATAAACTGGCGGGTGAGAGCGTCAAATAGTTAGAGTTCAAAAGGCCCTTGGTTTTTGTTGTTGACATTTATAGAGATTAGGGTATACTTTTATATGAAAATAATCTTTGAAAGAAAGGGGAGTGTGGTATGAAAGCGATGGTGGTTGTTTTTTTGGCTACGGTTTTAGTGATTGCTTTTAGTGCTGCTATTATGGCCGATGACTTCAGTAATTCATTCCTGAAGAATGCGGTCCAGGGTGCTGCAACGGGTGCTGCTGCTTCAGCGGCTTCTGGCGGGAAAGTGGGCACAGGCGCGGGAGTGGGCGCGGGTGTGGGTATTTTTAGCGGCATGCTTTTTGACGCTATGGAAAACAGCAAGGCCGAAGCTCCGGCACAGACAGCTGGACTTGGCGCAGAAGACGCTTATCAGAGAGGTTTTCAACAGGGTTTTACTAATGGCTACCAGCAGGGCTACCAGCAGGGCTATAACGAAGGTGCCCAAGCCGTAAGTGCAGTCGAATAAGCGCGGTTATGTTTAAAAAATAGAGTCAAAGAAGTCTCTAACGTAGTGTAATTTTTACATAAGCCCAGTGAAAAACTGGGCTTATTTTTTGTTCTGGTATTAGGAAAGTATATCGGATACCACTGCGAAAATCGCTTAAAAGTTATCGCTGAAGGCGATTTTCTTGCTTTTTTTTGCTTGCATTCTTATATGGATGTGATATAATTATCACTCTAATAAGGAGATAATTGTATGCCTGAGTTAAGAAAAGACCCGGTTATAGGCCGTTGGGTGATTATCGCCACTGAGCGGGCAAAAAGACCTGAGGATTTTAAGGTCGATAAAGAACCCGCCACGGAAGGAATATGCCCTTTTTGTAAGGGGAATGAAGACAGGACCCCGCCAGAGATATTTGCCATCCGAAAGTCGGAGACCAAGCAAAATCAGCCGGGATGGGACGTGCGGGTAGTACCCAGCATAAAGCCTCTTTTAAAGGTCGAAGGGGAATTGAATAGGCGAGGCAAAGGCATATATGATCTGATGGATGGCATTGGGGCGCATGAGATAGTGGTGGAGACTCCCGAGCATATCGCCAATATCGCCGACCTAGAAGAAGAGCAGATCGTCAAGGTAATCGATGCCTATGTGCACAGATTTACGGAGCTGCAGAAAGACGTCCGCCTTAAATACGCCCTGATGTTTAAAAATTACGGTCATACAGCCGGCGCGGGCCACATAAACCACGCCCGTTCACAGATAATCGCCACACCGGTAAATCCCAAGAGAGTAAAAGAAGAGTTGCGCGGTGCCAAAAGATACTATGAGTACAAAGAGCGCTGCGTATTCTGCGATATCATTAAACAAGAGATGGAAGACGGCCAGAGACTGATAATAGATATCGACGGCTTGATAGCCATCGCTCCTTTTGCCTCACGTTTTCCCTTTGAGGTCTGGATCCTGCCCAAAGAACATTGCTGCGATTTCTTCAAGATCGGCTCTGAACACAGAAGGGATCTTGCCGGGATTATAAAGAAGGTAATGCTTAAGTTAAAGACAGCCTTAAACGACCCGCCTTATAATTTTGTCTTGCATACGGCGCCTTTTCGCACACCTAAAAAAGGGTATCTAAAGACAATAGAAGAAGATTTTCACTGGCATATTGAAATCATGCCCCGCTTAACCCGAGTTGCCGGATTTGAATGGGGAACGGGTTTCTATATCAATCCCACGCCTCCGGAAGTGGCGGCTAAGAGCTTAAGAGAAACGAAGGTTTAAAGATGGACCAGTTAAGAAGAGACCCCATCGCGGGAAGATGGGTAATAGTAAATACGGATAACCCAAGTGACCCAGGGGAGTTCGAGATAGAGAAAAATCCCGAGGGAAAGGGCACGTGCCCTTTCTGCTACGGCAACGAGAAGATGACTCCCCCGGAAATCCAGGCCCACAGGGAGGGCGGAGGCCAGCCTGACTCATCTGGGTGGTCCACCCGTGTGGTGCCCAATAAATTCCCGGCATTAAGGATCGAGGGCAATATCGACCGCCAGGGCCTGGGGATGTTCGATATGTCTAATGGCGTAGGCGCCCATGAGGTAATAATCGAGACGCCCGACCACAGCAAAAGCCTAGCTGACTTGATGGACCATGAGGTGGAGAAAGTGATTTGGGCTTATCGCGACCGCAGTGTAGACCTGCGCGGCGATAAACGTTTCAAATACATCTTGATATTTAAAAATCACGGCTTTAGCGCAGGGGCTTCGCTGCCACATAGCCATTCGCAGCTGATCGCGCTTCCCATGGTGCCTAAAAACGTAAAGGAAGAATTAGTGGGTGCTGGTTCTTATTACGATTATAAAGACAGATGTATTTTCTGTGATATAATCGCCCAGGAATATCAGGAGCAGGAGCGGATAATCTGTGAAAACGAGCGTTTTCTCTGTATCGCTCCTTATGCCTCGCGTTTTCCCTTTGAAAGCTGGATCCTGCCCAAGGAGCATCATTCCGATTTCAGCTTTATCAGAAATGAAGATGTAATTGACCTATCCAGGATCTTAAAAGAGGTCCTCCTAAGAATGAAAAAGCTGCTTCATGACCCACCCTATAATTTCATAATTCATACATCGGCAATAGAGCACAGGGACAGAGAAGACTATCACTGGCACATCGAGATAATGCCAAAGCTGGTGCGGATTGCCGGCTTTGAATGGGGCTCAGGTTTCTATATCAATCCTACCCCGCCGGAAGTGGCAACAAGGTATTTAAAGGAAGTGAGTATTTAAACATGGGAGACCCCTCGCCCTTTGGGCCGGGGATTAATTCGGCCCACAACTTATGTTCACTGTGTGCCATAAGTTGTGGCCTCATTGAAGGAGGAAAAGGAAATGGCAGTAAAGGTAGGCATCAATGGTTTTGGCAGAATCGGCAGGCTGGTTTTCCGTTCAGCATTGGCTAAAGGGACAAAAGAGATCGAGATCGTTGCAGTAAACGATATTACAGATGCCAAGACTCTTGCGCATCTTTTGAAATATGATTCGAATTTCGGCATTCTGCCCAATGATGTTAAGGCAGAAGGAAACACTATTTCGGTAGACGGAAAAAAGATAAAGGTATTGAGCGAAAAAGATCCCGGCAAGCTTCCTTGGAAAGACCTTGGCGCTGAGCTGGTAGTGGAGTCTACAGGGATTTTCAGAGACAAGGAAAAAGCAGGCCTGCATCTCTCGGCCGGGGCAAAAAAGGTAATCATCTCGGCACCGGCTAAGGGTGAGTTAAAGACAGTCGTATTGGGTGTTAATGAAGAAGCTTATGATCCCAAAAAGGATGCCATCCTTTCCAATGCCTCTTGTACAACCAACTGTATTGCTCCGGTTGTAAAGGTGGTAAAAGATGCCTTTGGGGTAAAGAAAGGCTTGATGACCACAATACATTCATATACAAACGACCAGAAGATCCTTGATCTGCCGCATAAGGATTTAAGACGCGCGCGGGCAGCCGCTCTTAACATGATTCCCACCACAACAGGCGCGGCAAAGGCAGTGGGTCTGGTAATCCCTGAGCTGAAGGGAAAGATGGATGGATTGGCGATACGCGTACCTACACCAACTGTTTCCATTGTTGATGTGGTAATGCAGGTAGAGAAGGAGACATCCGCTGAGGAAGTCAATCAGGCATTCAAAAAAGCTGCTGCCGGCAATCTAAAGGGGATCTTAGAGGTCTGTGAGACACCCTTGGTCTCCATGGACTTTAAGGGCAACCCTGCTTCTTCTATAGTGGACGCGGATAAGACATTTGCCTTTGGCGATATGGTGAAAGTGCTTTCTTGGTATGACAACGAATGGGGTTATTCCTGCCGTATTATCGATTTAATCGAATATATGATTAAGAAGGGGCTGTAATGAATAAAAAGACAATTAAAGACTTAGACATCAAAGGAAAAAGGGTGCTGATACGCGTAGACTTTAATGTCCCTATGGATGAAAAACAAAATATTACCGATGACACCAGGATCAAAGCGGCCCTGCCCACGATACAATATGCGCTTGATAATGGAGCCAAGGTCATTTTAATGAGCCATCTGGGAAGGCCCAAGGGCAAGGTAGTGGATACGTTGCGCTTAAAGCCGGTAGCTACCAGGTTAAGCCAGCTTTTAGGCAGAGAAGTAAAGATGGCCGACGATTGTATCGGAGAGCAAATAAAGGCCCAGGCAGAATCTTTGAAAGAAGGGGAAATCTTGCTTTTAGAGAACACCCGTTTTCATAAGCAAGAAACCGACAATGACCCTGAATTTGCCAAACAGCTTGCTTCTTTGGCCGACCTCTATGTCAGTGACGCGTTCGGCAGTGTCCACCGGGCCCATGCCTCCACAGAAGGCGTGACACATTATCTGCCCTCGGCTGCAGGATTTTTACTTGAGAAAGAAATCGAATATTTGGGCAAGGTGACTCAGAGTCCGGAAAAGCCGTTTGTCTTGATCCTGGGGGGAGCCAAGGTATCCGATAAAATCGGGATGATCACCAATATGCTGGATAAGGTCGACGCGATTATAATAGGCGGAGGCATGGCCTATACATTTTTAAAGACTCAAGGCAAAAGCATCGGCTCCTCAAAGCTGGAGGCGGATAAACTGGATTTAGCCAAAGAGATCTTGTCAAAAGCCAAAGACGCCGGTGTAAAAATAATTCTGCCAAAGGATAATGTCATCGCCGATTCATTTTCCGCACAGGCGCAGAATAAATTGGTCGGCGAGGAAGTCCCGGAAGGTTGGATGGGCTTAGACGTCGGTCCGCAGACTACTGATGAATTCATAGAGGCCTTAAAAAGTGCCAAGACTGTGGTCTGGAACGGTCCCTTAGGTGTCTGTGAATGGGATGCCTTTAGCAAGGCCAGCAAAAAGGTCGCTCAGTTTTTAAGCACAAGCGGGGCGACAACGGTTATCGGCGGAGGCGACACAGCTGCTGCCGTAGCAAAGTTCAATTTGAGCAATAGGATGAGCCATATATCTACCGGCGGAGGGGCTTCTCTCGAATTTCTAGAGGGAAAAACGCTTCCCGGGGTAGCTGCTTTAGAGGATAAGGGGTAATCATGCGCAAGCCCATAATCGCGGGAAACTGGAAGCTGAATAAAAATATTAAAGAAACTGTCGAGTTATTAGAGGCCCTTAAAAAAGAGCTTGCCGACATAAAAGACGTTGATATCGCTGTTTGCCCTGTATTTACAAGTCTAGTAGACGCCGCCAAGGCGATTGAGGGCTCAAATATAAAGCTGGGCGCGCAAAACGTCTACTGGGAAGATTCCGGGGCTTATACAGGGGAGATCGCCCCGGCTATGCTTAAGGAAATAGGCTGTACTTATGTAATCATAGGCCATTCCGAAAGAAGGACCTACTTTGGCGAGAGCAACGAAACAGTGAATAAAAAAATAAAGGCGGCTTTGGTGCATGGGCTTTTGCCGATCATGTGCATAGGCGAGAGGTTAGAAGAGCGTGAGCAGGGAAAGACATTTGCGGTGCTCGAGGACCATTTGCAAGGGGGGCTTGAGGGTATCAGTGCCGATGATATGTTAAAGATCATTATCGCCTATGAGCCCGTATGGGCCATTGGCACAGGCAAAACCGCCACTCCCCAACAGGCGCAAGAAGCACATAAATACATAAGAGATTTCTTAAAAAAGAAGTATAATGAAGATATCGCGGCAGCCGTGCGTATACAATACGGTGGAAGCGTGAAACCGGCAAATATATCTGAGCTGATGGCCCAGGAAGACTTAGACGGAGCGCTTGTGGGAGGAGCCAGCTTAAAAGTCGATTCCTTTTCCCAGATCGTAAAGGGGGCCAGAAAATGAAGAAGCTATCAGCTTTCAGCTATCAGCTTTCAGCTATAGTTGCTATATATTTCCTTCTTGTGGGGTGTGCACAGGCGGCGCAGGTCGGAAGCCCGGCCAGTCTATTGGCAAAAGGGATGTGGGATATGGCCCTGGAGGGTGGCTATATTCTCGAGAGGCCGATGGAGACTGATGATACTGGCGACTACCATACAGATATCCTTTATGGCTACCATTCCCGCAGCTATGCCTTTACCGACCGCATTACTTTTACCGCTAAAGTCGGCGGGATGTATGGCTATATCTATGATGAAAGCGTAGCTGGGGCAGCTACCAAGACCAGCTTAGGCGGAGGGTTGGCATTAGGCGGCCAGGTCAAAGGAATAATCTTTGAAAGCGAGGATTATGATTTTGAATGGGATGGCTCGGCCCAGTTTTTATATTTCAGGTCACATCATAAAAGCAGTGGTAAGGGCAACGCCGACTGGTATGAATGGCAGATTGCTTCCTGTTTGGCCAAGAAATTCGGGATGTTTAAACCTTACGCGGGAATAAAGTTTTCCACCGTCGATTTAAATTATGACGATGGAGAGGGCAATACTGTCTCCTATGATGAGGACGGCAACGTCGGTCCCTTTGTGGGTAGCGATATCTATTTAGGCAAAGATGAGTCTTTTGTAATCAACATAGAGGTAGGTTTTCTGACGGGGACTGAATTTTACGGCGGCATAAAATATCGCTTTTAAACTAGACTCGAGGTGATCATGTATCTTTTTGTTATAGTAATTCACACAATTGCCTGTTTGATTTTAATAGCTTCGATCCTGTTGCAAACCGGAAGAGGCGGGGGCATTTCCGATTTATTCGGCGGGGGAGGTACCTCCCAGACGCTTTTTGGTACTCGTGCCTCTACTTTTCTAGTGCGCGCAACCACGACAGCGGCAATTGTATTTTTGCTTACTTGCATCACTTTGACGGTTTTTTCTTCAAAGAGATTCGGTTCATCGGTCATGAGTGGAGTAGAGGAGTCCGATATACTCCTGGATTTCGTGGATGAGCCGGTTGTCGAAGAAGAAGCCGCAGTAAGCGAGCCGGCAATATTAGAGACACAGGATGGCACAAAAATTGAGATCGAACCAGGAGAAGAAATACGGGAAAGTGAACCCCTACCTGAATCCAATCAGGAATAAAATAACTTTGGCGGCAAAAATCAGCGTAGCCCCAAGCGCCCTTAAAAGGCATTGGGGCTTTTTATTTTTACTCGCCGGATTCTTGAGCTGCCTGAATTTAGAAGCTCGGGCTGAAGAGTATCGGCCGCAGATCGGTACATATGGCGGGGAATTGGTTTTCTCTACGACATCCGACCCAAAATCATTCAACCCTATACTGGCTAAGGAGACATCCACTACCGCGGTAACCGGGCTTATTTTTGAGGGACTTACACGCACAAACGGGATTACGACCGAGGTGGAACCCAATCTTGCCCTCTCCTGGAAAGTGGATGAAAGCGGTCTAAAATGGACCTTTAAATTAAGGGAAGACGTGCTCTGGTTTGATGGACAACGCTTTACGGCCGATGACGTGGTCTTTACCTTTAATCAGCTTATCTATAGTCCCGATATCCCCAATTCAGCCAGAGATATCTTTACGGTGGAGGGAAAAACCTTCAAAGTGGAAAAGGTCGATGACTTTAGGGTGAGCTTTACGCTACCGGTAAAATTTGCGCCTTTTTTACGGGGAATGGGGCAGGAAATATTGCCCAAACATATTTTAGAGGATTGCGTAAAAAAGGGCCGTTTTAACTCAAAGTGGACTCTCAATACAAAACCGCAGGAAATAATAGGGACAGGCCCCTTTAAGTTGGAAAAATACGAGGCAGGCCAGAGAATAATCCTGCGCCGAAATCCAGACTATTGGAAAACGGACCAAGAGAACAATAGGTTGCCCTACATCGAGAAGATAATCTTTCTGGTCGTCCAGAACCAAGACACCGCATTATTGAAGTTTAAGGAAGGTGAGCTCGATTATTACGGCCTGCGTGGTACGGACTATCCGATATTAAAACCGGAAGAAAAAAAGGGCAATTTTACAGTCTATGAGACGGGCCCTGCTTTTGGCACTAACTTCCTTGTATTTAATCAAAACCGCGGGCAAGACCCCAAAACAGGAAAACAATATGTTTCAGATGAAAAGTTGAGCTGGTTTACAAATAAAAAGTTTCGCCAGGCCATGGCTTATTGTATAGACAGAGATTCAATTATTAACATAGTGTTGAACGGCTTGGGCTCTGCTCAAGACGCCGCATTAAGCCCCAGCGCCGGGTATTTTTATAATCCAAATGTAAAAAAATATAAATATGATCTGAAAAAGGCTCAAGAGCTGCTTGCTCAAGCAGGTTTTTCGGACAGCGATGAGGACGGGATTATTGAAGACAAAGAGGGTAATGATGTTGAATTCAGCCTAAATACTAACTCCGGAAACACAGAAAGGGTGCAGATTGCCAACATTGTCAGAAAAGACCTTGAAAAGGTGGGTTTTAGGGTCCATTTTATGCAACTGGAGTTCAACAATCTGGTGGTGAAGCTAAACTCTTCCTATGACTGGGATGCCATAATCTTAGGTCTGACTGGCGGCATCGAACCACATTTCGGTAATAATGTCTGGCAGTCTTCCGGGCAATTGCATATGTGGTACCCCAAGCAGGAAAAACCGGCCACTTCCTGGGAGAAAGAAATCGACGAAATATTTAACCAAGGAGTCCAGGAACTCGATAAAGCCAAACGAAAGAGGCTTTATGACCGCTGGCAGGAGATCGTTGCCGATGAGGTACCTTTTATCTATACTGTCTTACCCACCAGCCTTTTCGCCGTACGTAACAAGTTCGGCAACCTTTTCCCTACGGCATACGGAGGAGCGTTCCATAACTTGGAGTATATCTTTGTGCAAGAAAAAACAAAAGAGGCGGGACTTGCCGCTGGCACGGGCAACCGCCTATTCTCGTTTTTCGAAAAGATGAATAAAAAGCCTTCCAAATGACGACATACATTATACGCAGAATATTGATATCTATACCGCTGTTATTGGCGATAAGCTTCATAACGTTCATGTTCATCCAGATGGCCCCGGGCAACTATTTCGACCAGATGCGCATGAACCCTCAGATATCAGAAGAAACTATCAAACAGTATGAAAGCAAATATCACTTCGATAAACCTGCCTTGATACAATATTACTACTGGCTTAAAAGCCTTATTCGGCTTGATTTTGGCTATTCATTTTCGATGATGAGCCCGGTTGCGGATGTAATCAAGACACGCCTTTTTAATACCTTTATACTTTCTCTCTCAGCGATGCTTTTCACCTGGTTAATAGCTATCCCTCTGGGCATATATTGCGCAGTCAACCAAAACAGGTTTTCGGACAGGTTTTTCTCAGGGCTCTCTTTTATTGGCCTTTCCATACCCAACTTTTTCTTTGCTATGTTGCTTCTTTACGCCGCTTCCATTACAGGACTATTGCCCTTAGGAGGAATGCGCTTGGCCAATCACGAAGAGCTGCCCCTGTTTCTTAAAATATGGGATGTCTTGACTCATCTTGCTATACCCACTCTAGTCATAGGCACAAGCGCCCTGGCCGGTTTGCAACGCATTATGCGCGGGAATATGTTAGAGGTCTTAAGGGCCCAGTATATCACCACGGCCAGGGCCAAAGGGCTTTCCGAACACAGGGTGATCTACAAGCATGCCCTACGCAATGCAATCAATCCGATGATAACAATCTTTGGCTATTCTTTGTCGGGGCTTTTAAGCGGAGCGGCTTTGACAGAGATCATAACCGGCTGGCCGGGATTAGGCTCAGTCATGCTTCAGGCAGTCAGGAGCCAGGACATATTTTTGGTGATGGGCAGTATGCTTATGGGCGGGGTAATGCTTTTAGGAGGCAACCTTGTTGCCGATATTCTTTTAGCCTGGTCCGATCCGAGGATACAATATAAATGAACGAGAATCTCTCATTGTTAAAACCGTTAAGTCCATTGCAGATGGCACTTAAAAGGTTAAAAAGAAACCCGATTGCCGTAACGGCCTTTTTTATATTGGTCGCACTTTATCTGACTGCCATCTTTGCCGATTTTATCGCCCCCTACAATTATGACAACGAAGATCGCCTGCGGTCATACAATCCGCCCACCAGGATACATTTTTTTGATGAAAAAGGCAAGTTTCACCTAAGGCCTTTTGTCTACGACTATGGCTTTGAATTTAATGAGTTCTATAGGCGTATTTATATAGAAAATAAGGCCAAGAGATATCCGATAAAGCTTTTGAGACATGGGGACCATTACAAGCTGTTGTGGTTGATCCCCAGCGATCTGCACCTTTTTGGAGTGGATGGGCCTGCCCGATTGTATCTTCTAGGAGCTGATTCCAGAGGAAGGGATCTATTTTCACGTATCCTTTATGGCTCGCGCATTTCTCTTTCAATAGGTCTGGTGGGAGTGGCGATCTCTTTTGTGATAGGCACTATGTTAGGTGGGATATCCGGCTATTTTGGCGGAAAAGTAGATAATATCATTATGCGTCTTTGCGAAATGGTAATGATGATACCAGGATTTTACCTGATGTTGGCGCTACGGGCCGCTTTTCCGCCAAAACTTTCCTCTGCGCAGGTATATCTTCTAATAGTAGTGATCATGAGCTTTATAGGCTGGGCGGGATTGGCCAGAGTGGTAAGGGGAATGTCTATGTCTATCAGAGAGAAGGAGTTTGTGCTTGCCGCTAAAGGATTGGGGGCAAACCCACTATATATCGTTTCCAAACACGTGCTGCCAAATACGCTCTCTTATACCATAGTAGCGTTAAGCCTCTCGGTCCCTGGCTATATTTTAGGCGAATCGGCACTAAGTCTATTGGGCCTGGGTATACAGGACCCCCATGCCAGTTGGGGCAATTTATTATCTGAGGCAATGGGCATAGCCCAAATACAATTTCATCCCTGGATCCTTATTCCAGGGTTTTTTATCTTCATAACCGTAATGGCGTTTAATTTCTTGGGAGACGGCCTAAGAGATGCATTTGACCCCACAATGGAGGTAGGCAGAAAACTCTGATGCAGCCTATATTAGAGGTCAAGAATTTAAAGACAGAATTTTTTACAGAAGTCGGGGTGGCTCGCGCTGTAGAAGGCGTCTCCTTTAATGTCACCAAAGGGGAGACTTTAGCCTTAGTGGGCGAATCGGGATGTGGAAAAACCGTCACTGCTTTATCGATCATGCGCTTAGTCCCATCGCCACCGGGCAAAATCGTGGCCGGAGAGATATTCTTTAAGGGAGAAGACCTGCTTGGTTTACCCGCGTCAAAAATGCGCACAATAAGGGGGCGCCATATAGGGATGATCTTTCAGGAACCAATGAGCTCGCTTAATCCGCTCTACACCATAGGATACCAGATCAAAGAGGCCCTGCTTGCTCATAAAAGGGCCAAGGGACGCCAGGCCAGGGAAAGAGCCATTCAGCTTTTAAGCAGAGTGGAAATGCCCGATCCAAAACAAAGATTTAAGGATTATCCGCATAGTTTAAGCGGTGGCTTGCGTCAGAGAGCGATGATAGCCCAGGCCATTGCCTGTAACCCGGAACTGGTCATCGCTGATGAGCCGACAACCGCGTTAGATGTCACCATCCAAGCCGAGATCTTAGAACTGTTTTTTCATCTCAAAAAGACTACCGAGACATCATTTTTGCTAATCACCCATGATCTAGGGGTGGTAGCGGAAGTCGCCGACAGGGTGTGTGTGATGTATGCCGGCAGGATCGTAGAGGAAGCGGACGTGTTTACTTTATTCAGCCGGCCGCGCCATCCTTATACCCTGGGACTTTTAAATTCAATACCGGCGCGACGTCAACCCAGGCAAAAATTTGCCGCCATACCGGGAGTGGTCCCTGATCCCAAGAATAAACCCAGCGGATGCGCCTTTCATCCCCGTTGTAATATGGCTGATTCCGGGTGTCAGATCGGAGTACCAGCTTTGATAGAAGTAGAAGAGGGGCACAAAGTGCGCTGTTTCAAGCACAAAAAATTGGCAGATACAAATGATAGTTAAAATAGAGAATTTAAAGAAATATTTCCCCGTTAGAAGGGGGTTTTTACACCGGACCGTAGGCTGGATACAAGCTGTCGATGGAGTGAGCCTTGAGATTAAAAAGGGCTCTACACTGGGACTTGTGGGAGAATCCGGCTGCGGTAAAACTACCTTGGGTCGTGCGATCTTGCGGCTTATCGAGCCGGATAGCGGAGAGATCTATTATGAGCAGGAAAACGTCACTCGTCTAAAAGGACAGGCAATACGCAGGTTGAGGCAAAATATGCAGATAGTGTTCCAGGATCCGGATAGCTCGCTCAATCCGCGTTTCACAGTAAGCCGGATAGTAGGCGAAGGCATGCATATATTTAAGCTGGCCCCCAAAGACGAGATCAAACAACGCGTAAAAGAACTTATAGATATGGTGGGACTACCGCTCGATTCTCTTAATCGTTATCCGCATCAATTCAGTGGCGGGCAAAGACAGAGGATCGGCATAGCCAGGGCATTGAGCATGAAGCCCTCTTTCATCGTATTAGATGAGCCCGTCTCCTCCTTGGATGTTTCGGTACAGGCTCAAATCATCAATTTATTATACGAATTGCAAGAGAAGATCTGCCTTTCTTATCTTTTTATCACCCACGATTTGAATGTAACCAGGCAAGTGGCCAATGATGTAGCGGTGATGTATATGGGAAAGGTGGTTGAGGTCTCGCAGACAGAGGAGCTTTTTAATAAACCGGCCCATCCCTATACCAGGTTGTTGCTTGAGGCCATGCCGATATCCGACCCCGCTAAAAGAAAAGAAAGGCCCGATGTAAAAGGGGAGGTAGGCTCAGCCTTTAATCTGCCTACGGGGTGCCGTTTTAGAAATCGCTGTCCTTTAGCGATCAATATCTGCTCCCTTCGCGAACCCCAGTTAAAAGAGATTTCTCCCGGGCACCTTGTCGCTTGCCACCACTATTAAAATGCGATGAAGATAAGCAAAAACTGCAAAGTTACTACCCAAGTAGTTTTGATTTTTTTGGCGGTAATAGTTTTTTCCTTGAGCCTGACGGTTTACCGCAAACAGCCACTCTTTGCAGATAGCCAAAGCGGGCAGGAAAAATGCCTTCTATGGAGCGTCCACGATGGCCCCAAGACATCCTATATCCTTGGTTCGATACATGTGGCCAACCAGACCATCTATCCTTTAAACAGCGAGATCGAAGAGGCATTCGAGCAGGCAGATACGCTGGTCGTCGAAGCGGATGTCGCCGCTTTAGACAAAAGCCTGATACAGAGTTTAATGGCCAGAGAGGGAGTTTATTCCGATAACTCCACATTGGCCAGCCACCTTTCTATAGGCACTTATAAATTCGTCAGGGATGAACTGGAGCAAATGGGCCTTTCTTTTGAGCAGTTCAATATGTACAGACCCTGGCTTTTGGCAATAACTATAACTAATATGAAGCTTGCGCAAATGGGCTATGAGCACAAATGGGGCCTGGAGAGTTATTTTTTGGAAAAGGCCAGAGGTGAGTTGGAAGTTGTTGAGTTGGAAGGCAGCGAAGAGCAAATCAAGTTTTTCGCCGGCTTATCCGAACCCCTGCAAGAATTGTTTCTTTTCCATACTATCGTAGACTTACGCACATTAGAAGAAGAGATGGACACGCTCATCAGCGCTTGGAAACAAGCCGACATAGAGACCATCGATAGGCTGCTGACTAAAGGTATCCGCAAACACCCTGAATTAGAATTGATTTATGATATATTGATCTGTCAAAGGAGCGAAAAGATGTACTCTGTCATCAAGCAGCTTTTGCAAGATGAGAACAGCTACTTTATCATAGTGGGGGTAGCGCATCTAATAGGAGAAAAAAGCATTATCAGACTGCTTAGAAACAACGGCTATAGGGTAGAAAAATTTTAATCACACATGGATAAATCGATAAATCTGCTTTTTGGGGTCCATAACCACCAGCCGGTAGGCAATTTTGTGGAAGTTTTTAAGAAGGCCACTCAAGAATGCTACCGCCCTTTCATCAGCACACTCTATAAATTTCCCCAGATCAAATGCGTTTTTCACTTAAGCGGTTCCCTGATCGATTGGCTATTAAAAAATGACCCGGACTTGCTTAAGATACTCAAAGAGATGCTCCAGCGCGGACAATGCGAACTTTTGACCGGTGGATATTATGAACCGGTTTTTACCATTATTCCTCAAAGAGATATAAATGGCCAGATCCAAATGATGAGCGATTTTATCAGGGGATATTTTGAATATGAACCTCAAGGGATGTGGCTGAGCGAAAGAGTCTGGCAGCCAAAGCTTTCCCAGGTCTTGTCCGCGGCCGGCGTTAAGTACGTACTTCTGGACGACTTCCATTTTATCAACGCCAAAATTGCGGAAGAAAACTTATTTGGCTATTATATTGACGGGCAGACAGAGCAGCCCCTGGCCTTTTTCCCAATCAGCAAAAAATTAAGGTATATGATACCCTTTTGGTCGCCGGCAAAGGTAATAGCGCATCTAAAAGGTATAGCCGGAGAACACCCGGGTGCTGCGGCGACGATTGTAGACGATGGAGAGAAATTCGGGCTTTGGCCCGGAACCTATAAGTTGGTCTATCGGCGCAAATGGCTGGAGAGTTTTCTAAGACTTTTATCAGAGAACAAGCATTGGCTTAGGACGGCTACGATAAGTGAGTATATGAGTAGCCACAAACCGCTGGGCAAGATCCAGATACCGGCGGCAAGCTATGAGGAAATGATGACTTGGTCAGAGGGACGATTCGAGAACTTTTTCAAGAAGTATCCCGAGGCCAATAACCTTTATAGCAGGATGCTCTACGTAAGTGAACGCTTGGAAAAGGCAAACCCTGCCAGCGAAGAAGGAAAGAAACACCTTTACTTGGGGCAGTGCAATTGTCCCTATTGGCACGGGGTCTTTGGAGGTATTTACTTAAGCCGGCTGCGCCATACGGCGTATAGCAATCTCATTATAGCAGAAAGGGTTCTCAAAAATAACTATACCGGGCCCTGGATAGAAAAGGAACTTATCGATTTTGACAAAGATGGCTCTGATGAGCTGATTGTGAGAAATCCCCAACTAAACGTATTCATTACCCCCGCCTTGGGAGGCGGGATATTTGAACTTGACTATGTTCCAAAAAACAGGAACATAATGGACGTAATGACCCGCAGGCCTGAGCCCTATCACCAAAAAATACCCAGCCTAAGGAAAAAACCCGTTAAGATCAAGGATGATTTACCGTTGAGCATACATGATCTATTGGGCTGTAAGGAGAGGGGGCTGGAAGCCTATTTACAGTATGACTCCTACAGGCGCCTCTCGCTTTTGGACCATTTCCTTCCTATCGGCTTACCTTTAACGGATTTTAAGAATAATATATTTGAAGAACAGGGAGATTTCCTTAAAAGTAAATATAGCTTAGAACAAAAAGAATATCCTAGCGGCATTTCAGTGATATTACAGAGACAGGGTGTTGTATCATACTCAGGACGCTCCACACCCATAAGCCTAAAAAAAGTACTGTCTTTCAATAATCTTGATGCCAAGTTCAATGTCAGATACGAGCTTGAAAACCTGAATAAAAAACCTGTTGATATTGTCCTGGCAGTAGAGTTCAATATTGCCGCAGAAAGCCAGGGAAAGGGAAATTATCTATATTGCTACAGCGAATGGGGGGAAAGGGCCTATCCTTTGACAGAGGACTTTGAGTCAAAAGGCATAAGAAGTGTATACCTGTATGATGCCTGCACGGGGATCAAGGTCGGGATTCATTGTGAGAAGTTTCCTGAACTCTGGTCATTTCCCTTGCAAACTGTTTCGGCCTCAGAATCGGGTTTTGAGCGTAATTACCAACAAACAGTCATTGTGCCCGTCTGGAAATTTACCCTTGAAAACACCTGGCATACGAATTTGGACTTTCTAATCTCGCCCCATAAAACCCCAAAAAAATCTTAAAAAAAGTACTTGACAACAAATATGGGGTCTGTTATAATACCCTCCTAGTAAAATTTTATTATTTTTTTGGAATCTTACTAAAACTTTTTAAAAAGTATCTAACACATATCATATTGCACGGAATCCTTCGGTCTTCAGCGAACATTTTGTTAGAAATGTAATTGTGTATTGAGGGGGAGAAAGGTCAGTAAGCAGATGAGTAAAGGTAGTGTTTGGCCGGTTGTGTTATGTGTGTGTGTAGGGGTTCTTGTTTTTTCAGCCGGGATGCCGGTATGCCAGGCAAAGGGCAGGCCAATGACTTATGCCCAAGCCGCAACTTTGCTGGGCCGTCTTTTAGAAATAGAGATGCCCGCTGGCGCGCATAAGCTTTCCCGGACTGAGGCGTTCCAGATCCGCGCAGAGGGTTTAGCCGAACGCGGGATAAAACTCGAAGGCGACCTCAGGCCTGATGAAAAAGTGACCATGGCCGACCTGGCAAATATCATTTATGACGCTGTGGTTGGAGACACCAGGGCCACAACCGAAGAAAAAATCGATTTTATGGTAAAGAAGGGCTATATCAGCCCTGATTTTAGAGAAGAATGTTATATGGAATTGAGCTACAATGAGATAATAGGAGTTTTTAGCATCCCCGGACTTACAAATGCGGTTTTAAAAGCCTATGGCCCTCCAGAACATTCTAACGAGGACAAGATATAGACTGCAGGACCCTCCCAAAGAGACGGCCTTAATTAATACCTATTCCCTTGACATTTAAATATCTACTCTGGTATGATATTTGGGTTAATTTAGACAATTTAACCCCGGGCCAAAGAGAATAATAGCGGCGTTTTATCGAAAAAAGAGGAAAACGATGAAAAAATTGTCTGTTATGTTGATAGTAGCTTGCCTGGGGACAGCCTTGTTTTTTGCCTGGGATGTGTTTGCTCAAGAAGAAGGGCAAGAAGAAAATGTTTTTGAGCCTTTTTACTTCCCATACACGCCCGAGAGCGATAACTGGTTTCAGCCTATTTATCATCCTTATGACACTCCCGATGAAAAGCCCGTCTTTAGTCCCTTTATCTCTGTGCGCCAAATGTACGATGATAATATATTCCTTACAGACGATGACAAAAGGGATGACTGGATAACAACCGTCAACCCGGGGTTTAGGTTCGAACCGCGTCTCAAAAAGCATGGCTTTTACTTTGACTATCTAGCGGACCTGAACTTCTATGCAGATTATGACGACCAGAATAATTTTAATCATCTGGCAAACATAGCGGGCAAATTAGACATAACCAAAAAAGCACGCATTGATCTATATGATAGGTTTAGTTACTTTTCAGAGCAATCTGGCAGTGAGGATACCAACCGGATAGACCGTACCCAAAATCTGGGCCAGGGAAATCTTACATTTATGTTCAATAAGCTTGATTTGACTTTGGGCTATGAGAATAGATACGAAGACTATCGTTCTGATGATGCAATCGGGCCTTTAAATGGAGTGCCTCTAACCTATAATGACCTGGACCGTGTGGAAAATGAAGGTGCTGTGGAGGCAGCGCTGAAACTTTGGAAAAAGACAGCCTTGCTTTTGACCATGGATTATGGCACGATCGACCATGATACCGGCAATAAAAATGATTCCGATTATTTTGACTTCTTAGTGGGACTTCGGGGACAACCTACCGCTAAATGCGTAGCGGAGGCAAGGATCGGCTACCGCGACCAGGATTATGACGATTTTGAGGATTTCTCCAGCGTTGTCTTTGACGGCAGTATTATCGAGAATTTCACACCCCGCGATTCTTTGCGTCTGGACTTAAAGAGGACCACTAATGATACGATTTATACTGACAATGTTTATTTCGAAAGCACTTATATAGGTGCCGGATACAAGCATGGCTTTACTGAAAGGCTCTTTGGTCACATCGGGATGTCATATCAGCTAAACTATTATCCAATCGAAACTACCGAAGGCGACCAGACCGACAACAGGGAAGATGATTTTTGGTCTTACGGAGCGGGAATAACGTACGTATTTCCCAAGAATTTTGTAGCCGAGCTGAAATATCAATTCCGCACAAGAGATTCCAACTTTTCTATTTATGACTACGAAAATAGCCGCATAAACGCGAGCATAACCGGCACTTTTTAACCAAAACCTTAACTAAAACCTAAATCGAAACCACTGGAGGGGTAGAAGAAATTTCTTCAGTGGTTTTCAATTTAAAGGAGTAGAAAAAAGTGGGAACTTTTAAAAAGTCCTTAATGATTTTTGTGTCATCTATTGTATGCGCTGGGATCTTTATGAACGCGCAGGCGCAGGAACCCGGTTATCGCCTGCAACCCGAAGACGTCCTGTATATAACAGTCTACGAACAGCCTGATCTGGAAACAAGGACTAGGATTGGCTCCACTGGTGAAATTTCCTTCCCGCTTTTAGGCAAACTTGACGTCGCCGACCTAACTGTTAGTGAGTTGAAAGACAAGATTGAACAGCTTCTTGAAAAAGACTACCTGGTCAATCCTCAAGTGCAGGTTTTCATCGAACAATACCATATTAAACAGGTATCCGTGCTTGGTGAGGTTCAAAAACCCGGTAAATACGATATGTATACAGAAAGAGAGACTACGGTTTTAGAAGCTATTGCCATGGCCGGCGGCTTTACCAATATAGCCGATGCCAACGGAACAAAGATAATACGCAAAGAAAACAACGAAGAGTTAACCATTCCCATCAAAATATCCGATATTACCAAGAAGGGGATGAAAGAAAAGGACATACCGCTTAAACCAGGGGATATCGTTTTCGTCCCCGAAAGCTTCTTTTAAAGGAGGCTCTTAAATGGCTGATTATGTAAAAGAGGCCCATCTGAGTGATTACTTGAAAATAATCAAAAGAAGGAAGAATGTTCTGCTCATCTTTTTCTTAGTGACTGTGACTGTGGTAACCACAGGTAGCTTTTTGATGCAGCCGGTCTATCGAGCTACTGCAACTATACTTGTTGACCTGGAAAGCCCCAATGTGCTTACCGCTTCGGGCTCTGTCGCTTTGGAGAACTCCAACTATTATACGTATAAGGAATATTTCCAAAGTCAGAAAGAGATTGTCAGGAGCCGTAGCATCGCCAAAGAAGTTTTTGAAGAATTCGACTTAGGCCGTATTGATAAATATAGCAAAACCAAGGATCCTATAGATAAGTTTCTTAAGGACATAAGAGTTGAAACTGTGCGAGACACAAGGCTATTTCTATTACAAGTAGATAATGAAGACCCAAAACTCGCTGCCGAGATGGCCAACCGAATAGCGGAACTTTATGTAGCCCGTAACCTTGCTTATATCGCAAAAAGCGAAGTAATTAACTTGTTAAAAAACGAATACTTAAAGCTGCAGGCCAGGCTTTCTGAGTATTCTAAGGTCTATAAGCACATGCATCCTAAGATGATAAGGCTTAATCAAGAGATAGAGCAGGTGGCGCAGAGGATCAAACAGGAGAAGGAGCGCGTAGCCGGCTATGACGTCGCTGATGCCTCTTTTGTCGAAGTCAATAACGGAAACCTTATTTCCGACCTAACCGGACTAAAAGCCAACAACATATCTATTCAGGACCGGGCAGAAGCACCGGTTTTACCAATAAAGCCGAAAAAACGACTGAACATAGTCTTGGCAATATTGGTGGGTTTCTTTGGCGGTACGGGGATGGCCTTTTTCTTCGAATATCTTGACGATACGGTAAAGGGCTTAGAAGACGTAGAAAAGATAGCCGATTGGCCGTTTTTGGGAAATATGCCCCTCATTGATGAAAAGAAAAGGATGGATGATGCTCAAAAAGACCTTTTTGCCCACAAACAGCCCGATGACCCGATAACCGAAAACTATCGTGCCATCCGCACAGGTATTCTCTTTTCTTCGACAGAGGAGCACCATTTAAAGTCTATTGTTATCACCAGCGCTGGTCCGCAAGAGGGGAAGACAACTACGCTTTGCAATCTGGGGATAGCGATGGCCCAGAGTAAAAACAAGGTCCTTTTGGTGGATGCCGATATGCGCAAGCCCAGATTGCACGAAATATTTAAAATTAGCAATAAAATCGGCTTAAGCAACTTTCTTTCTGAACAGGCCGGTTTTGAAGAGGTAATACAAAAGCCTGAAATCAAAAATCTCTCTTTAGTAAGCGGAGGACCACATCCACCTAACCCTTCAGAGCTTCTCTCCAGCCATAAGATGGCCGAGTTTATAAATACAGCAAAGGAAAATTTTGATTTCGTCATATTTGATTCCCCGCCGATCGCGGTTGTCACAGACGCCTGCATTCTTTCACGGGCAGTCGACGGCGTTGTCTTAGTAATAGAGGTTGAAAAAACAAGCAGAAGGGCTCTTCCCAGGGTCGAGCAACTACTAAAAAAGGCCCGCGCCAGGGTAGTAGGCACCTTGTTTAATAAAGTCAAGCTATCCCGGGGACAGGAATACAATTATTACCATTATTATTACGCCAGTAAAAAATAGTTCAAAAACAGGTCTTAAAGGGACTTTTTTTGTGTCTTTGTACATTGCAATAAAAAACATTAAATGGTATTTAGGAGGGATTGATTATGGACTACAAGAAGCTGCTTCTGACCAAAGAGGCTGCGGATATTTTAAGGATAAGCGAAGAATATCTGCGTTCTCTTATAAGGAACAAGAAGATAGCCGCTTATAAGGAAGGGCGGCGTGGCGGTTACCGGATACCTTCACAGGAAATAGATAACTATATAAGGCGGAGGTATAGGCCCGAATGAAATCTCTAAATGCCAAGCCACCTAATATGATTGGTATTTGGCGAAAATTTTATGCCCGCCCTTTAGTAAAGGATGCTTTTACGACTACCATTTGGAATGTAATCGGCAAGGGAATAGGTATTTTGATACCCTTTTTTATTGCCGCTTGGTATGGGGTGAGCGTAAAAACAGATATCTTTTTCTTTGTTTATGGAATCGTTATTTATCTTACCGGTGTATTTTCCAGGTCTCTGGAGAGCAATATTGTCCCCTTTATCGCCGATCTAAGACAAAAAGCTGAGAAAAAAATACCCGATTTTATAACCAAACTGCTATTGTTGTCGTTCTTGGCAATGATTATTTTGGTCTGCATCTTTTTGCTTTTGGCAAGGCCTTTGCTAAGTTTGATTACTCGTTTCCCCGAAGGATCCTTTCAGCTGTTATTGCAACTATTTTTAGAGATTTCGCCCTTTTTGATATTAGTCGTCTGTTCCAGTATTTTGATCGGGGTCTTGAACGCGTATTTTAAGTTTTGGCTTCCAGCCGTCTCTCCCGGCATTCGAGCCATTGTCTGTATAGCAACGATATTCGCCCTGCGTCAAAAAATAGGAATACACGCTATAGTAGTAGGCTACATACTGGGGGAACTCTTAAGGCTGATAGTATTTGGCTATGTCTTAACAAGAAAAAAACTGATTTCTTTACGAATAAACTTTGTTTTCGACCGTACGATTATAAACTTTTTTAAAACTCTGTCTTTTCAAATGTTTGGCCTGGTCGCAATCGGTTTAAATCCTGTTGTCGATAAGATTATGGCCTCCTGGCTTACAACCGGTAGTGTTTCTGTGCTTCAATACGCCGATAGACTTTACTTTATACCTGTGAACTTTATCGCCTCCGGCTTGATTGTGGCTGTATTAAGCCACTGGAGCGAAAAATATTATCGCAATAAAAAAACGCAAGTGCTCAAAAGAGACATGCACAAAGCCATCGGCATCGTCTCTTTAGTAACAATAAGCCTGACAGTATTTCTATCGTTTTTTGCTAGACAGATAGTAAATATTGCCTATGGCAGAGGAGAATTTCCTTTAGAGATGTTAGTTTTAGTGAAAGCGACATTTTTGTGCTATTTAGTGGGCATCACTTTCTCTCTCTCGAACCAGATCGTAATCAGGGCGCTTTTGGTCCTGAAAAACACGAAAGCAATAATGAAGGGGGCATTTTTATCCACGATCTCGAATATCTTCCTCAATATATTGCTGATGCGTTTTTTCGCTGTAGCAGGCATTGCCTTTGCAACCAGCCTTGTTAACGCAGCCAGTCTTTTGTTTCTTTACTTGCAATTTAAAATAAGCGTGAGAAAAGAGCTAACATGATAAAAAGCCTCACAATAAATATCGGAATAAATAATACCGTCCTATTGCTCTTTGCCGCTGCTACTGCGGCATTGGCCGTACTTTATTTGCCGGCTCAGGCGATCTTTGCAATGGCGGGACTTATAACTTTTTTAGCCATATATTTAAAATTTCCTAAGTTTACTTTGTTTTTTCTAGCCGTTTTTTTGCTTTTTCAAGACCTAATAGCTTTGCAATTCAGCCAGGGAAGCCTTTGGGAGGTAATGTTGAAAAGGGCGGAAGAGGCAATACTGCTGATGCTATTTTCTACAACCGTTCTTAGGAAGGCAGCTCTGGGTGAAAAATGGAAAAAAAGCTCTATAGATTTACCGCTGATTTTACTAGTCGTTATTGCGGCCATAAGCTCGTTTGCAAATAATATAGTTGCTTATAAAGTTGCGTCTTTCGACCTTTTTATATTGTTGAAAAGCTTTTTAATTTTTTATATATTTTACGATTTCCCCTTTAAAAAAGAGGATGTCGTAAAAATATCTAAAGTCTTTTTTGGTATTTCGGTGTTAGTGCTATTGTTCGGTGTTGTAGATTTATTGGCCCCGGCAGGCTTTAGGAATTTAATCAATAATAAGCTATTTATCGATTACCGTTTCGGCATACCAGCTATTCAATCGGTTTTTGTCCATCCCGGAGTATTCGGCTGGTTCATGGCTTTTTGCGCCTGTTTTACACTTGCCTTCTTCATAATCTTAAGAGGGAAAGGTAGTCTCTTTTTGAGCATTTGTTTTAGCCTAGGGCTGCTTTTCTCAATGAGGCTTAAGCCGGTTTTGGGTCTAGCGGCCGCCATATTTGCGGCATTGATGCTGACTCCCGGTGCAAAAAAAGTGCGCTTTCTATTCGTGGCCGGCTTGATCATTTTACTGCTAGCCAGCATTTTTG
Organism: Candidatus Omnitrophota bacterium; assembly: GCA_016939375.1. Classification (GTDB taxonomy): domain Bacteria; phylum Omnitrophota; class Gorgyraeia; order JAFGHF01; family JAFGHF01; genus JAFGHF01. Next base: position 24,768 of record JAFGHF010000025.1, on the reverse strand, counting down.
GCGATAAGGTGAATATGCTTTTCGAAGACAAAATTTATAGTTACCTGCGCGCACCTGACCTTTCTCGACAAGCGAGGAACGTCCTCTATGCTACGAGCCTGCGTATCGCCAAAGATTTTTTCCCGTTTGGTTCAGGGCTTGGTACCTTTGCAGGGTGGATATCTTCCCTATATTATAGTCCATTGTATAGTCAATACGGAATAAGTACCGTTTATGGATTGCAAAAAGGAGGCCGTTTTATAACCGATACTTTCTGGCCCTACATTATAGCCCAATTTGGTTTTTTTGGCTGTGTTTGTTATGTCTGGATCCTGTTTTCTATTATCAAGAGCGTTGTAAGAGTCTTTAAAACCATAAATGATATGTTTCTGAGAGCCTTTGCTCTGGGTTCCCTTATGATACTGACGGAGGCAATTGTGGAGACGATTGCCAGCCAAACGCTCCTGAAAGCTCCTCAAAACTTTTTCATTTTTGCAACGTTAGGAATAGCCTGCTCTTTGCTGGAGACGGAAAAAAGAACATGGGTTCAATTATGAATGTATTAACTGTTGGCACTATACGCGATAATATGGCCAAAACAAAGTTGCAGGCCTTGGTCAAATTAGGGGAAGTGGAAAAGGTCATCAATATCAGAGACCACCCCAGGGTTAAGCCTTTTCACTTGATACCGAATGACCTGCCAAAGGTCGAATTTATTTATCCGCCGTATGTTATACAGAGATCGTTAGGCAGGGTAATTCCCAAATTTGTCATGACTTTGATGTATATGTTCAAGGTTCGGCCAAAGCTGATAATGAGCTTCTCGATGGTTCCCAATGGCCTATTTTGTCTGTTTTTTTCCTTTTTCAATGTAAGGTGGGCACATAATTTAATGTGCGGAAAAAATGAGATTATTCTTGGCCCCAACCACCAAAATAACAGGTTAAAGAAGATAAAAAAGGACAGTTTACCGGGTAAAATGATTGAACGGTTTTTGAAGTTTTCATTGAGGAGGGCTGATTTTATAATAAGCATGGGCAGTGATTCAAGGAGATTTCTGGTCAATGAGGTAGGGATAAATAGAAATAAGATTTTAGATATCACCGGTTCTATCGACCTGAAAAGATTCAGTGCCAAAAAAGGTTTTGACAAAAAGAGAGATTACTATGACTTAATAACTGTTTCAAATTTAAAGACCCACAAAAGGATTGATCGCTTTATAACGGCGGTGGGAATTTTAAAAAGTGACTACCCCGATATTAAAGGAATTATTATTGGCGAAGGCAACGAAATGGCTAGCTTAAAAGAAATGGTAGAGCGCCTGGGGTTGGATAAGAATATAGAGTTTGCGGGATGGTCTAGTTCGCCAGAAACCTATTTAAAGAAGTCGAAAATATTTTTACTGACATCTGACACTGAAGGCTTATCAAAGGCTACGCTTGAAGCCATGGCTTGCGGTTTACCGGTTATTTGCTCCGATGTGGGGGATATGGCGGACATAGTCAAAGACGGAGAGACCGGCTATCTTATCCGTTCGCTCTTTGCTTCTGAGTTCAGCGGGAAGGCCAAGCGGCTATTGAGTAACCCGGACCTGCGTAAAAGGATAGGGCAAAGCGCCCAAAACTTTGTATTGTTGAACTACTCTGTTGAGCAAGAACGTAAAAAATGGGAAGACTTGATCTATAATGTGGGGTTGAAAAGATGAATAATAAAGTCTTAAAAGGGGTGAAAGCGAAAACTTATTGGACCACCATATATTTTATCGAACCAATAGCCATTCCCCTGGCTGTATTTTTTTCCAGATTAAGATGGATCCGGCCGAATATGATAACGCTCTCAAGCCTCATTTTCATGATTGTCGCCACAGCTTGCTTTGCTGGAGGATTTTTTCCCGGAGGAAGCCTTTTCTACTACCTCTCTTGTCTGCTTGATAAGACAGACGGCAAGGTCGCCAGGATGACCGGGCAGATCTCCGAATTGGGTGCGAAACTAGATATTTCTATAGATAAAATAAACAAATTATTTCCGCTTTTGGGCATAATATATGGATACTATTTTAAACAGGGGCAATTGCTTTTAGGAATGGCGGTTATATTCGGCTTGCATTACGGAATACACATTGTCTACCATTACTTATTCAAGATCAAGCGCTCCGCCGCTAACGATGCATTGATCGATATCCCGCAGCAGAAACGGCCGGCCTTATTTGGAATAGGCAGGATCTATGATATTTTTTCACCTCAAGACGAGGCTTTCTTTATTTTGGTCTTAGGACCGCTTTCGGGATTTATCACAGAGACAATTGTCTTTGTATCGTTGATCTACTTAGTAACCGCCCCCATTGCGTATAAAAAGTTGGGTAAATAAACATGTTTATGAAAAGAACACCTGTCAATATCTGTGGGATAGAGATCAATAATATTACTTTTGAGGAACTTCTAATTAATATCCACTCTTTTATCCTAAAAGGCCGGCAAGCTTATGTAGTTACGCCCAATGTCGATCATATAGTTTGTTTGCAGAAAAACCCTCAGTTCAGAGACATATACAGAAATGCCGACCTGGTCATCGCAGACGGGGTTCCTTTATTATGGGCAGCGAGGTTTTTGGGCACACCGCTTAAAGGAAAAATATCCGGTTCCGATCTTTTTCCCAGGCTTTGCGAGATTGCAGCGGCGAAAGGATATAGATTGTTCTTTTTGGGGGGGAGTGAGGGTTCGGCTTCGAGGTCCGCCGAAGTCTTAAAAATGAAACATCCTAAAATCAATATCGTCGGCGTTTACTCTCCTCCTTTTGATTTTGAGAGTAGCCCGAGCGAAAACCAAAAGATAGTCGAGATGATTAAGGAATCAAAAGCAGATATTTTATTTGTGGGTTTAGGCGCTCCTAAACAGGAAAAATGGATTTTTGAGCATAAAGGAGAATACAAGGTGCCTTTGTCAATAGGCATAGGGGCGAGTTTTGAATTTGCTTCCGGAAAGATAAAACGGGCTCCATTGTGGATGCAGAAAGCAGGGCTAGAGTGGTTCTGGCGCCTATCACTTGAGCCGAAGCGTCTTTGGAAAAGATACTTAATCACCGACATGAGCTTTTTCTGGTTGGTAATCAGGCAAAGGTTTTTTAGATGAAACGCCACATAATAAATATGATTATAATTACGGTTTTTATTTTTTTAAATGGCGCTGTAGCTTTGCTGTGGACGGCCGAACGCCAGCTGGATAAAGCAAAAAAATTGGAATCGAACTACCGCTTCAAAAAAGCGAAAGAAAAATATCAATCCACGCTACGCTTAAACCCGTTCAACGCACAGTATTTTGCCCAGTCCGCCGAATTTAGCTTGCGAGCAAGTAGACAACACAAAGAAAAAGAAATATGGCTAAAAGAGGCGGAAGAACTATTCCAACGTGCCTGCAAACTGAATCCGGAACATGCCGAATACAGGTACATGTTGGGAGAGGTGTGTTTGGAGCTAGGCAAAAGAGAAGAAGCTCTTGATGATTTTAAGTTAGCCCTAGAGAAAGATCCATATAATTTCCGCAATAACTATCTTATCGCCTACAATTTGCTCAAGGTCTGGAGATCTCTAAGCGAGGCAGAGAAAAGCTTTGCCAAAGATAGGTTGGGGTTTATATTAAGTTCTGGTGAAAATTATAAAAATAATATCTATCCTACAATAATATATTTTGCCAAGGATTTTAAATTAGCGCAACAAGTGACACCGAGAAGCCTTAAGGCACATGAACAACTATATTCTCTCATAGAGGAAAATAACCTTTGGCAGTATAGAAGGGCTCAACAAAATATGGTCGATTTTTACAGGGAGAAAGAGGACTTTAAGGCGTTTAGCCAACACAGAAAAGAGGAAAGAGAACTATTGCAATGGCTACGGTTTAAGAAATCATTGGGAGATGAACTCGACTGGGTGGGGACATCGCGAAATGGCAATGTTTACGAAGATGGTGAGATGTATTGGTCCGGAACCATGCATAAAGTACTGGACATACCTGCCCACAGATCCATAATCATAATCAGGGCAAAAGGGGAATCGGCCGCTGATATCTGGCCATATATGGTCGTAGAGTTGGATGGAGAAGAGATAGGCGAGACGTTTGTCGATAAACCTGAATGGCGGGAATACCACTTTAAAATAAATTCGAGTGGTGGTCTAAAGGTCTTAAGCGTTACCTTTGCGAACGACGGTGGAGATTCAAATCAGGACACGGACAGAAATCTTTATATCGGAGAAGCAAAGGCGACTCCATATGGGATATGGTGGAATGACTGAAAAAGTCTACAAAAATATATTGCTCTTGGGATTTGGCGCTGTAATGGTTTTTGCCCCTTTGGCAAAAGCGGCTGTCCAGGTTTGGTCTGTGTCTGTGATTGAGCTGTTAGTTTTTACGCTTATTTTTACTTGGCTTTGGAGGGTAAACAACTATAACCTTGAATTTAGAAAAACTCCGCTAGATACTCCGATCTGGTTGTTTCTGGCCCTGTGTATCATTTCAGCAATGTTCAGTATTTATAAATATGGCAGTTTTTATGAGCTCTTGCGTTTATCAGCCATGATGGCTGTATTTTATCTGGCAGTAAATAACTTTGACAGACAGATGACGGTTAAATTAGCGGTTCTAGTGATAATTGTGGCTACGGCTATGTCTTTATTGGGATTAGGCCAGTACTTTTTTGGCTTAGACCATTCTTGGTGGAAACCGCAAGATATGCTTGCCGCTACCTATGTCAATCATAACCACTTTGCGGGCTATCTGGAACTAGCGATACCGATGGCAATCGCAGTGGCCATTGCGCTTAAAAACACAAATTATACGCGCTTTAAAGTCAGACTTTGGCAAATTGGCCTAGGCCTGTCGATAGTAATACTTTTAGCGGCTTTTGTGTTCTCGCAGTCCAGGGGAGCTTGGTTGAGCCTGACTATCTCCCTGTTTATTATGAACTTGCTGCTTGTAAAAAGAAAGATTCTCAAAAAAGAAAGTATTTTCATTTTCGCCTTGATCCTAATATTGGCGGTGGCTTACATTTATGGAGGACACGATGATATAGCCGAGCGCCTTAGGACAGTGAAAAAAATCAACGAGCAGTATTTTTCCGAGGTGCGTCAAAAAATATGGCTAGGCACTGTTAATATGATCAAATCCAACCCGCTAAAGGGCACCGGGATAGGTACTTTTGTCTGGGGGCTACCCAAATACCGCCCAGAGGGGCTTATGGGAGTACGAGCTCATTACGCCCACAACGATTATCTTCAATGGATGGCAGAGATGGGCATAATGGCATTGCCTTTAGTACTGTGGGTTTTTTGCGTGGTGATCGGAGAAGCCCTAGACAGAAAGAGGGAATTTGGACTGAAACAAGGTATAGTACTAGGCGCAGGTATAGGAATATTAAGTTTAGCAATTCATGGTTTAGTAGACTTCAATTTTCATATAACCGCGAACATGTTGGTTGTGGCTTTTTACGCTGGGATTATTATGCGGGGGGCAAACAAAGGAAAAGCGAGGGAACAGTCATGTTAAAGGAAAAAGAAAAGCTGGTTAGGCATGGTATGATGCTTTTGGATGGCGCGGTGGTAGCTTTGGCTTTTATCAGCGCCTACTTTTTGCGTCTGCATTTTCGCGCGTTCTATAAACTCGATTTGATCCCTTCAATCAAAGTAATGAGCTCTCCTGTGAGTTTTCAGTTATATCTGATTGTGCTTATTGTCTGTGTGCCGCTTTGGGTATTGATGTTAAGTTTTAACGGATTATATCGTCCTTTTCGCACACGTAACTTCTTGGAAATTACCTGGGAGATAATCAAGGCCGCCTTCTTTAGTATTCTTGCTTTTGGCAGTTTGGCTTTCGTATTTAAGATTCAATTTGTGAGCAGGGTTTTCTTTATTATCTTCATGGTGCTGTGCACAGGTTTGCTGATATTGGAGAAATGGACTTTGGTCTCAGCCTCCCGCTATCTGCGAAAAAAAGGTTATAACTTCCGTAGTATTTTAGTGGTAGGGACTGGCCCGCGGGCAAAACGTTTTGTAAGGATGGTCCAGGGGCACGGCGAATGGGGTCTAAGGATCACGGGCTTAATCGATGATGAACCGGATAAAGTGGGTAAGGATTTTTTCGGCATAAAGGTGATTGGTGTACTTGCTAATGTACCAAAAATTTTAAGGGAAAATGTCATTGATGAGGTCGTTTTTGTAGTGCCGCGGATGTGGTTGGACCGGATACAGGAGACCATTGCTGCTTGTGAGACACAAGGCGTACGTACCAGCGTAGCCGCGGACCTATTCGAACTGAAAGTGGCCAGGGCCCAGCAAACAGACTTAAATGGTTTTCCTTTGCTGAGCTTTGAGACTACTTTTGGCCAGGAATGGCAGTTATTAGCTAAACGCACATTTGATTTATTTTCATCATTTATGGGCCTGCTGTTCCTTAGCCCACTTTTGGTGCTGACAGGCATCTTAGTCAAAATCACCTCTCGTGGCCCTGTGCTTTTTAAGCAAAAAAGGTTAGGTGTCAATGGCCGGATATTCACTTTATTTAAATTCCGCACCATGTATTCAGATGCCGAGAAGGAATTGAGCAAACTGGAACATCTCAATGAGATGGACGGACCGGTTTTTAAAATTAAAAGCGACCCCAGAATCACACCGTTAGGTAAGTTTTTAAGGCGCAGCAGTATCGACGAACTGCCGCAATTATTTAACGTTTTGTTGGGCCAGATGAGTATCGTCGGCCCGCGTCCGCCTTTACCTTCTGAGGTGAATAGGTATGAACATTGGCAGGCAAGACGCCTGAGCTTGCGTCCGGGCTTGACATGTCTATGGCAGGTCAATGGCAGAAACAAGATCAGCTTTGAGCAATGGGTCGAGCTAGACCTGAAATATATAGATAACTGGTCTTTATGGTTGGATTTCAAGATCTTGATGAAGACTATTCCCGTGGTAATGCTCGGGGTGGGGGCAAGTTAAGCTTTTAAGTGGACAAATCTGTTTGGATAGTGTAAGATTAAATAAAATATATGATAAATAGGGGGGTATCTGATGATAAAGAAAAAGTTTGTGCTACCGGTAATAATGCTTGTATGCTTATGCTGCATAGGTCTGGGGTGTGGGAAAAAACCAGATGACAAGCAGGTCGTAGCCAAGGTGAACGATTTTGTCATGACCGTCGCAGACCTAAAAGAGGAGATCGAAAACGCTCCTTATGCAGCTAAAAACGCGCAAAATTTAGAGGAAATACTCGATCTGGCGGTAAAAAAGCAGATCTTGATCCAGGAAGCGCAAAGGCAAGGCCTGCATCTTAAGAGTAGCTTCATGAAAACCATTGAGCGCTACTGGGAACAGACCCTGATCAGAGAGCTGCTGCGCGAGGAAAACGAACAGGTTTTCGCTAGTGGAGTGCCCGCGGATTTAAGAAATAAGACCTTAGATGAGAATTTGGATAAAATCTATAAAAAGGCGGATGTAAAGGTTTATAAGCGTGTCTTATCAGATTTGGAAAAGAAATAAGGAGGCATTGCCATGTCAAATCAAAAAAACAGAAGGACAAATTACTTTATAAAAAAGGATTTTCAACGCAAATTCATCATCAAGTTCTGCGGTTTGGTTTTCTTGGGTTCTGTTATCTCGGGGATCTTGCTATTGCGTTTCGCCGGTGACACCCTGACGACTGCCTTTATACAATCCCGGCTGACCATTGTCTCTACCGCGGATTATATCTTACCTGGTCTAATAGGTTCAAGCCTAGTAACGCTCGTCTTAGTCAGCATAGCCACTGTTTTTGTGGTGATGTATCAGTCGCATCGCATAGCCGGGCCTTTGTTTAATCTAGAGAGGAGTGCACAGCAAATTGCAACCGGGGATTTAAACCTAAAGATAAAATTGCGCTCGACAGATGAAATGACCAAATTGGCGGATTGTCTAAACGAAATGTCCAAAAGCCTGCAGAGTAATATAGCTAAGATACAAACACATTCCACGGAACTGGGTACCCAGATAGACAGCCTTAAGGGACTGCTGGGCAGGGAAAGCGCTCTGTCTGAAAAGGCACAAGAGACGCTGACGAAACTGGACGAAAAAAAAGAAGCGCTGAATAGCGCGTTAGGATATTTTAAGATATAGGCTGATGAAAAGATTTGGATTTCACATAATATATTTAATAACACTTGCTTGTTTGCATTTTGCGGGAGAAGCCTCTGCTGAAGATGCTCTTGCCTTTGAGACCCCAGAGTGGAGGAACATAGAGTCGCAATATTGTACCATCCGCTATCGGCCCGAAGTAGACCTGAAAAAGATAAACAGAAAGATAGATCTGACTTTTTTTGACTTTAACCCGCAATATTATAAGGTCAAAGTGGAAGAAGTGGAGCAAAAATTGGCCGAGAAGTTCGACCGTCTCTTTGAAAGGGTACAGCAGATTTTAGATATGTTTCCACGCAAGATACATATCAATGTAGCGATCTATGAAGACCAGCAACAATTAGATGACTGTTATTACCAGTTGTTTGGCCCTAGCTCAAAACAGCGAATTTCATATTATGTGCATAAATATACCACTATTTACACAACTGAATCTGCGATATCTGAAGAGGTATTGGCCCATGAGATAGCCCATGCAATAATCGATCATTATTTCTTGATATTGCCACCGGAAAAGATCAAAGAATTATTGGCCCAATATGTTGAATTTCATTTGGAAGATTGAAGATAAAATGGCTTGACATTTAGGGCTTTTTGCGATATAATGTGGTTCCATTTTAAATATAGTATAGCGAGGGGGAGAAAGGGAAAGACAGGGTGAGAAAGATGAAAAACGCCTGGGTAGCGGTTTTACTATTGAGCATGTGCTTGGTCGCAGGCGAGGCCATGTGCCAGGAGGCAGAAGGAGAGCAGAATATGAGTTTTGCTCAACTCGCTGATATCCTGGTGAGGACCTTAGGAATAGAGATGCCTGAGGGTTCTGATGAACTTGCGGATGCCGAGCTTTTTGAGGTCCAAGCAAACATGCTGACCGAAGCGGGAGTGACGATTTTTGCGGATAGCAAACTTGATGAGATTGTTAACCGTTGCGACCTAGCCGATGTGCTTTATGACGCGATAATGGGACCGAATGAAGCAAGCGTAGAAGAGAAGCTAGAGTACCTTATGCAGAACGATTATATGAGTTCGGAAGGTGGGTATAATTGTGATACCATGTCTAACGATGATATAATCGCCTTGCTGAACATTCCTGAGCTATCTGCCGCAGTCGCTGAGGCCTATAGCCCGGTAACGATTGGTGCGCTGGGAGCAGAGGGCGTCAATCTTGTAGCGCCAGCTCCTAAGAATCCCGAAGGACAGCGAAGGCCTAGAAGAGAAACCGCCGGTAGCCCGACCTCTTAAAAGAAGCAGAGATATATAAACTACGAGCTAAAGCAAACATAAACCCCATAGCTTTTTATGGGGTTTTTGTTTTGGTTATTTTTAGTTGCAATTTGACATGCATTTAGTTATAATTTATGAACACCTAAAAAAAGGGGGTTCAATATGATTGGGGCGATTGCGGTCTTTCTGGATAAGAATTCAGTACAGTTTTTTCTTTTTGCTGTAGCTATCTATTTAACAGGCAGCCTGATTGTAAAAATCATCAATAGGCAGACATGGGATTTACGCCGGCGGCATACGGCACGCAAAATCACCCTTTATTCGAGCGGATTGCTCATCATAGTCTTCGGCATCATATTCTGGTTGGAGAGCATAAAATCAGTAGCCGTGGTGATAAGCATTATGGGGGCCGGTCTTGTAGTCGCCCTGCAGGATGTAATCATGTGTTTTGCCGGATGGGTGTTGATAATGCTCAAGCACCCCTTTACGGTAGGTGACCGTATCGAAATAGGTACTATCAAGGGTGATGTCATCGACGTAAGGATGTTTCAGACAGCGCTTCTGGAAGTAGGCAACTGGGTGGATGCGGATCAGAGCACGGGAAGGGTAGTGCATATCCCCAATAGCTCGGTGTTTAAAGAAAAAGTCTACAATTATACCGAGGGCTTTAGGTGCATCTGGAATGAGATCAAGATCGTTGTCACATTTGAGAGTAATTGGAAAAAGGCCCAGGAAATAATCTTACGCCATGCCAATCCAGAGATGGACAAAATGACCGAAAAAGTACAATACTCCATCAGAAGGATGGCCGAACAATACATGATCCATTATGAAAAACTCACCCCTATTGTCTATGTCAAAATAGCCGATAACGGCGTAGCTCTAACATTACGCTATTTGACAGAAGTAAAAGAAAGAAGGACTACAGAAGACAGGATATCCAAGAACGTCTTAGATGATTTTGCCGCGGAAAGAGATATCAACTTCGCTTATCCTACGTACAGACTGGTAAGGTAATAACGCGTATGGCCAAAAAAGTACTTACATTTATAATGGCGGGCGGTAAAGGCGAAAGGCTTTATCCGCTGACCAAAGAGAGGACCAAGCCGGCGGTGCCTTTTGGCGGCAATTACCGCATTATCGACTTTACGCTAAGCAACTGCATCAATTCGGGTTTTCGTAAGATTTGCGTGCTGACGCAATATAAGTCAAGTTCACTGACCCAGCACCTGATTATGGGCTGGAATATCTTGAACAGTGAATTAGGCGAATATATTGACGTTGTGCCAGCACAGCAAAGGATCAGCGACACATGGTATCTGGGTACCGCGGACTCCATCTATCAGAATCTATATCTGGTACACCAGGAGAAACCCGATTATGTGCTTATCTTGGCTGGCGACCATGTTTACAAGATGGACTACTCGGAAATGCTGGATTTTCACCAACAGACGGACGCTGATCTTACTGTTCCAGTAGTGAGATTCAAAAAAGACCGTGCCAGGCAACTGGGGATCTTCGACGTCGATGAAAAGATGCAGGTAAAAGGTTTCCAAGAAAAACCTACTGAGCCCAAATCGATTTTCAAGAGATCGGGTTTTGTCTATGCCTCGATGGGCATTTATGTATTTAAAAGAGAGGTTTTGGTTGAGGCATTGGAAGAAGACGCCAAGAATGCCGATACCGGGCATGACTTTGGCAAGAATATTATCCCGCAGATGGTGTCCGAGTCAAAAAAGATCTTCGCCTATAATTTCAAAGACCCTCAAAGCGATAAACCTCGTTATTGGCGCGATGTAGGGGACATTGATGAATATTACAAGGCCAATATGGATCTGGCTAGCGTTACTCCAGAGTTCAATTTTTACGATAAGGATTGGCCTATACGCACTTATCACGGTCAATTTCCCCCGGCAAAGACAGTGTGGGCGGGTGAGATAAATAAGGCCCGTATTGGCAAGGCTACGCAATCACTGATCGCCAGCGGCTGTATCATCAGCGGAGGATCCATCAAACATTCTATACTTTTTCCGGCAGTGCGTATTAACAGTTTCTCAGAGGTATACGATTCAATAATCATGGAAGGCACTGACGTGGGACGATACGCCAAGATAAAAAAAGCGATAATCGATAAAAATTGCCAGATATCCCGCGGTGCGACAATCGGTTACGATCTGGATGAGGACAGAAAAAAGTTCACGGTCACTGATTCGGGCATAGTGGTCGTTCCCAAGGGGACTATTGTACAATGAGCTTTACTATTACAGAAAAGATTTTGTTGGCTCATATTGAAAAGAAGTCTGTTCACCCTGGTGAATTCATTAATGCCCGCGTCGATTTGGCATTAGGCAACGACATCACCGCTCCCATAGCCATTAAGAAATTCAAGGCTATGGCGTCAAAAAAGGTCTTTAACAGAAAAAAGGTGGTCTTGGTGGCGGACCACTTTGTGCCCAATAAGGACGCGCAAAGCGCCAAACAGACAAAGATCCTTAAGGATTTCTCTCGGGAATTCAAAATCACTAATCACTACACGTTGGGAAACGGGGGCATTGAACATGTGCTTTTGCCGCAGCAGGGTTTGATTTTACCCGGCAGTCTGGTTATTGGCGCCGATTCACACACATGTACTTATGGTGCTTTGGGAGCGTTTTCAACAGGGGTAGGCTCTACAGATCTGGCTGCTACTTGGATTACGGGCAGGGTCTGGTTGCGGGTTCCGGAGACAATAAAATTTGTCTATACCGGCAGGCCAAGGGCCTGGGTAGGCGGCAAGGATTTCATACTGCATACGATAGGAGATATCGGGGTATCGGGCGCCCTGTATAAGGCGATGGAGTTCTCGGGACCAACGATCAGGCGCCTTCCAATGGATGATAGGTTTTCGATGTGCAATATGGCTATCGAAGCTGGAGGCAAATCGGGTATTGTAGAACCCGATGAAATAACGCGCAAATATTTGGCCTCAGTTTTCAACGGCCCCTCTTCGCTGGTGCGCAAGAAAACGTTTAAAAGTGACAAAGGTGCTGTATATAGCGCGGTAAAAGAATATGATGTAAGCCGGATCGAACCACAGGTAGCTTGTCCGCATCTTCCCAGCAATGTAAAGCCGGCGGGAAACTTAAAGAAAATAAACATAGACCAGGCAGTTATCGGCTCCTGCACCAATGGACGCATGTCGGATTTAAAAATGGCCGCTAAGGTGCTTAAGAATAGAAGGGTTAGCTCACGGGTAAGGCTGTTGATTTTTCCAGGTACACAGTTAATTTATCGGCAGGCGTTGAGGTCTGGATTAATCGGTGAGTTTATAAAAGCAGGAGGCGTTGTCTGTCCGCCGACCTGCGGCCCATGCCTGGGAGGCCACATGGGCATCTTGGGAGAAAATGAGGTGGCCATCGCTACTACAAACCGTAATTTTCGCGGTAGAATGGGGGCGTTAAGCAGTAAGGTCTATTTGTCGAATCCGGCAGTAGCGGCGGCGAGTGCCGTCAAAGGAAGGATAGCGCATCCCGAAGAGCTCTGAGCATAGATTTTGCGGGTCCTGTCTCGGGTGCGCTTTTGGTGCTCGCAAAATTACAGCAGAAGAAACTTATATTATCCGTGTTTTCTTTTGCTGTGCTCCAAAAGCTGGCACCCTCGCCACCCGCAAAATTAACTTGATGCTCTTGGCATGTTTTAGGTAAGAAAATGAAGAAGATTAGGGGAAAAGTACATAAGTTCGGCAATAATATTAATACGGATGAGATAATCCCGGCTAAATTCCTAAATACCAGCGATGCTGGCGAATTGGCGAGGCACTGCATGGAGGGAATAAGCTTAGGGTTCGCCAAAAAAGTCAAAAAACACGACATTATTGTCGCGGGAGAAAATTTTGGCTGTGGTTCTTCGCGGGAACATGCCCCGCTATCAATAAAGGCCTGCGGTGTTTCATGCGTGGTGGCCAAGAGTTTTGCCAGAATATTCTATAGAAACGCCATAAATATAGGCTTGCCCATACTAGAATGTAAAGATTCAGGAAAAATTGTCCCGGGCAATAAACTGGAAATCAACCTGGCCAAAGGAGAAATCAAGGACTTATCCACAGGCAAAACGTATTTTGCGCAAAGTTTTCCTAAATTTATGCAAGAATTGATTAATGCAGGAGGGCTTTTAAGCTATATAAGGAGGCATTACAAAAAATGAGCAAGACTTACAAGATTGCCGCAATTCCAGGAGACGGCACTGGTCCAGAGGTAGCAAGAGAAGGATTGAAGGTACTGGAAGCAGTTAGCAAGATAGCCGGTTTTAAATATAAATTGAAAATATTTGATTATGGTGCCGAGAACTATTTAAAGACCGAAGAGGTCTTGCCTGATGAAGGGCTGGAAGAACTTAAGAAATATGATGTGATATACCTAGGGGCTGTGGGAGACCCCAGGATAAAACCCGGTATATTGGAACAGGGTCTATTGCTCAAATTGAGATTCGGCTTACATCAATATATTAACCTGCGGCCGATAAAGCTCTATCCCGGAGTTTGGACTCCATTAAAGGATAAAAGCGCTGAAGACATAGACTTTGTCGTCGTGCGCGAGAACAATGAAGGGCTCTATGTAGGAGAGGGGGAGTTTATTAAAAAAGGCACTAAAAATGAGACTGCCTTGCAGGTTTCGCGAAACACCCGTAAAGGGGTAGAGCGCTGTATCCGTTATGCTTTTGAATTCACGCGTAAGCGCAATAGAAGAAAAAAGCTCACGCTTTGCGGAAAGACCAACGTGCTTACATATGCCTGGGATTTATGGGAAAGGGTATTTCACGAAGTAGCTGGTGAGTACTCCGATATCACCACCGACTATGCCCATGTCGACGCCACCTGCATGTGGATGGTGAAGAACCCGGAATGGTTCGACGTCATAGTGACTGATAATATGTTTGGGGACATCATTACCGACTTAGGGGCGATGATCCAGGGCGGAATGGGCATCGCCGCCGGGGGCAATATTAATCCCCAAGGGGTCTCGATGTTCGAGCCTATAGGCGGTTCGGCACCTAAGTATACCGGCAAGAATGTAATCAATCCCTTGGCCGCTATCGGGGCACTGCAGATGCTTCTTTATGAAATAGGAGAAGAAAAGGCTTCTGAGATGGTGGAAAATGCAATAATATATGTCACTGAGCATAAATTAAAGAGCCTGGCAGCAGGAAAAATGGGTTATTCAACCACAGAAGTAGGAGACTTAGTAGTTCAAAATTTAAAATGAAAAATTCAAAATTAAAATCAGAAAATAAGTAAAAGGGAATATAAATGAAGAAGAAGTTTAATGTGGCGGTTGTGGGAGTAGGTGCGGTAGGGGAGGAGATGTTGCGGGTTTTGGCCCAGCGCAGATTCCCTATAAACGAGCTTAAGGTCTTTGCCCGCAGCTCCCGCGAAATATTCGTCGACAACCAAAAATATAGCGTGCAAAAGATATCTGCGGAGGCCTTTGCCGGCATCGACGTAGCCTTGTTCGCAGGCACAGAGGGTGAAAAGGGAGCAGCCGTAACCTACGCCCCGGAAGCTAAAAAAAGAGGGGCCGTCGTCGTTGATAACGGCGCCGATTTCCGACTTAAGAAAGATGTCCCTCTTGTGGTCCCGGAGGTAAATCCCAGGGACGTGAAAAAACACAAAGGAATAATCGCCAACCCAAATTGCTCAACCATCCAATTTGTAGTCGCTATATGGCCAATCTATAAAGCCGCGGGTATAAAAAGGGCGATAGTCTGCAGTTACCAGGCCGTATCGGGTGCGGGCCGCGGTGGTGTAAGGCAGTTGGAAGGCGAGTATAAGGGCGAAAATGCCCAAATAGCGGCTTTTGCCTACAGGATATCGAAAAATGTTATTCCCCAAATCGGCGGCTTTGGCCCTTTTGACTATACCTCAGAGGAATGGAAAATGGTCAATGAGACCCGCAAAATACTTCACGACAAAAAAATAAGGGTCAGCGCGACATGTGTCCGGGTACCCGTGGTTACCGGCCATTCTGAAGCGGTATATCTTGAGACAAAAAAGGAAATAAGTTTAAAAAGGGTACGTGCCATTTTAAGTAAAAGCAGGGGCATCAAATTGATCGACAAGCCTGAAAAAAGCGCTTTTCCTCTACCTATTGATGCAGCCGGGACGGATGACGTCTTTATCGGCCGGATCAGGAAGGATCCGTTTGTAAAGAACGGGTTGTGGCTTTGGGTGGTTGCGGATAATCTACGTAAGGGCGCGGCACTGAACGCTGTGCAAATCGCCGAACTGGTATGCGCAATATCAAAATAGTGCTTGAGTATGAGGGGACGAATTACTGTGGCTGGCAGACACAGAATCGTCGTTCGTCGTGCGACGTGCGACGTTCGACCAGGTCGGTTCAAGAGACTTTAGAAAAAGCTCTTTTACAGATTCTACAAAAAAAAACGAAGGTGATCGGTTCAGGCAGGACCGATTCCGGAGTTCACGCAGAAGCTCAGGTAGCCTCGTTTCTTACAGATACGCAGATGGATCTCAAGCAGCTCTCGCGGGCCTTAAACGGCGTTTTGCCCAAAGATATAAAAATAGCCCGGATCCAAGAAGTTAGCAATAAATTTCATGCCAGATTTTCAGCAAAAAGTAAGCTCTATCGATACACGGTTGTAAATAATCAATACGCTTCTCCTTTTATTCGTCAATACGCGCATCTGGTCAAGCAGCCATTGGACGTAAAAAGGATGCGCCAGGCCGCGAAATACTTTCTAGGCAGGCATGATTTCCGTTCTTTTCAGGCCGCAGACAAAAAGCAAAGGCATTCAGTACGCAAAATACTGCTTTTGGATATAAAAAAACGCGCTGACTTAATACAACTCTATATCGAGGCGGATGGTTTCCTCTACAAGATGGCGAGAAACATCGCGGGGACTCTTATAGAGGTAGGCAGGGGAAGGTTATTACCCCCAGATATAGCCAAGATATTAAAAACCAAAGATAGAAAATATGCTGGACCCTGTGCTCCGGCCAGGGGTCTTTGCTTGATGCGGGTAAAATATAAAAGTTAGGTTTTTCCGATAAAAGGGTTGACAAGCAACTAAACTTGTGTTATACTCCATCTTTCAAAATGGAGCAGGATACAATGAAGACATTTATGGCAAATTATAAAAAAATCAAAAAGAAATGGTATCTAATTGACGCTAAAGGCAAGGTCCTTGGGCGCGTGGCAACTCAAGCAGCCCGAATCCTGCGCGGCAAACATAAGGCCATTTTTACCCCGCATGTAGACTGTGGTGATGGGGTGATCATCATAAACGCAAAAGATATAATGGTTACGGGAAAAAAGATGCTGGAAAAAATGTATAAAAGCTACTCCGGTTATCCCGGCGGCCTAAAGCAGATAGCATTAAGAGATATGCTCAAGAAAAAACCAGAATTTGTTCTAAAGCACGCAATAAAGGGAATGCTGCCCAAAGGTTCCTTAGGGGCCGATATTTTTAGGAACCTGAAGGTATATGCCGATGGCGAACATCCGCATAAGGCACAATCTCCCAAGGTGTTGGAGGTCGAATAGTGGCTATAGAAAAGTTTCAGGCAACAGGAAGAAGAAAAACCGCTGTGGCCAGAGTGTTTCTTTCCGCTGGTGAAGGAAAAATCACCGTAAACGGCAGGGCGTTCGAAAATTATTTCCCCACCGAAGTCTTGCGCGTTTGCATAAGGGAACCTTTGGCTGCTACACAGACTGCCGCCAAATTCAATGTAAGCGCAAATGTAACTGGCGGGGGGACCGCCGGCCAAGCCGAAGCAATACGCTTGGCGATTGCCCGAGCTCTTATCAAGGCGGACGATAGCCTAAGGGTAAATTTAAAAAGCGCTGGCTTTTTGAGCCGCGATCCAAGAATGAAGGAACGTAAAAAATACGGCCAAAAAGGCGCGCGGCGGCGCTTCCAGTGGACAAAGCGATAAGGGGGGGTACGGTTTTATAATCTAATTTTTATGACATAAAGTGAATTCGAAACAGATGCCTACTCTTACCTGCCCGCCCATGACAATATGGGCATGCGGGTCGGCGAAATTGCTTGACGGAGTAGGCTTTATTATTTTATAATAGCGCTATTCATTAAAAGGGAAACGAAGGTAATAAAATGGTAAAAGTAGCTGTTGTCGGGGCAACCGGATATGCCGGCGAAGAATTATTAAAAATACTAGCTAATCACAAAAAGGCAGAAGTAACTTCTGTCTCGGCTAAAATAGACCAGCCGCAAAAAATCAGTGCTATATTTCCTTATCTTTCCGGGAAAATAGATCTGCTTTGTAGCGAGCCGGATTTCGACAAAATAGTCTGCGGATGCGACTTAGCTTTCCTGGCGCTGCCGCACCGTGTATCGATGCAGATTGCCCCTTTATTTCTTAAGGCCGAAAAAAAGGTAATCGACTTAAGCGCTGACTACAGATTAAAAGACAAAAATACTTATGAAAAATGGTATGGCATACAACATTCAAGCCCAAATTACCTGGATCAGTCGGTGTATGGGCTCCCGGAAGTTTACAAAGACAGGATCAAAGAGGCAACGCTAATCGCCAATCCAGGCTGTTTTCCAACCGGCGTAATTTTAGGTTGCCTGCCTCTTTTAGTTAAGCATATTGCGGATAATCAAAGCATAATTGCCGATTCTAAAACTGGCTTAAGCGGTGCCGGCAGAGAGAAAGAGGCGGTGCTTATACCTAAGCTGAAAGACAATTTTATGGCCTATAAAATCAATATGCATCAGCATGCACCGGAAATAGATCAAGAACTGACGGAAATCTCAGGAAAAGAGACTGTCATAATATTCGTACCACATCTTATCCCGATACAAAGAGGGATCTTGAGTACGATTTATATCAGGCTCAATGAACAGATGGGCGAACAAGAGATACATAAAATATACCAGCAATATTACATGGATAAACCTTTCGTGAAAATTCTGCCTTTGGGTGAGTCGCCGCAACTAAAAGATGTAACCCAGGGCAATTATTGCCATATAGGTTTGAAACTGGACCAGAAAAAAAACATGGCCATTATCGTCACCGCTATTGATAACTTGGTCAAAGGCGCTTCCGGACAGGCAGTGCAAAATATGAACATTATGTATGGTTTTGAGGAGACAGAAGGTCTATTATGAAGAGCGTAAAGGGCGGGGTAACAGCGGCAAGAGGTTTTTTGGCTACGGGAATGCACTGCGGGATAAAGTACAAAAATAAGGACTTAGCCTTAATCTATTCACAAAACCCCTGCGTGGCCTGCGGTGTATTTACTCAGAATAAGGTTCAGGCAGCTCCTCTGAAGCTCACCAAAAAGCATCTTGCTAACCACAGGGCCCAGGCTATAGTCACAAACAGCGGGAACGCTAATTGTTGCACAGGGAAAATCGGCCTCAGCGATGCCCAACAGATGGCTAAATCTATAGCCAAAGAATTAGGCATAGCCAAAGAAAACGTTTTGGTCGCCTCCACCGGAATAATCGGAAAAAGGCTGCCAATCGGAAAAATAGTAAGCAAAGCCTCCTTCTTGGTCAAAAAGCTAAATGCCAACGGCAGCTCAAATGCGGCCAAAGCCATACTTACCACCGACACCAAGTTAAAACAAAGCGCTGTCAAAGTAAAGTTAGGCAATAAGATCGTGACTATAGGCGGCATCGCCAAGGGCGCGGGAATGATCGCCCCCAATATGGCTACCATGCTGGCTTTTTTGACTACCGATGCCGCAATCGCAAGCAAAGAATTAAGAAAGACATTGAAGAGGGCTGTCGATGCTTCTTTTAATAGCATAACCGTTGAAGGAGACACTAGTACAAATGACATGGTGTTGATTTTAGCAAACGGCTTGGCGGCTAATGCAAAATTGAGCAGAAGAAACCTCGGACTTTTTCAAGAGGCCCTTGAGCATGTATGCTTGTCTTTGGCTAAAATGATAGTAAAAGACGCTGAAGGGGGCACTAAATTTGTGGCAATTGAAGTCAAAGAAGCCAACAATGCGCTGCAAGCCAAGAAGGTTGCTCTAAAAGTGGCTAATTCTCCATTGGTCAAAACAGCAATTTATGGGGAAAATCCCAATTGGGGCAGGATCGCTGCCTGTGTGGGGGCAGCCGATGGTGCTATAACACAAGGCAATCTGAGTATTTTTTTGGGTTCGGAAAAAGTCATGCATCATGGTGCGGCAATAGCGACAAATAGCACAAAACTGGGCACGATTTTTAAAAAAAGTGAGATCCAGATCAAGATATGTTTGGGTCTCGGCAAGGCAAAGGCAACGGTTTATACATCTGATTTAACACACAAATATATTACCATAAACGCGGAGTACTAATGCAAAGAGCAATCGCTAAAGCGGATATCTTAATCGAAGCATTGCCTTATATCAAAAGGTTTCAGCACAAGGCAATGGTAATCAAATGCGGCGGCAGGCAGATTATCCAAAAGGATATTATAAACAATATCCTCCAGGACATCGTTTTTATGAACTGTGTAGGATTAAATCCTATTTTAATCCACGGGGGCGGCCCGAGTATAACGGAAAAGATGCGCAAACTCGGACATAAGATTGAATTTCACCATGGGCATCGAGTGACTGATGAGAACTCATTGAAGATTGTGATTAGCGAGCTGGGAGAGCTGAACCAGCAGATGGTAAGCAAAATCATTCAATTTGGGGCCAAGGCCAGGGGCTTAAGCGGTAAAATAGGCAAGATAATCAAAGCCAGAAAACTTAAATTGACAAAAAATATCGGCTTTGTGGGCAATGTCGCTTCCATACGCAAAGAGCCGCTGAAGAAACTGCTGGCCGATAATTATGTCCCTGTGATTTCTCCGTTGGGTATCGGCAAGGAAGGGCAGGTTTATAACATAAACGCTGACATGGCTGCCGCAGAGATCGCGGCTAAACTCGGCGCCTGGAAATTAGTGTTATTAACGGATGTGCAGGGGATATTATATGACCAAACGGACGAAAACTCATTGATCTCCACTTTAAAAATGGCGGAGGTGCCGGGATTGATAAAAAGAGGGGTAATTAAAGAAGGGATGATACCTAAGGTTAACGCCTGTATCACAGCCCTGAAAAAGGGGGTTAAGAAAACACACATAATCGATGGCAGCATTCCCCGTTCTTTACTTTTAGAGATCTTTACCAACGAAGGTATCGGTACCCAGATTATTAAGTAGCTTTCAGCTATCAGCTCTCAGCTGTCAGCTTTAAATACCTTGGAAAAGCTATGAATAAAAAAACCTTAATAGATGAATACAAAAAGTATGTGATGCCTACCTACACCAGGACGCCTTTAGTATTGATAAAAGGCAAAGGTTCCAGGGTCTGGGATGTAAGCGGAAGAGAGTATTTGGACTTTTTCCCCGGGTGGGCGGTCAGCGGCCTAGGGCATGCGCATCCAGCTATAGCCGCAGCATTAAATAAACAGGCAAAAAAGATTCTCCATGTTCCAAATAATTACTATAACGAGTGGCAAGCGAAATTGGCAAAAGAGATTATCAATAATTCCTTTGACGGAAAGGTCTTTTTCTGCAACAGTGGCGCTGAAGCCGTAGAAGGAGCAATAAAATTGGCCAGGATGCATGGCAGCGCAAAGTCAAAATACGAGATCATAACTATGTCAGATTCTTTTCACGGCAGGACCCTTTCTACGGTTGCCGCAACGGGACAGACTAAATATAAACAGGGCTTTGCCCCCTTACCCAAGGGTTTTGTGCACGCTCCCTTTAACGATATAGAGGCGATAAAGAAAAAAATAAGCTCCAAGACCGTGGCAGTCATGTTGGAGCTGATCCAGGGGGAAGGCGGAATCAATGTCGCTGACCCTGGATATGTAAAAGCCTTGAGAAGGCTCTGCACCAAAAAGGGTTTGCTTTTGATTGTCGATGAGGTGCAGACAGGCATGGGCAGGACAGGAAAAATGTTTTGTTATCAACATTATAATGTCGAGCCGGACATAATGACTCTAGCCAAATCACTTGGCGGAGGATTTCCCATAGGAGCGACAGTAGCAAAAAGAAAGTTCGCTGATACTTTAGGGGCAGGGACCCATGCCTCCACCTTTGGCGGCAGCCCACTGGCTTGCTCTTGTGCCTTGGCCGCCTTCGATACGATCAGGACCAAAAAACTTATCTATAATACAAAGAAGATGGGGGCATATTTATACAAAAAATTAACGCTTTTAAAAGCGAAATATAATATAATGAAAGAAGTAAGGGGCAAAGGATTGATGCTAGGGGTGGAATTATATAAACCGGGCAAAACAATATACGAAGAATGTCTACATAGAGGGCTGCTTATCAACTGCACGCATCAAACTGTATTGAGGATCATGCCGCAACTAGCTGTGAGTAAGAAAGAGATAGACAAGGCCATAAGCATCCTCGAAGCTGTCTTTCAAAAAGAAGGGGTTTAAGCTTAGTGAAAAAGGATCTTTTATCTATAAAAGATTTAAAAATAGAAGAGATAGAGCATATCTTCAGCCTTACCGATGATTTAAAGGCAAAGGTCAAAGATTTTAGTTCTGCCTTATCAGAGAAATGTCTGGGCCTCATCTTTTTAAAACCATCGTTAAGGACCAGGGTGTCCTTTGAGGCAGGAATGGCCCACCTGGGAGGAAGCACATTTTATTTGTCCCCCGAAGATATAAAATTTGGTACCAGGGAAGCCGTAAAAGATATCGGAAGCGTGCTGTCGCGATATCTGAACGTGTTAGTCATAAGGACCTTTTCCCAAAAACAATTGGTGGAGTTGGCGCAGTTTTGCGCCATACCGGTGATAAACGGCCTTACGGACTTATTTCACCCCTGCCAGGCCTTGAGCGACTTGTATACTATCAAAGAAAAAAAAGGCAATCTAAAAAACGCCAAGATCTCGTTTATCGGTGATGGTAATAATGTAGTCCACTCCCTGCTTTATGGATGCGCGAAGCTGGGAATTAACCTTAACGTAGCTACGCCTAAGAACCACAGGCCAAAGGACGAGATTGTAAAAGAGGCCATAAATATCGCCCAGAAGAAAGGGGCCGATATTTATCTTTCGCAAGACCCCAGAGAGGTGGCCCAAGAGGCAGACGTGATCTACACGGATGTGTGGACAAGCATGGGCCAGGAATCTGAATGCAAAATAAGGGCAAAGGATTTTGCCGGCTTTCAAATCAATCAGGGGCTAGTTTCACTAGCGAAAAAGGACTGTCTGATAATGCATTGCCTACCGGCACACAGGGGCGAGGAAATAGCCGATGATGTAATCGATGGGCCAAATTCTATAGTATTCGACCAGGCGGAAAATAGGATGCACGTGCAAAAGGCGATACTATTGCATCTAGTTGGTAGTTTTTAAATAGGCTGATTCAATCAAGGAGCACGAGAATGAAAAAAGTTGTTTTAGCATATTCAGGAGGGCTTGATACTTCCTGTTGCGTAGCTTGGTTGCAGGACAGGGGTTTTGAAGTAATAACATATACTGCCGATTTGGGTCAAGGTATAAATTTTGCGCAATTAAAGAAAAAAGCCAAACGTTGCGGGGTAAAAAAGGCCTACATCGTAGACTTAAAAGATAGATTCCTGAATGATTTTGTTTTTCCCGCATTAAAGGCCGGGGCTATTTATGAGGCTAAGTATCCGTTGGCTACGGCCCTGGGAAGACCTCTGATCGCTGAAGGGCTAGTAGCGATTGCCCACAAGGAAAATGCCCAATACATTGCCCATGGTTGTACGGGCAAGGGCAATGACCAGGTAAGGCTGGAGGTCTCTGTCGCCGCCCTGGATAAAAGATTAAAGGTGGTCGCCCCGTTAAGAGAATGGGAGCTCAAAACAAGAGACGATGAAATAAAATACGCCTGGGCCCATAATATACAGGTCGAGGCAACAAAGAAAAGCCCCTACAGCACCGATTTAAACCTATGGGGCAGAAGCATTGAGTGCGGGGTCCTGGAAGACCCGGCAAATGCCCCGCCGCCCGATATTTATAAACTGACCAAAGACCCGCAAAAATGCCCCAACAAACCCCTCTATCTGACAATAGGGTTTTCTAAAGGTATCCCGGTCAGATTAAACGGCAAAGACAGTAAGGCGGTTTCGCTGATCAATAGGCTAAACAAATTGGCCGGAGGTTGTGGCGTAGGTAGAATTGATATGGTAGAAAATAGGCTGGTGGGCATAAAGAGCAGGGAGATATACGAAGCACCGGCAGCCACGGTATTATATTTGGCACACCAAGAGTTAGAAAGCTTGATTTTGGATAAAGAGTCCGCTCAATTTAAAAAACAGGTCGCTGAGAAATACGCCCAGCTGGTCTATAATGGCCTTTGGCACACCCCGCTTAAAGCGGCTTTAGACAAATTTATCGATCAAACACAAATAAGACTTAAAGGTGTCATCGATTTAAAATTATATAAAGGAAATTGTGTCTGTGTAGGCAGAAGGTCTCCTTGCTCACTATACAAAAAGTCGCTGGCGACATATGACAAAGGAGATAAATTTGACCAATCTGCAGCCAACGGGTTTATAAAAATCTGGGGCTTGCCATATCAAAAGTAAGATTTTTTTAAGGAGAAAGATATGAAACGTAAATATCTGGCTTTAAGCATATCGGCTTTATTCTTGCTATTGATGGCCACAGTCTGGGCCCAGGACTACGTAGAAAGAAGCGCTTATTACCAGGCGCCGTATGGTGTATACAGGGGACTGACCGCGAACAACAGATTAGGCCTGGGAACCACTTCCCCTCAGACTCCACTTGATATAATCGGCAACAATACTTTTGACATAAGGCTTGAAGATACTGACGCTGCTGCTTATTGGGAGTTTGATACATCAAACGGAGGACATTTGGATATTTATTCAGAGACTTATGGTAGTGAAGTAGTGAGGTTTATGCCCGCCAATGGCTATGTGGGAATCGCAGGCACTGCCAGTAGCAGAATTGTCCTTCCTAATACTGCTGGAAATGGCGGAGAAGGACGAGCCAATGCCTGGAATCCTCCTCCTTGCAGCTACCGCTGGAAAGAAAATATTACTGACATAGATACCAAAGAGGCCTTGGAAAAGATACCAAATCTTAGGCCCGTCAGTTTTACTTGGAAGCCGGAAAATGGAGGCACCAAAGATATAGGCTTTATTGCTGAAGAAGTAGCAGAGGTAATCCCGGAAGCGGTTTCCATAGATGACGAAGGACTTGCCTGTGGTCTGTCTACGCATGAAATTGTGATCTATTTGACTAAATACCTGCAATATCAACAGCAAGAAATAGATGCCTTAAAAGAAAAAATCGCCCGAGTTAAAACAACAAGACGAAACTTGAATATGGAGAAATAAAATGAGAAAAAAATATCTAATTTTCTTAGCTCTCGGGTGTGTTATCATAGCAGCCACTGTTTGGGCACAGGACCAAGTCACTATTAGCACTTATTATCCAGCGCCTTATGGT